>CAYLJB010000001.1:0-33957 GCA_964383785.1 uncultured Fluviicola sp.
ATCATTAAAAAAGCATGCGACGATGTATTGGAGAAATTGAATATCAATGACCCATTGCTTGACATCGCGAAGAAACTAGAGAAATATGCTTTGGAAGACGAATATTTCAAAGCTAGAAACTTATATCCTAACGTAGATTTTTATTCAGGTATCATTTACAAAGCATTGGGTATTCCAACCGAAATGTTTACAGTAATGTTTGCTTTGGGACGTCTACCAGGATGGATCGCACAATGGAAAGAAATGACAGAAATGGGAGAACCAATCGGTCGTCCACGTCAGATCTATACAGGTGCTGTAACTCGCGATTATGTTGAAATCAGCAAACGTGGTTAATATTCCGCTGATATTATTTTAAAGAAAGGGTGCTGTTGCACCCTTTTTTTGTGTCCCAAAAAAAATATCGTTTCTATTTATCAACAACTAAAACGATTTAAGTTGTTACCAAAACGATTTAGGTCTAAACCTGTTTAAAACTTGATTTTGACTTAACATATTACCTCCTGAAAGTCAAGTACTTTTGATTCGAAATTACTGCTAACATGAAACACATTTTCACGGTTGCCCTGACTTATTTGATCTACTTGAATTCTTACAGTCAAACGGTGATTGCTATTCAAAACTTTGATGGTGGAACACCTGCTCTTGGTTTCGCGACAACAGGAGGAGCTAACGTTACAGGTAGTTCAGCAGCCGGCGATCGTCCAGCATCCAGTAGTTTTTTCACCTCGGCGACCACAGCATACAGCGCAACGAATACCACAGGTACTTTTACGAGTGGAACTGTTTCCGGACTTGGCTCTTACACCAGTAAATTCTTTGATTTTAGGTTGGCTTCTTGGTCAATAGCAAGTACTGGAAATGGAGCAGACGGTGCTGATAACGTGTTGGTCGAAATATCTATAGACGGTGGTCCTTTCACTTCAGAGGTTCGTGTGGATGGCAATTCTAATGCGTTTTGGCATTATTCAACCGGAACAGGCGTTGCCGCAACAACTTACGATGGTGATGGAACAGCAGTTGCATTTCAACCTGCAGGTGGTGGCGCAAGAACAACCGACGGGTATTCCACTGTTCGAGTCGATCTTCCAAATTCATGTACAAGTGCTGCAATTCGTGTGAGATTATTGAATAACTCGGCCGGTGAACGCTGGACCGTTGACGACATCCGACTTGTAGGAACCTTATCTGTTCCTTGCGTGGTCGGGCCAGCACCTACTGCTCTTTCATCAAATGGCAGCGCTAATCCGTTTTGTACTTCGGCAGGACTCACTTTTACAGCAGGAAACGGCTCGAACCATTTAGTTGTTATGGGTACCTCTCCAATCACAGGAATTCCAGTTAATGCCACTTCTTATTCATCGAATACAACCTTTGGATCTGGATCTACCATCGGTGCTGGACAATTTGTTGTTTTCAATGGAGCTACTTCAAATTTCACTGTAACAGGTTTAACAGCCAATACCACTTACTACGTTGCTGTTTTTGAATACAATATGACAAGTTCCAATTGTGATGAATCGTACAACACATCACCATTGACCTATAACTTTACGACACTCAACAATTGTAGCACACCACAGATCCGCTCGTTACTTGCTGATGCCTGTTCTTCTCAAGAAGGACTAGATGAACTTGTTCTAATTGAAAATGGGTCAAATCCTTTGAACATTAGCGACATTTCATTAGCGTTTCCTTCAGGTGGTACCTATTGCAATTCTGGCTGTGGTACAAACACGCTTGGCAACAATCCGGCGTATATCACACAACTAAACACCACTGCTGGCTGCTCATTGTTTGCATATGCCGATCCTATTCCGGCGGGAGCAACAATCATTGTATTTACGGGACAAACACCAAGTTATGTGTTTGATTATTCTACACAATGTCCTTCAACAGAGGTGTTCTATGCCATTTTCTGTAATAATACGAGTACTGCGGGCCGCTTTGCCAATTCTGGCAATGCTGGCACAAGAACCCTAACTGCCAATTTCGCAGGCACCCCAGAAAGTGTTACGTACACCCCAAATTTACTTGGTAGTGATGGAAGTTTTGTTGATTTTGACGATGCAGGAAATCCAACGTACAGAACGGAAGCCAATTGTATATATCCACTTGGCGTTGAATTGGTCAATTTCAATGCTGCAAAAATGGATCAAAAAGTTTTGCTATCATGGGCAACTTTGATTGAAAACAATTCGGGGCACTTCAATATTCTTCGCAGTACCGACGGAATAACCTTTGATGTCATTGGAAAAATATTCGCTCAAGGAATTTCTCATTCTACGACACATTATAGTTTTGAAGACGGATCTCCGGTTGATGGCTTGGCATATTACCAGCTTGTGCAAATCGACCGCAACGGCGAGCAACAATATTCAAAGCAGATCGCTGTGGACCTGAACTTTAACGAAATAGTTGCGCGTTACCAAGCGGGAAATATTCAATTCAATGAAGTATTGCTTCCCGGAGAAACAGTTGCTGTATATACAAGTACAGGACAAGTTATTTTAACACAAGAAATTACCACTGTTTGTAGTACTCTGGAAATCGGCTTATGCCAAGGAATATATTATTTGCAAATTACTAAGAAAGGCTCCAGACAAGCACGAATTAAATGTCCGGTTACTCAGTAATATCTTGTTGCTTATCTTTCTTAGACCCCTCGTAAATACTGTATTTACGGAATGAGCATTCTAGATCACCGTTAAACAGTTTAATCTTTCTTTCCGGTCTTAAGCCAATAGATTTAAAGCCCGATTCGCTGGAGGAGATGATCCAACAGGTGTAGCCTTGCATTTTATGTTTCATCACGCTTCCAATCGTTTCATAGAGTTCCTCCACGTCTGTATTCAATCGTTCCCCGTAAGGCGGATTTGTGATGAGCATTCCCGGACCGTTAGGAATTTGAAGCTCTGCAAAATCTTCCACTTGAAACTGGATGAAGCGACCAAATGAGAATCCCCTCGCATTGCGTTTTGCCTTCATGAGTGCTGCCGGATCAATATCCGAACCGTACAATTCACATGGAAGCTCTTTTACAGATTTTATTGCCTTATCGTAAATCAGATTCCATTCTCCCTCATTGAAATTTTTCAAATGTTTGAACGCGTAATGTGTTCGTTCGATATTTGATGGTATTCCTGATGCTAACAAAGCTGCCTCAATGAGAATAGTTCCGGAACCGCAGAAAGGATCAATCAATGTAGATTTACGGTCCCAACCAGACATGCGAACCAGTCCCGCTGCAACAACTTCATTCAAAGGCGCTTCTCCCGTACTTTGACGATATCCTCGCTGAAAAAGAGGTACTCCACTGGTATTGATCGAAATTACGCCTTCCTTTTCACGAACATATAGGTCAATCACCAATTGAGGCGTTTTTACCGAAACATCCGGACGATCCCCTACCTTATCGCGAAAAGTATCCACGATCGCATCTTTAACCAACAAAAAAGGAAATTGAGAATGTTTGAAAAGAGTCGAATTCACCGCACCTTTAACAGCAAAGGTTTTTCGAACATCGAACAAGGATGACCAATCGATCTTCATAGCCTCTTTGTAGAGGTCTTTTTCCTGCTTGATCTGAAAAGTGCGCAATTCAACCAAGACATTGATCGCACAGCGGCAATGCAAATTCAAAAAGTACACATCTTGCCAAGTACCTTCTAATTTTACGGCACGATTCAAACGTTCCTTAGGCTGATATCCCAATTCGATCAACTCAGATTCCAACACTTCTTCTAAACCGTAAAATGTCTTGACTACAATATTCAACATGATGTACTTTTAATATTTGCAAAAGTACTTCAAATGAATGCTTGGAAAACAGTTTGGCTCAAAATCCGGTAAAAAGCAGTCAATATTTGTATTTTTGTCCAAAACTAAACAACTTGAAGCCACTCGTTTTAACGATTTTCCTGTTCCTCTCCGGTATGGTCACTTGTTACGGACAAGGAGTAGGGTTGGTTTTAAGTGGTGGAGGTGCAGCTGGATTTGCTCACATCGGTGTTTTAAAGGCACTTGAAGAGAATAACATTCCTATCAATTACATCTCAGGAACTTCAGCTGGAGCCTTGGTTGGCGCTATGTATGCTTGTGGTTACAGTCCGGCTGAAATCGAAGCTTATGTAACAAGTGAAAAGTTTCAATTAATGACGCAGGGCGGCTTAGAAAGATCTCAAGAGTTCTTGCTACGCGAAGACGATCCGAATGCCAGCATGATGGGATTCTCCTTTGGTTTAGATAGTATTTTTAATAAATCGCTCCCAACCAATTTTATCCGTCCTGAGTTATTGGATTTTGAAATGATGCGCCTATTGGGAACTGTATCGGCTTCAAAAGAGGACAATTTTGACAGTCTTTTTGTTCCTTTTCGCTGCGTGGCAAGTAACATCGTTGCTAAAAGAGGCGAAGTTTTCAGGAACGGTCATTTAAATCAGGCAGTTCGGGCATCTATGACATTTCCATTTTATATCAATCCGATCAGGATCAATGGTGTGCTTTACTTTGACGGAGGACTTTACAATAACTTTCCGGCAGACGTTATTTATCAAGAATTTAATCCCGACTTTATAATCGGATCCAACGTTTCATACAACGCCTCTCCTCCTTCTGAAGACAATTTGATCTCTCAGTTGACGAATATGTTGGTCACGCCAACAAATTTTAATATCCCTTGTGAATCCGGAATATTGATTGAACCCAAAACCGACGTTCAAACATTTGATTTCAGCGAGGTCAAACAAGCCATTGAATCTGGTTATCAAAGTACACTACTATTGATCGATTCTTTGAAACAACTTATACCCTATCGAATCTCAAGTCAAGAACTGGACCTGAAAAGAAAGCAATTTCAGCAAAAAGTTTCAACATTGAAAGTTTCTGCAGTTGAGACAAAGAATAATCGAGCGAACAAAGAGAGTTATGTAAAGAACTCCATTTTAAAAGATGGAAAAGGAAAGACGCTGTCCGAAAGGGAGTTAGAGCGTCGTTACTTCCGTGCCTACGCAACTCAGGAGATCGATTATCTATATCCTACGCTAGAGCGCAAAGCGGATTCAACTTACAAAATGCAAATCGACGTTCGAGCGGCCAAACTTTTCAAAGCAGAAGTTGGCGGAATTGTGAGTTCCAGAGCGATCAACACTGGATTTGTTCAGCTATCAGCTATGCATCTCGGGAAATGGGCTACTTCCCTGAAAATGAACTCCTACTTTGGTAAATTCTACGGATCCGGAAAAGTGCAATTGAACTTCAATCTGCCCACCTCTTATCCAATGTCTTTGAGTACCTACCTCATTCTTAACCGTTTTGATTATTTCCGAAATTTCGCCACATTTTTCGAAGAAGTAAAACCCTCTTTTCTGGTACAAAATGAAGCATTCGCCGGAGCTCAATTGAAACTTCCAATCTTTAATAATTCCAAAACCGTGCTTGATTATAGATACATGGAATTGGAAGATTCGTACTACCAGACTGAAAATTTCACCAATAAAGACACCGCAGATTTGACGCGATTTTATGGACATGCGTTGAAATTTGAGCTGGAACAAAACTCCTTGAACAGAAAGCAATTTGCCAATGAAGGCCATTTATTGTCTTTCAGAATGCGTTACGTAAATGGTAAGGAACACAGCATTTCCGGATCTACCTCTCCAACAGCCTATGATTTCAGAAAGAACCACGAATGGATTCAACTATCGGGAACATTTCAAAGTTACCCGATCAGCACCAAGTTCTTCAGTTTAGGATTTACCGGAAATGCGTTGTTAACCAGTCAATCACTTTTTAAAAATTACACCGCAACCATTTTAAGTCTTTCTGCATTTGAGCCCCTTTCAGACATGCCCACCTTCTTTTTGCCGGAATACCGCGCATCCCAATATTTGGGCGGTGGAGCAAGCTTGATCTTTACTCCTAAAAAGAATTTTGATCTCAGACTCGACGGACTCTATTTTCAACCATTCAAACAATTGGTAATTTTGGATGACGGAGGATTTGGCTATACTAAACCATTCAAAGGTGAAAAATTGGCACTTGCCGGTTCGGCCATCTACCATTCGCCAATTGGACCGGTACGATTCACGTTGAATTACTTCCCGGATCAAAAATCCCCCTTCATTCTGCAATTCACATACGGATATATCATATTCAACGAGCGCGCGACAAGATAGCGGAACTTCGTAAGTTTCGATTAAATTTGCAGCTTCAAAAAAAATCACTTCTATGGGAAAAATCATCTGTGGCATTCAACAAATGGGAATTGGTGTTCCCGACGTTCAAAAGATCTGGAAATGGTACCGCGAACATTTCGGAGTGGATGTGCGCATCTTTGAAGAAGCTGCTGAAGCACCGTTGATGACGCGATACACCGGTGACACAGTGCATGCGCGTACAGCCACTTTGGCGCTTTCCATGGAAGGTGGAGGTGGATTCGAGATCTGGCAGTTCACTTCGAGAAATACGGAGAAATCTCCTTATCCAATTCAATTAGGTGATTTTGGACTCTATGCTTGCCGCATCAAATCAAAAGATGTAAAAGCTACGTACGCCTTTTTAAAGCAAAAAGGAGTTGATATTTTGTCTGAACCTCAAAAATTACCAAATGGCAGTTTGCACTTTTTGTTGAAAGATCCGAATGGCAATTTGTTTGACATCGTCGAAGGTTCTGGCTGGTTCATGGACACCAAATTTGAAGGCCAAACCGGGGGTGTTGCCGGTTCTATGATAGGCGTTTCTTCAATTGAAAAATCATTACCACTATATCAGAAAATATTGGGTTATGATAAAATCGTTTACGACATTACGGATACGTTCGCAGCATTCGATCAAGTACCAAATGGCAACACGAAAGTTAGAAGAGTCTTGTTGGAACACAGCGAAGTTAGACGCGGTCCTTTTGCACGTTTGCTGGGTCCAACCCAGATAGAATTGATCCAGGCAGTAGAGCGCACAGATGCCAAATCCATTTTCAAAGATCGCTATTGGGGTGACTGGGGATTCATTCACTTGTGTTTTGATGTTCAGGGCATGGATGATCTGCAAAAAGAGTGTGAAGCACTTGGATTTCCGTTCACTGTAGACTCAGGTAAAACCTTCGATATGGGAGAAGCAGGAGGTCGTTTCTCATATATTGAAGACCCCGATGGAACTTGGATCGAGTTCGTGGAAACGCATAAAGTTCCGGTCATGAAGAAATTAGGCTGGTATATTCATTTGAAGCATAAAAAGCCGGGAGCTTACCTTCCAAACTGGATGTTGCGTGCAATGCGTTTCAACAGGGTGCGAAAATGATTCTGTGGTAGTATCCATTGATTGAACACACCACCCATTTGCTAAGAAATAATTGTATTTTTGGGACAAATTGTATACTTATGAAACTTCTCCAACGATCGCTTTTTCCGCTATTAGCTCTACTTGTTTTGGGATTATCTTCTTGTAATGAAGATATCGACTTTGCGGGATCAGCATCTGAAGCACCAGTACTATATTGTTTATTAGATCAAGCTGATTCAATACACTATGTAAAATTGACACGTGCTTTTGCTGGAAATAACAATGCGGTTGAAGTGGCTCAAATCGCTGATTCTAATTATTATAACGATGTTTCAATCAAAGTTGAACAATGGGCAGGTTCTGATAAACTAGACGAATGGACCTTAAGCGATACTGTGATCACTGGTAAGAATCCGGGGGCTTTCTACAATCCCGACCAGAAAGTATATTATTTCAAAGAAAAGAATTTAAAATATGATTCATTGATCGTTACTCCAAACGGATCTAAGAATGTCGTATTGACCTACAAATTAATAGCAACCGTAAATGACGGAGATGGTTTTACAGTTACTGCAGAAACGAACTTGGTAAATGGCGGGGCAATCACATCTCCTTCCTATTTAGGAGCTTACAACTTTGTTAGTGTAAACAATGGTAGCACGAACTATTTGCAGCAATTGATCCGTGTGAATCCAGGAACTGCTGAAATTGTTGAAACTCGATTGCAAGTTTATTTTGATGAGTATTTTGCGGGTGTTCCTGTTGAGAAATCCTTCACTTGGAAACTTGGTAATATGACCAGTGAGTCATTTACTTCTTTGGGAGCGTCGTTCAAAGCAAATGGTGAAACGTTCTACAACCTCATCAAGCAAAACGCTACAAACGATCCAACCATCACAAAACGCGTATTGAAAAAGATCCGCTTGTATGCAACGTGTGGAACAAACGACTTGAGTAAGTATATCCTTGTGAACCAACCAAGTTCTTCCATTGCTCAAAACAAACCGACATTCACAAATTTATCTACAAGTGATGGTCGCCCTGTGATCGGAATTTTCTCTGCAAGAAACACAGTATTCCAAGAAAAAGTGAACTACGTATCTACAGCACCTTCGATTCGCGGCTTGGATAAGAATTCTATGCGTGAATTATGTACAGGACCAATAACGTTCAACTTATTGTTCTGTAGCGAACACATTACCGATCAAGCAGAAAGCTGGTACTGCTTCTAAGAGAATAAAACTGAATCCCGATTTTGATCGGGATTTTTTTTTGACTTTAACTACCTTTACATCATGAGTGAACGTCAAACATTGTTTGTGGATGTAATCCTACCCATTTCCCTGAGTCAGGAGTTTACATATCGCGTTCCTTATGATCTGAATCCAGAAATCCAATTATTTACGCGTGTAGTTGTCCCGTTTGGTAAAGGAAAACTGTATACTGGAATCGTTACGCGAATCCATGGCGAAGTTCCTACTCTTTACCAAGCCAAATACATCGAACATATCCTCGATGATGCTCCACTGATAACTGCCAAACAATACAAATTTTGGAATTGGATAGCACAGTATTATATGGCTCCCATCGGAGATGTAATGAATGCTGCACTCCCTTCTAATTTCAAATTAGCCAGTGAAACAAAAATTGTTATCCACCCAGATTTTGACGGGGACACTCAAAAACTGGATGATCGTGAATACATGATCATGGAGGCACTTTCCATTCAGGAAGTCTTAGATTTGAAAGAGATAAGTGCGATAGCCGGAATTAAGACCATTCAGCCCATCATCAAAAAGATGATGGAGAAAAAAATGATCCTGGCACAAGAAGAACTGAACGACAAATTCCAGGCGAAGACTGCTTTGTTCGTTATTTTGAATAAGGATTATTGCGATGAAGGGGCTTTGAACGAGCTATTTGTTCGCCTACAGGAAAAGAAAACTACTGCAAAACAGGAAGAGGCATTATTGATCTTGTTGCAAAAAGGCGGATTCTCTGACGGACAAGAACACCCTATTCTGCGCAAACAATTGGAAGATTCCGGAGTGAGTCTTTCCGCTTTGATGACCTTGGAAAAACAAGGTGTCTTGAGAACAGAACGCCTAGAGGTCTCGCGAATCCAACAAAGGGACCTGCAACAATACACTTTTCCTGAATTAAGTGCACATCAAACTTCGGCGCTTGAGACTATCAAAGATCAATTCGACGAACTAGAAACGGTTTTACTTCAAGGAGTAACCGGTTCTGGTAAAACGGAGATTTATATTCATTTGATCAAGGATTTTCTGGACAGAGGAAAACAAGTTTTGTTCCTTGTTCCAGAGATCGCATTAACAACCCAGCTTATTCAGCGTTTGTCTGCTTACTTCGGACAACAGATAGGAGTTTATCACTCCCGATTCAATGCCAATGAGCGGGTGGAGATCTGGAACAAAGTTTTGGAAAACAATCCAAGTCAATTCCGATTGATAGTAGGTGCCCGCTCTTCAATTTTCTTGCCTTTTCAAGATCTTGGTTTGGTGATCGTAGATGAGGAACACGAAGGAAGTTATAAACAACACGACCCTTCGCCACGCTACAACGGTCGCGATATGGGAATCGTTCTGGCGCATTTTTTCAAGGCAAAAACGGTCTTAGGATCAGCTACTCCTTCAATCGAAACATTTCAAAACGCCCGTGAAAAGAAGTACGGTCACGTTTTATTGACCGAGCGCTATTCCCAAGTTCAAATGCCGGAGATCTGTTGTGCTAACATGAAAAAAGAAAGGCTTCACAAAACGGTCAACGGTCACTTCTCCAAATTCCTATTGGAGGAAATGAAGGCTGCTTTGGAACGCAACGAACAGATCATTTTGTTTCAAAACCGCCGTGGATATACGCCTATCTGGACCTGTGAATTGTGTGGTTATTCGCCCATGTGCAAAAACTGCGACACGACGTTGAATTATCACAAGCATAGTAATATATTGAAATGTCATCATTGTAGCTATCAGACAGCACCGATTGGCACCTGTCCGGCCTGTGGCAGCAACCGGTTGAAAATGTTGGGATTTGGTACAGAGAAAATCGAAGATGATCTTCAGTTATTGATGCCTGACGTTCGGATAGCGCGCATGGATTTTGATTCAACACGTTCTAAAAATGCCTATCTACAGATCATTCAGGATTTCGAGAACAGGAATGTGGACATTTTGATTGGAACACAAATGGTTGCTAAAGGCTTGGACTTTGATCATGTTGGTCTCGTTGGAATATTAGACGCTGATCTATTGATCAATAAAACGGATTTTAGAGCATTCGAACGCGGATTTCAACTGATGAGTCAGGTTGCAGGTAGAGCTGGACGCAGAAACAAACGCGGTAAAGTGGTCATTCAAACCGGAAATCCAGATCATTGGGTGGTTCAGAAAGTGATGCAACACGATTACGAAGGCTTTGCGATCAATGAATTGGTGGAGCGAAGAAACTACCATTATCCACCTTTTTACAAATTGGTGCAATTTACGATCAAGCATAAAGATCAAAACCTCGTGAATGAGGCAGCTGATCATTTCGGCAAACAATTGCGTGCGGTTTTCCATGAACGTGTCTTAGGTCCAGAATTTCCAGTTATTCCGCGCATTCAGAATTATTATCTCAAAGAGATCTTAGTGAAGATTGAACAAGAAGCTCCACAGAAAAAAGTAAAGGAACGCCTTCACGAATTAACGGATCAATTCTTCAGCGTTCCTCGTTTCAAATCAATTCGCTTGATTATAAACGTTGACCCCGTTTAACCCAGGTATGTCTTAAGCATCCGGCTCCGGGAGGTATGTTTTAATCTACGAATAGCTTTTTCTTTTATTTGTCTTACACGTTCTCTGGTCAAATCGAATAGGTCACCAATTTCTTCTAAAGTCAAGGGATGTCTTCCATTAAGTCCGTAATACAAGCGTACAACATCTCCTTCTCTACCAGTCAAGGTTGACAAAGACCGCTCGATTTCACGACGCAGTGATTCTTTAACCAATTCGGATTCTGGACTCGGTAAGTCATCATTTGGCAATACATCATACATACTGCTTGAACTTTCTTCGCCTTCCATCAATGGTGCATCCATCGAAATGTGACGTCCTGTATTCGCCATGGATTGACGCACATCGTCTACGCTGATCTCTAAATGCTCTGCTAATTCTTCAGCTGAAGGTGGGCGTTCAAAGCGTTGCTCCAATTCCCCATACGCGCGATTGATCTTATTGATGCTTCCAATCTTGTTCAAGGGCAAACGCACAATCCGCGCTTGTTCTGCCAAGGCTTGTAAAATTGATTGACGAATCCACCAAACAGCGTAAGAAATGAATTTAAAACCGCGCGTTTCATCAAAACGTTCTGCTGCTTTGATCAGACCAACATTTCCTTCATTGATAAGATCCGGCAAAGACAAGCCTTGGTTTTGATATTGCTTGGAAACAGAAACCACAAAGCGCAAATTTGCTTTAGTGAGGCGTTCCAGTGCAGCCTTATCACCTTGCTTGATGCGACGTGCCAATTCCACCTCTTCATCTGCTGAAATCAATTCAACCTTGCCTATTTCTTGTAAGTATTTGTCTAGTGAAGCCGTTTCTCTGTTGGTAACTTGCTTAACGATCTTTAATTGTCTCATGGCTCAAACAGTTGATTTCTAATACTAATAACGTTAATATGATGTAAAAAGAAGTGTAAGGTTGTAGGAATTTTCGCGTCAATGAATAAATCGGGCTTAACTTCGTACGAAATGGTCATTACGGTGAAAATTTATCTGTACGGTTTAATACTATCTTTGCACATAAGTTTAAATCATAAAAAGGTAACATGCGCGTCTTAATGGTTTGTTTAGGAAATATTTGCCGCTCTCCTATGGCCGATGGCTGGCTGCGGCACAAAGCAGCAAAATATGACCTCGACCTTTTGGTCGATTCAGCCGGAACTTCGGGATATCATGTCGGAGAAAAACCTGACCCACGTATGCGTAAATGGGCATTACAATACGATGTAGATTTGGAGCCGTTGCGCGCTCGCCAATTTACGGTAGACGACTTCGATCGTTTTGATACCATTTTTGCTATGGATCGTTCGAATCTGCAGAATATATTAAAATTGGCTCGTACAGATGCCGACAAGCAAAAAGTAAGATTAATGCTGAATGAATTAAATCCAGGAGAAGATCAGGAAGTGCCCGATCCTTACTATGGAGGAACCGATGGCTTTATCCATGTGATAGAACTGCTCGATAAAGCTACTGATGCATTCTTACGCAACGAAAAACTAATTTCATAACATGAACGGCAACATTTATCTCTTACCAAATACCCTCGGTGGAGAAACTACCACAGACATCATTCCTCAGGGAGTAGCAGAAATCGCAGTGAATATTCGTCATTTCGCGGTTGAAGAGATCAAGTCGGCACGACGGCTACTACGCAAAATGGACCGCAATTTTCCGATTGACGAGTCCAATTTTGTGGTATTGAACAAACATACACAAGCGCATGAGATCCAAGGATTGTTCAAAGTCTTAAAAGCCGGTCAACATGTTGGTATTATTTCTGAAGCCGGCTGTCCGGGAATTGCAGATCCTGGAGCCATGCTGGTGAATTTGGCACATGAAAAAGGCATTCATGTTTCACCTATGGTTGGACCAAGTAGTATTCTACTTACCTTGATCGGGAGTGGAATGAACGGTCAAAACTTTACTTTTCACGGATATTTGCCAAAAGATCAACGCGATCGTGTCAAGAAATTGAAAGACATGGAGATCCGAGTTCGCAAGCATGGAGAAACCCAATTGTTCATGGACACACCTTTTCGCAACATTCATGTGCTCGAAGATTTACTGAACGAATTACAGGATGATACTGCATTGTGTATTGCCTCTAACCTCACGTTGCCAACGCAAATGATCCGTACACTTTCTATCAAAGATTGGCGTGAAAATGCGTATGATATTGGTAAGATTCCGGTTATGTTTGCTTTGGGCAGAAGAGAATTATAAGCCGCGAGCTTTCTTAATGTTTTCGTACGCTTCTTGTATGCGTTGGAATTTTTCCTTCGCTCCTTTTTGGTATTCTTCACCCAGTGAAGCTACTTTATCCGGATGGTAGCGAACAGCCATTTTTCGGTAGGCTTTCTTGATGTCATCATCACTTGCAGAGCTTTCTACACCAAGAATCTCGTAATCAGCATCCAAGTTTTGTTTGAACATTCCTTGTACAGATCGGAAATCCATTGGTGGAACTTGAAGCAAATGCGCTAAGTGTTGAAGCGTTGCTACCTCTTGATCCGTTACTTGCCCATCCGATTGTGCAATTCCAAATAAATAGTGCAACAATTGAATGCGAATTTCTACCTGAGCGCGGATGCGGATATCCGCACAAATCTGTTCGATTGGAATAGACGGTGCGTCCAAGAATTGCTTCAGGGTTTGCAGATGATGGGTATTGAACTGTGGTCCGAACTGCTGTTGCAGAAAAGCTTTCACGAAGTTTAACTCAGATTTCAGAACCTTGCCATCACTTTTCATGATGTAAGCTGATAGCGCCAACAATTGCGTCGGGAAATCGTAACGCTGGGTTTGCTGACGATAATAATCAAAGATATCTTCGAATGAACCTGAACGTTGACCACCCTGCTGAGCGGCACGTCTGGCACGTGCTGAAGCATCGATTACCCCGCCGATAATGAATCCTATGATCCCACCAAAAATGCTTCCTCGAAAAAGCACAAATCCCAAAAGGGCAAAAACAATACTATACACGTAGTAAAATTAAGCGCAAACTCCCGTCCAAACCGAGAAGGACGGGAGCGCACGATGATTATATAAATTCTATACTTCTTTCGATAAACTTACTCAGTTCTTCTCCTTTCAGCATACCTTGAGAAAGCAAAGCCAAGTCTGTCAATTGCTTCACTTTTGTAGTCTTGTCCTCACCATTTTCCGTTGAAAGCAAAGCCCCCACCTTTTCGTGATTGCTATTAACCACCAAATTGTAAGTTTCCGGGAATGCTCCAAAGAAACCACCCCCACCTAACTTTTGTTGCTCCATCATACGACGAATGAACTCAGGTTGTGTAATGATGATCGGGGCATCTGTTTCGCTCATAGATTTGAATTCAACTTTGAACTTCTGTGCGTCAACTGCTGATTCAAACAATGGTTTCAAGGACTGTTGCTGCTCTTCAGACAGCTTACTTGGCAATTCACCTTCTTTCTGGATCAATTGATCCAAAGTATCCGCATCGACGCGAGCAAAAGAGATATTTTCAAAAGTTTGCTCCATTTTGGAGATCCAATGCGGAGCCAACGGTCCGTCAACTACCGCCACTTGATAGCCGCGGTCTTTTGCCTGTTTCACGAAACTGAAATGCTCGTCGACATGGTGTGTATACAACACCACAACTTTTCCATTCTTATCGGTTTGCAAAGGCGCGATCTGCTCCTTGTACTCCTCCATAGTGAAGTACTTACCTTCCGTATTTTTCAACAAGGTGAATCCTTTGGCTTTTTCAGCGAACTTATCTTCAGTAAGCATTCCATATTCCACGAACACCTTTAAATCGTCCCATTTCGCTTCAAAATCAGCACGGTCTTTTTTGAACATTTCCGCCAATTTATCAGCTACTTTTTTCGTGATGTGTGCAGAGATCTTCTTCACGTTACCATCGCTCTGTAGGTAAGAGCGAGAAACATTTAGCGGGATATCCGGTGAATCGATAACACCGTGTAACAAGGTCAAGAATTCTGGAACTATTTCAGCCACAGAATCTGTGATAAACACCTGATTGCTATACAAATTGATCTTATTGCGTTGTACTTCCACATTCTCTTTGATCTTTGGGAAGTATAAAATCCCTGTCAAATTGAATGGATAGTCCACGTTCAAATGAATATGGAACAATGGATCTTCAAAACTCATCGGATACAACTCGCGATAAAACGCGGCATAATCCTCGTCTTTCAGATCTACCGGAGCTTTTGTCCATGCAGGAGACGGATTGTTGATCTGATTCGGAACATCGATAGAAACGCGCTTGATCTTACCGTCATCATCTTTCTCGCCTTCCGGGGAATCGATATACTCCACGCGAGTACCAAAAACAACCGGAATTGGCAAGAATTTACAGTACTTGTCTAAAATTCCCTGAATACGCGACTTCTCTAAAAACTCGGCACTTTCGTCGTTGATATACAATACGATATCTGTTCCACGATCCGCCTTTTCAATTTCCGAAATCGTGTATTCCGGAGAACCGTTACTTTCCCATTGTACAGCCTGCGCACCTTCATAGCGCGCCAAGGTGCGGATCTGCACTTTTTCTGCCACCATGAACGCTGAGTAAAAGCCCAATCCAAAGTGTCCGATGATGCTTTCTGCACCTTCTTTTCCTTCATACTGTTTCACGAATTCTTCTGCACCGGAAAAAGCGATCTGATTGATGTACTTATCGATCTCCTCGGCTGTCATTCCAATTCCTCGATCACGAATGGTAAGGGTTTTGGCTTCTTTGTCAAGAATGACTTCAACCTGAAGATCTCCCATCTCCCCTTTGTATTCGCCAGTTGATGCCAACACCTTTAATTTTTGTGAAGCATCTACTGCATTCGAAACCAATTCACGTAAAAAAATCTCGTGGTCCGAGTACAAGAACTTTTTAATGATCGGAAAAATATTTTCCGTTGAAACATGAATTTGTCCAGTTTTCATAATCCTTTTGAATTTGCCGGCAATAGTCAAGCTTTGTGCCAAATCACAGAAACTGACAGATTGACAGCAAACGGGAACAGAAGTCAGAAACAAACGAATAGTGTTTGGTTCAAAAGACCAATTCTTGATGATAAATGAATGAACTTGACTCTACCTGAATGCAATAGGTTCCATGCGCGAATTCTGATAACCGAATAGAATCTCCATTTGCATTTAAAGTCTGTTCTCGGATCAATTTTCCACCGAGATCAAAGATGCGCACTTCTATCGGAAAGTGTGGACTATCAACGTTCACACTCAACACACCGTTATCGTTCGTTATAGTGATTTCTTTATCCAAGGAGGTAACTGTTTCGGCATTTAACAGACACAATGGTTCCACCGCCGTAGTTTCTTGAAAAACTCCGTTGTTGACCGACCAATAAAACCAATCTGCCGCATTTACCGGTTTCCAATTATTCATTACAAACAAATTCAACCCGGTTTGTGTACCTCGGATACGGCAAACTGAAAGTGCCTCTCCAACACGATTCCAAGTAAGCGGCACACTCATCGAGCAGGTTTCAGGAACGTTATTGCTCAAGGCGCAATTTGGAGAAATAAAGTATGCATTATCTTCGTAGTTGGGAAAATCTCCAAATACACGGGCTGTATCATTGGCAATACAAACTGCCACATATTCATCACAAGCAATACCTTTATAATTGTGGTTGAGATCAGTCAATAAACGTCCTAAAAAAGCCGTTGTACGCCCTCTTCTATCGGGGTTATCGAAATGGGTATCCGTAATGATTCCGTTGAGTGGTTCGTTGCCTAAAAACGTCAATGTATCAACTGTTAAATTGGATGCAAATGGATCTAAAAGTGCCTGAGAGGAGGTGATGGTTCCATTTTGTGCCGTGAAATATGCTTGTCCTTGAATTGCCATCCCGGCACTTGTTCCACCAATGACTATGTTTCTCGTCTGAACTGCCAGACGAATCAAACTATCAACAGGAGTATTTCGCCAAAAGCTGATGTATTCCCATTGATCACCTCCAGCAAACCAAATGGCTTCTGCCTCCTGAATACGTTGATGTATGTAGGTTTCCTGACTCGCCGAAGCGTTGTTACACACGATAGTCTCGACCGAATTTAGAGTAACTCCAAGATCTGTATAGAAATACGCATTGTATCCATCTGAACCGGAAGTGCGCAGTACCAAAACATCTCCTCCGGAAGCCCGTTCTAAGAACCAACGCATGGCATTGTCATTTTCCGTGGCTCCTCCCATGAGACAAACGCCTCCAAGAGGATTGGCTATAATGCTTTGATTATTTCCACTTCTAAAGCTTGTGTAAGGCTGAGCCAAAGCACCAAAAGCACAGCATATTAAGATACAAACCACAAAATTTCGCACGTGTAGCATAGGAAGTGTTTTCCCAAATATACA
This sequence comes from uncultured Fluviicola sp., assembly GCA_964383785.1. Lineage (GTDB taxonomy): Bacteria > Bacteroidota > Bacteroidia > Flavobacteriales_D > Crocinitomicaceae > Fluviicola. The sequence continues at coordinate 17,434 of CAYLJB010000001.1, forward strand.
GAATCAAAATGGGGATACTGATCTTAGATCCAAGATTTTAGTGCTGGTAGACGGCTACTAGTTACAGCAATTAAATTATCGTGTTCCGGAAGATCTTCTTCAGAAAGTATACGAATCAATTTTCCACGACGCTCTTTGGTAGCAGGATGTTTCCAAAATTGATAGTCACCAAATTGTTGAATTACCTGCATAACATCGCTTCCAGCTGCACCTTTTTCGTTTTCTCTCAGGGTACTGATCTCAAAAATAAAGATCGGTTGCTGCTTTGCAAACCAGTGCGAACCGCCTTTCAATACTTGTGGTTCCAGACCCTCTACATCAATTTTCACAACAGCTAGTGGAGTTTCAGGATCAAACAAGCGATCTAAGGTTTCTACTTGAACTTCAATTCCCGGAGTATCATCCTGCGACAAAAGTGATGCTCCTCCCCGATTGACTTTCCAATTTTCAAACAATCGTGCCGTTCCAGGTTCATCAGAAACAGCAACACCATAGATCTCGACGCAATTAGCCTGATTCAACTCTACGTTATGTTGCAAGATTGGTAAGGTATGTGGATTCGCTTCGATGGCAATCACGCGTCCTTCCTGCCCTACTGCTCTCGCTCCAACGAGTGTCATCCAGCCAATGTTGGCTCCGATATCCAAAAAAGTATCTCCCGGTTTTAATGCCTGCTGCAAGAAATGAACGGTTCCTTCTTCATAAGTCCCCTGCAGAAAAAGCGCTAATTCCACACCTTTATCTTTTGCAGGATCGATCAGAAGTCGCACACCGTGAATGGTCTGCAATTCATGTTTTTCTTGCTTGTCAGCATTCGGGATCAAAACCTTTGGAAGCCAAGCAGCCAAGCGGCGCACTCCTTGTATATCCCAATTGCGGATCATCGCCATCAATTGATGACGTAGTAAAAAGGATCTTTGTGGGACAGACATAATTCAAATTTGATTTCTGAAATTAACGATATTTCTCAACCCGTGATTAACAATCAAACTTTTAAAATTAGTTCGTACCCAATATCAATTTTTTAGTGACTGATTGGTCGAGCTGTATAAAATACATTCCATAAACCAATTCATTTGGCAATGAAAATTTGTTCACACCTTCAACCAAACTCAATTCTGTACAAAGTATTTCTTGACCTAACACATTTGTTATTTTCACATGTGAATTCAAGTAAGAAATATTGGTAAGGTTTATAAATATTGAATTTATATCCGAACCAATTATTTCAAGATATCGGGAATTTTCATCAACGTTTATTGTAGATTGTATTTTGATTTTGATCACCCCAACATTATCCGTCTCATCCGATTCAAAGACAGAATCATTCTCATCTATGTAAAAGAACACATAATAAGTGTTCTGATTGTATGGCACAACGCAATCTAAAGTAATATTTGAAGTAGCTGAATTCTGATTTAACACACCAATATCCGACTGACTTCCGATCAAGGAATCAGTTGCCTCAAATTGGTCATTTTCCGACCAATAAAAAACAGTTTTAAAATCACCTCCGTCCAAATATCCGGCGTTTTCAACACTATAATTGAGCCCAACGTTTAATGCATTATCAAGAATTGTTATTGAATCCAATATATTTTCCGGTCTGTAGTTTACAAATGCATCAAAATGTATTTTAAATGATCCAGTATTATTCACCTCGATGCTTTCTTTCACATTGTTTTCCGTATCGACTTGGTAAAATATATAATATGTCTGATTGGCAATGGGCACAGGGTATATCAATGAAATCTGATCAGCCAGAGTATCATTCATAAGAATTGGCGCAAGATTGACAGAGTCAAGTAAGATATCATTTGAGTCCAAGTATTCATCTGATGACCAATAGAACTTAGTTTTACTATCACGTCCAATTTTATCACCGATATTCGAAATCGAGTAATTAAGATCGATAGTTGGAACGCTGATATTGGCAGCAACATCGACCATACTATCTAATGGATGATAATCCAGTTGAATTCCTTCAATTAAAAAATTATCCATTCGCATTCCATGAGGCACATTTGCTTGAGTCTCGTTCGCTTGAAAGGTAAATTGTAAAACGACGTTTTTCTCACCACGCAAAAAGGTTAAGTCGAAATAGGTAGAATCAAGAATTGCTGTATCCGAATATATGTCAGAAAACCACCAAATGGAAGGTGAAAAATTATACCAATTGTGATGTGCACCATATTGAGGAGTTAACACTGTAAAATGATCTCCACCATCAGTTGAAAATTGCATTTGACCTCCACCCAACGAAAGTGGCAAGTTTCCTCCAGCACAAAACAAATCAAATGAAAGCTTGACACTATCAACATGTTCAAAACTAAATGCAGGCGATTGCAAGAAAAATTTCGGAGCAGAATATCCATTTCCAAATGTGCTTCTATCGGTAAACCATTCCCCAGATCTTTTATACGAAAAATACAGCGGTTCTCCTGGTGCTATTTGATTTCGAAATCGCAAGTTTGAAATTGTATCTCCGTAAGGACCTTTCGAATATTGGTACCAACCATCTACGATCGTGTCGTTGAAATCATTGAAATAAGGATATTCGTGAATGCTATCCAGTGCCAAATTCCAAAACCCAGTATTATTTGATTCATTTGATTCAATATTCGAATTGTTTGGATCAATCGAATAAATCAAATACTTGTAGTCGCCTAAATTCGGTGGTGACTTGAATTTACGATTAACATATGAATTCAAATCTGGTCGGATTGATTTTAAATAAGTAGTCCCTAACAAATAATCAGAAGCATCCAATGTTGTATCGATAGATGTGTAGAATTTTAAAGTAGAAGCATTACTTATAGCTAACCCATTATTTTTGACCCACATATAAAAAGCAACACTGTCTCTCAGAGAACTGATCATTAATGCTTTTTTGTATTCTACGGTCAGATCGACAAACGATTCCGAAATTCCAAAATTATCAATGAGTGCTCCACCTTTATGAAGGTAATCCAAATCAGGTTGATTGTAGGTATTAAAATCCGTTACTAAATTATACCGAAACTGGACGCTAGTTTGACCTGCTAGTGGAGTAACATCTAATACATATCGGGTATTTCTACTTGCATCTTTTCCATTATACTGATCAACCGTAGCAAACACATTCTCAGGACCATGTTGGAACATTTTAATGGTCGTATTAGGCAAATAGTAATTTAGATCATTACCGAAACCATTTTCTGTAACAGAATAGTACCATCGATTATATGAACGATTTGTTGTGTCCAAAACTTGCCATGTTGCACCTCCATCAATCGAATAACTCATATTCGTGTTTGCATTGTAACAACTGCAATTACCATCTGCATCCAAGAGCATATCGAAAAATATCACAGGATGCTGCGCATTCGAGAAATCAAATACAGGAGTATACAAATGCATACGGCTTAAAGGAGAGACATACCCTGAATCATTACTCGTGTAAAAGGCCTTTACTCCTGAAAAAGCCGTGTCAAAAGCCACACCATATGGAGTTCCCCACTTCCAGTCGTCCTCGGATAAGGAAGAGTTATGGTGCCAGCCGTCCGTTGTATTTTCGAAATCCGTGAAAAACGGAACTGTTTCATGTTGGTTTTGATAGATCGTGAAATACCCAAAATTGTTATACTCTCGTGTTTCTGAAATCACGGAATCTGAATCCAGAAAATAGAATAAATAATAGCGCCCGGGTTGAGTTGTTGGTTTTGTAAACACATAATTCACCCAATTGGCAGAACTTAGATATGCTATGTTTTCCACTTTAAAACCAACATATATATCAGAAGCATCAAAAATGCTATCACTTGACCAATAAAACTTTGTTATTGTGGTATCGGCAGAAACATTACCCGAATTATTAGTTAAATAGTATTTCAGATTACAAGTTGACTCTGATGATGATGTATTTCTATTACTAATATCGCGTTCAATACTCAAATCAGCTTTATCTGAACCTACATAGAAATCATCAATGGAAATTCCCTCAATACTATTTTGATTATCCATATACTTCACCCGAAATTTCGTTGCTGAAGATACAAGTGATACCGGCAAGTATATCATATAATCATGCCATTCACCGTCATATGTGTCGTTTAGATAAACTAAATCAGTCCATGTACCACCACAATCCGCACTTGCTTGTAACACAATAAAAACTGAAATATTCGATGTTGATTTGTAATAAAAGCTAACTACTGGATCTGTAACTCCAACTAAATCAAAATATGGCGACTCCAAGTATTGTGTATTACATGAGTAACCACATGGTACCTGAGCAATTATGGATTTGCTGGTGTGCCAAGCATTCAATCCAGAATGTGCTTTTTCTAAATAATGTGAATATCCGGCCCCTCTTTCCCAATATAACAAACCAGTATTTTCTAGATAAGTTTTCCAATTTGATGTAGTAGATTCAAAATCATCAGAATAGGGTGCTTCAAAAATAGAATCAAGATGTAAGATGGCAAATCCAACATTATCGTTTTCAACATCTTCATTCAAAACATTTGTTGCGTCGTGTTGATAGAAAATGTAGTAATCACCAGCATTTAAATTGGGAATCATGGAGAATGTTTTGTCCCATTGTACACTCGCATTGATGTTTCCAACTCGCGTACCCAAGAATAGATCTCCCGCATCAAGAATATTGTCAACTGAAAAGAAATACTTTGTTGTATTGTTATATGATTGGGTGTAAGCATTATCGTATTCTATTAAAGTAGATACAGTAAAACCCGCACAATTTTGAGAGCTTTCAATTGTGTCACCTTGGGTAGCATAAACATTATAATACTCTTGCTTAATGGCAAAATCATCAATTAACCACCCATCCCCATCAGGATAGTTAGAGACAAATCGAAAACGAAACATTACGTTCGATTGCCCCTGCAATGAACTTAAGTTAATAGCAGATTTGTAAAATGTATTCGCCGTGCCATTTGTGAAACCAGAAGCTGTTTGCCAGTTTTTCTTCAAAGTTGTTGCCGGGTTAAACACAGTCCATGACACACCATTATTTACAGAATATTCGAGAAAATAATTGGCCACAGATGAAGAATGCCTTTTTTGTATGAAACTCAATGAAAAATTGGACGGAATACTTGTCAAATCAAAGGAAGGAGTGACCAGCACTCGGGAAGAATACCCTGTGTAGCCACCATCAATATTTGTTTTCCAGGCGCTTGGAACAGTGTATGCTGCATTAAAAACGAGACCAGATGGTGTTCCTAGTTCCCAGTCATCTGTGCCTGAAAGTGCTGAATGACTCCATCCGTTTCCACTGGTCGGACTATCAAAGGTATTTACATAAGGAACGGCCAATTGCCCGAAACTCACGTATAAATTCAACATCAAACATAATAAGGCGCATAGTTTCATAGTTCGTGGTTAAATTAGAAAAAAATGTATGCTCGTCTAAGCATACATTTCTGCTTGGGCAGCTGCAATCTTCTCGTCCGCCAAATAATCGTCGTACGGCATCATTTTATCTATTGTTCCGTTAGGAGTGATCTCAATGATGCGATTTGCTACAGTAGACACCAATTCGTGGTCATGAGAAGTAAACAAGATCGTTCCGGCGAAATCCACCATTCCATTATTTAAAGCAGTAATTGACTCCAAATCTAAGTGGTTGGTTGGTTCGTCCATCATCAACAAGTTTGCTTTTGCCAACATCATGCGAGACATCATACAACGTACCTTTTCCCCTCCTGAAAGTACTGTTGCGCTTTTCAAGGCTTCTTCTCCAGAGAACAACATGCGTCCTAAGAAACCACGCAAGTTCACTTCTTCTTTCTCCTCGTCGGTTTGAGCGTATTGACGCAACCAATCAATCAAAGACATCTTTGTTTGAAAGAATGAAGAGTTGTCATTCGGCAAATAAGCTGTTGTGATCGTTGTACCAAAAGTAAAATCACCCTTATCTGCTTTCATATTGCCATTCAAAATCTCGAAGAATTGTGTGATCGCAATGGAGTTTTTCGAAACGATAGCCACTTTGTCTCCTTTATTCAAGGTAAATGAAAGGTCTTTAAACAACACCTCGCCTTCATGCGACTTTGTCAAACCGGAAACTGTCAACAATTGATTTCCTGCCTCGCGTTCTTGGTGGAACATGATTCCCGGATAACGACGTGAAGAAGGTTGAATTTCTTCCAGATCCAATTTTTCGATCAACTTACGACGACTTGTTGCTTGTTTCGATTTAGAAGCATTGGCAGAGAAGCGCGCGATGAACTCTTGTAATTCTTTCTTCTTATCCTCTGCTTTCTTGTTCTTATCCGCACGTTGACGCGCTGCCAATTGCGAACTTTGATACCAGAACGTATAGTTTCCTGTAAATAAATTGATCTTTCCGAAGTCGATATCACACACGTGTGTACATACCGTATCCAGGAAGTGACGGTCATGTGACACAACAATCACCGTATTTTTAAAATCCAACAAGAAATCCTCCAACCAAGAGATGGTCTTCAGATCCAAGTCATTCGTAGGCTCATCCAGTACAAGCACATCCGGATTTCCAAATAATGCTTGTGCCAACAAGATTCGAACCTTATACTCAGATGGAACATCGGACATTTTCATGTAATGCTTGCTCTCATCGATTCCCAAATTACTCAAAAGGGTTGCGGCATCGGTTTCAGCATTCCATCCTTCCAGATCAGCAAATTCAGCTTCTAATTCAGCAGTGCGCATTCCATCTTCATCTGAGAAGTCTGGTTTTGCATACAACGCATCCTTCTCAGTCATGATCTCGAACAAACGCTTATGGCCCATGATCACAGTTTGAAGAACTTCGTATTCATCAAATGCAAAATGGTTCTGACTCAATACAGCCATTCGTTTTCCCGGCTCCAACTCTACTCTTCCGGTTGTTGGGTCCTGCTCGCCTGTAAGAATTTTCAAGAAAGTGGATTTACCGGCACCATTTGCGCCAATTACACCATAGCAGTTCCCATCTGCAAACTTCAGGTTTACATCATCAAAAAGTGTTCGCTTACCAAATTGAAGGGATAAATTGTTAACTGAGATCATTATTCCGTTGAATTAGGCTGCAAAGATAGTGTCTTTCTGGCAATTAATCACCGCGAAAAAAAGCAAACTAATTCGCACCTTTGTATCATGAAGATTTGGTTTGTAACATTCGGCTTGTTTTTCTCGCTTAGCGGAAGTGCTCAAGATTCAACAGCCATAAACGATACGGTGCACTATGAACTAGTAGCCTACTTAGATAGCTATATCGGATTCAACACGAGTCAAGACATTTTAGGAACAGCGCCATATTTTGTCAGTCATAACAGTCTGAATCAAGTCGGGATCAATGTTGCCTTTCTTTCAGTATCTTTTAATCACCGTTTAGTACGTGGTAAACTGACACCTGGATTTGGAACCTATTTCAACGAGAATTACGCGCAAGAAAAGGCTGCAAATCGCATGATCATGGAAGCTAATGTTGGTTTTGCTCTTTCACCAAAACGCGGAATATGGCTTGATGCCGGCGTACTTCCCTCACCTTACACCAACGAAACTGCTGTTTCAAAGGATCATTTGTGTTATTCGCGTGCCTTGGCCGGTGAATACGTACCGTACTATTTGACAGGTGTTCGCTTGACTGTTCCACTAGCTGATAAATTCACATTATACGCAGCCTATTACAATGGTTGGCAGCAAATTACCGATAAAAACAATCGCCCTGCAGGCGGCCTTCAGGTTGAATACAGACCGAATGCTAAAAACCTGATCAGTGTGGACGCTTATGCCGGTGACGAACGTTACGCCAATGATCCAAGCTACCGCATGCGTTATTTGATCGATGCCTACTGGTTATACAACATGAATGGCAAATGGAGTGTGAGTGCTTGTGCCTATTGGGGAATGCAAGAAACCAATTTGATTCCTGCCAGAGACAATGCATGGTATCAAGGAAACGTTGCTCTGAGACGAACTTTTAAAAATGGATGGTCTTTAAGCAGTCGTGCTGAGGTATTTTCGGATCCTAACTTGGCGATCTTGCCCTACCAAATGAATCAACCCTTTACTAACACTTCGTTAGGAAGCGGCACGATCTCGGTCGGCAAAAAAATGGGCGACATCGGTTTACTCCGTTTAGAAGGAAGATACTTCTATGCAAACCAAGAAGTTTTTGAAAACGGCAGCAGACCAGACGCTTTTTGGGGCTTGATCTCCTTTACAGCCTGGTTGAACAAGAAAGGACAGCTTTAACGCATCCAGTGCAGGTTTCGGGAATACATGAGTATGAAAATCCCTGAAATGATCGATCCGAAAATTGGTTGGATAACCGGTACCGATTCAGCCGGAACGATTACGTAAACTGAAAATACAGAGATCAAATTGTAGATCACGTAACTGTGAAAACCAATCTTTTTACCGTGCCACATCCAAAGAACCCCCAAGTAACCTGCGATCAATCCTAAAGCAGTTAGCAAAGTGGTAGTCCAGAAATGTTCGTTTAAGGCAAAGTTCATTTCATTCAGTTGATCGATCATATCGGCCAAACCAGGACTTCCAAGTGTGCGCATTTCATTGGCTTGTTGTGTCAATTGAGCAGAAACTTCCTCCAGTTCATTCAATGCAGGCGGACCAGACAACATCCCTGTTATTAGAAGTATCCCATTGAATCCGATGGTAATAAATGAAAGTATACATAACACTTTCAGGAATACCGGTCTAGTTGTTTGATTCCTTTCCATTACCATCCAGATTTTACAAACTGCTTACTTGCTTCCATTAATGGGTGCAAGTAACAATCCTTCTCCACAAAAGGAACTACTTTTCGGTAAGCCTCAACAATTGCTTCTTGTTTGCTTCCTGAGCGAAGCGGACGTCGAAATTCGATTGCTTGAGCCGCGTGTAACAATTCAATTCCTTGGATCGCAAAACAGTTTTCGATCACACGCGCCAACTTGGTTGCTGCATTTGCCCCCATTGAAACGTGATCTTCCTGACCATTGGATGAATCAATCGTATCCACACTCGCCGGTGTACACAACTGTTTGTTTTGACTAACAATAGCAGCACACGCATATTGGGTGATCATAAAACCGGAGTTCAATCCTGGATTTGCCACCAAAAATGCCGGCAACTCTCGAGTTCCGCTAATGCTTTTATAGATTCTTCTTTCTGAAATGCTTCCTAATTCAGCCAAAGCAATTGCCAAAAAGTCCATCGCCAACGCCAAAGGCTGTCCGTGGAAATTACCCGCTGAAACTACTAAATCGTCTTCTGGGAAGATGGTAGGATTATCCGTTACCGCATTTATTTCTCGTTCCACCACATTTGCTGCGTATTCTATTGCATCATATGAAGCTCCATGAACTTGCGGGATGCAGCGGAAAGAATACGGATCTTGAACGTGTGCTTTTGTTTGCTTCGCAATCTCGCTATCCGCTAAGAGTCCTCTAAAAATCTCAGCCGTTTTGATCTGACCAACCTGATTACGGATCTCATTCACTTGTTTTCCAAATGGCTCTACCCTTCCGTCATAAGCATCCAGAGAGATCGCTGCTACTTCATTGAATTGTTTCCACAATTTACGTGCATTGCTTACAGCAAAAGAAGCATAAGCAGACATAAACTGTGTTCCGTTCAAAAGCGCCAAACCTTCTTTAGATCTCAATTTCATCGGCGCCAAAGTAAAGCGCTTATTCATTTCTGCAGAAGGGATCTCCTCGTTATTGATTCGAACAGTACCTTCTCCGATCAGTGGCAGAACTAAATGCGCTAAAGGAGCTAAATCGCCTGAAGCCCCCAAACTACCTTGTTGATACACCACCGGGAAAATATCGTTGTTGTAATAGAAGATCAAACGTTCAACAGTCTCCACTTGAACACCAGAGGCTCCGTGAGACAAACCAAGCACTTTCAGAAGCAACATGCGTTTCACGATCTCATCAGGCACGCGATCACCTGCTCCACAAGCATGAGATAGCACCAAGTTGTTTTGCAATTGCTCCAGATCATCTGTAGAAATTGCTGTATTGCACAAACTACCAAAACCGGTGTTGATCCCGTAGATCAATCGATCTGCCTTGGCGATTTCCTGATCCAAATAGGATCTGCATGCAGCGATCTTTTCTTTGGCTGTTTCGGACAAGGCTAATTTAGCTCCCGAGTGCAAAACTTCGTCAAGCTGCTCCAGTGATACCCACTGATTATCTACAATAAACTGCTGCATAAACTTACTTTTTGAATCGATTCAAGAAATCTGTTTTAGTCAACGACTCCTGAACACCCGATTCCATATCTTTAACTTGAATGATGCCTTCTTTCAATTCATTTTCACCAATGATAGCTACAAAGGCAGCTTTTCGTGAATCGGCATATTTGAATTGTTTTTGCATTTTCGCCGCGCTCGGATATACCTCACAATCAACTCCACTTGTACGCAAATCTTTGGCTAATTGCATCGCAAAAGCAGACTCTTGTTCCCCGAAATTTGCGAAAAGAATTGTCAATTTATTGGTTGTTTCTTCCGGAAACAGATTCAGTTCCAAAAGCACATCATAAATACGATCTGCGCCAAACGAGATACCAACTCCAGACATTCCAGATAGTCCGAAAAGACCCGTTAGATCATCATATCTGCCTCCACCACAAATGGATCCCATTTTTACGTCATGTACTTTCACTTCGAAAATGGCACCGGTATAGTAGTTTAATCCACGCGCTAGTGTCACATCGAATTCCAAAATAGCTCGCTCTAGACCCAAACTTGCAGATTGCGCTAGAACGAACTCCAACTCATCAATCCCTTTCATTCCGATCTCTGAATTTTTCAGGAAGTCGCGCATTTTAGTCAAACGTGCTTCGTTGGTTCCTGTTAGTTCGAAAAGTGGTCGAATAATCGCGATGGCATTCTCTGAAACACCTTTTGATTTGAGTTCTTCTACAACACCGTCTTCTCCAATCTTATCCAATTTATCAATTGCCACAGTTATGTCCACCAGTTTATCCGTTTCTCCTGAAACTTCAGCAATACCAGACAAAATTTTACGGTTATTGATCTTGATCGTAAAGCCAGGGATGCGCAATTTGGTCAACACCTGATCAAAGATTTGAACGAAATCCACTTCGAATAAAAGGGAATCAGAACCTACTACGTCAGCATCACATTGATAAAATTCCTGATAACGACCATGTTGCGGACGATCAGCGCGCCAAACCGGTTGGATTTGATATCTTTTGAATGGGAATGACAATTCATTTTGATGTTGCACGACAAAACGTGCAAAAGGCACTGTTAGGTCATAACGTAAGGCTTTTTCGGCTAACGAATTGGCAAATCGCGGTAAATTTCCGGCGGCCAATGCCTCAGTATCAGCCTTTTTCATCTTATCACCGCTGTTCAAAATACGAAAGATCAAGCGATCCCCTTCTTCACCATATTTACCAAGCAAAGTAGTTGACAACTCGAACGAAGGAGTTTCAATCGGAGCAAAACCATACAATTGAAAAACAGAACGAATCGTGTCAAATATATACGTACGGCGTGCCACATCTGTTGGCAGGAAATCACGTGTACCTTTTGGGATAGCCGGTTTTTGGGACATATTTACTTTGAAATTGGTGGCCAAAGGTAGTAAAATTACAGTTGCTTATTCCAATTCCACCAGCAATCAATGCTGCTTTATCGCTCCACGTTGGCCTTTCGGGATATCGAAAATCCAGGTATAATATCCAACAAAATGCGAATCAAAGAATCCTTTTAACTGATAGAATCGTCGTGGAATGAAAACACGTTTCGAATTGGGCAAACCTGCTACTGCTACCTGAGGAGCAACCCCATCTTGAAGACATGGTGCTTCACGACCCACTTTTTCGAAATTACTACCATATTGCCAGATCTCTTTCCATTCCTCTGGGTAGACTTTTCCGGCGCTTGCATTTTCAGGTGCAATGATAAAACACCCGCCAAACTGCATTTGTCCGCGAAGTACATCCATCATTCCCAACGAATAGGCATATCCCATGCTGTGAGCGACCAAATACAAGGTATCATTTCGGGAAGAATTGGGCATTTCATTCAATAGTTGTAATAAGTTCCTACCTGCCACTCTCCCATTTTCACGTCTTAACAAAAAGCCTTTTTTGTTAGATCTACTCGCTAACATGGAATACGTCTTTTTCTGTTTCGATCCAAAGAACTTTGATTTAACGGTTTTAACATAATAACAACGGTGGTTCTTACTAGAAGCACAACGTTTTGGATAAGTGCTAGCTGTAGCCGTGAAATTGATCAAGCTCATGTAATTACTCGTGCTGACTGAAAAATGACCATCGGCATAATACGTTTCAGTTGGATTAATTCGTGCAGAGAATAGAACATCAATGGCATTCCATGGATGCCAATATTGATATTCGTCTTGAGCAAAAATCCTATTATATGAGTTAGGAAATTCCAAGCCATTGTTCTGAACATCTTTGAAGTTTTCCTCCAAACTAGTACCCAATGAAGTAGGACGATAGCCATTGACAAAAACCAAAATACGCTTTGGTGGATCCTTCAATTTGATTTTTTGAGTCAAGTTGACACCGAGATGATTGTACACTTCATCTTTGATATGCTTCCCACTGAAATCGCGGTAGTTAAGCACTATATAATGACTTTGAGCAAATTTGGAGATTCCTAAACTTTCAACATGTAAGGTGTCTTCCGTATTCACAAGCTGCATCTTTTCAATGAATCCATCGCGATCCAATGAAATGGAAAAGTAAAGTACGCGTTTCCGCTGACGCACCTCATAACTCCCTTGTTTTCTTACTAAAATTTCACTGGCTAGCTCTGGTTCAGCAAGCTTTTTTGGATGAATTCCTGAACCTACTTGAGAGATCACGGTCTGCAATGGTTTATTGGCAAAAACTTTCAAATCTCCGGATCGCACCTCATACATGCCGTAACCCAAATCCGCCAAGCTTAGTGAAAAATAACCCAAAACAAGCGCCAAGATCCACTCCAAGAAACGCGAACCCATCACAAAGAAGAACGGTCTTTTAAAGAGTTTACGAAACCAGGCACGAAACTTCCGTCCTATGAAATACATACTGGCCACGCTGAGGAAGACACATAGAATATGGATCAGCGAGATTGCGCGGTTTTTAACCACGAAAAGTGTTTTGTAAAAGAAGTGGCGGATCTCCAAGTGGTAACTGAAGGTATTTTTCTTATATGGTCTTATAATCTGTTGCAAGGGATGTTTTCCTGAAAGGCGTATATTCCCCAGTGCATCCTCATCCCAGAAATAATAAGCAACGATACCACTATTTGTTCGAAGGTCTTCGTAATCGTCAAAATAGGAATAAATACCGTGATGTCGACGAATTCGTTCCCAATGTCCCAGATGCAGAAAGGATGACTTTTTAATTAGCCTAAACTCTTCTACAGAGATGCCGGCCATTCCGAACTCTAACTGTTCAGCAAGGGAAATCGCCATTTGCTTGTTGCTGTTTCTCTTTAAAAATCCCAAGGCTTTGTTGCGCACCATATATCCCTCTATTTTAGGATCAACAAAACCCGGAATAACAAAAATCAGGTATTCTCCTTTCTGCTCAGGATGGATACTTAGGTAAAGGTCTCTCAAGGAACGCATACGGGCCGTAAAGCGATCATTCACTTTACTAGGATTGCGAAATATTTGACTTTCACGGACATCTTGGTGCTTAAAAACTGTATCGATAACTACATCAAAAGATAGTCCCGCATTCCGATAAAACTTGTTTAAGTAAGTTGAGATACTGTCTTTGGATAATTTCGCCGCCATAAGCGGTACTATCCGGATTCGCTCAATTTGTTTTTGATAGACTTTAGTAAACAAGACCCCAGCAGTATCTCCATGATGTAAAAAATATAGCAACTCATCTTTATTCGTTGCCGTCAACTGAAAGCGAAAATCATTTTGCGCTTCGAATTCTTTCGGTATAGCAATTGTACTTCCTTTACGCAGAATTTGCAGGTCATCATGCTGAGTACCATTAAAACGAAAGGTAAAGGTTTCACTAACCCCAGGAACTATTGAAGAAATCCAAACCGGAATCTGAGGAGACAGATTTGAAATCTCGTCAATCTCATTTCGCTCAGACAAAGAAGGCGTGTAGATAATTCCAAGCTGATTTAAAGAAGGAACAATAGTAATTAATTTTCGTTGAGCGTAAAGATTATCTGGTGTGAAGAAAAACAACAACCAAATAAATAAAACCCAAGAATTGACTTTGCCGTGGATCACTTGATTTCTTTTCCTAGCCAACGAACGACGTTCTCATTCCAAATTCTTCCAGATTCCTGTGGTGTCAAAATACCCGCCTCGACAGCAAAATCGATCACACGACCCGGATAGGAATTTTTCACTCCTTCCATTTCACCCAGCGGATACGGATCGTCCAATCCTGCAACAATTTGGTCTGCACCAACGCGGATCTTCAACAATTGCAAAGTGTATGCGTCATGTACCAAAGTATCGAAAAACAAATTAGGATGACCTAAGGATTCACGCGGATCACTCGTTTCTTCAAACAGATCCGGTCTTCCATCGAAACCCTGCAATCTTCTACCGTAATTCGCCTGGCCGAGCATGCAACCATGTGCAAAACATGTACGGATACCTGGAAATCGATTCACAAAATCCTTCAACGCATAAAAATGCAAGGTATCTGCCGTTTGAGCCATCATCCAAACCAAGTGAAAGCGCCAATAAGTATCTTTTAAAGCCACCATCTTTTCACCATCGTAAGGGTGAATTTCAATAGCCAACTTGTATTTATCCGCTAATTCGAAAATCGGAAGTGTACTATCGTCTACTACAGACAACCATTCATTCTTTTCGTTGAGAAAGTGAGTAGGCAAACACAACAATGGCATTTTCAACTCTTCTACACAACGTTCGATTTCTGTCAACGCATCATCCAAATAAAGTGGCTGAACCACAAAGCCCGATGTGAACAAATCGGGTCTGCGTTCTTGAACACTTGCATTGAAATCATTTTGCCAACGAATTGCATCTTGTGCCTCCTGACGCGTCCAACCATTGCAATAGACCTGAGAAAGATTAAGCATAACACCATGGTCAATGCTATATTTCTCCATCCACTCGATCTTATCTTCAAAGAAAAAGCTTGGATCTGTAATTGGTCGTGCCCAATCCCCTTGTCGCATGAATTTTTTGTCTTCATCGATCCAAAACAATTTGCGTTCACGCATGAACTTCGGAATTTCATGTGGTTCTGGTAATATGTGTCCGTGACCGTTGATTCTCATGTGTCAAGATTTGCAGATTCCAAATTTAATCATTCATGATCAATAGATATCAAAAAAGGCCATCCTTCCGGATGGCCTATTATTTGGGTTAACTAATAATTAATGATTGATTGTCAAAGAAACATGCAATGTACCTTCTGCAGATATTAATTGCAAATGATAAACGCCATTCGCAAATTGGGAAACATCGAACGTAGCTTGTTCTTCAGAAATCACCAAATCTAAACTCACAATCTTACCAAATGCATCATACATCATTACACGTGCATCTGCTGTCATATTGCTGATATAAACAACATCTGTTGCCGGATTTGGATAAACAATCATAGTAGTATTGTTTTCTTCGATAGAAGCGCAATCGTCTACAATAATTGTATTTTGAGCAAATCCTACACAACCATTAGCATCTGTAAATGAATAGTCGATAATGAATGCACCTAAACCTGATACTGCAGGGTCAAAACTGTTGCCTGAAACACCTGTACCAGTATAGACACCTCCAGCTGGAACTCCTTGATTAAGTGTAAGTGGACTACTGTAAGAACATAAGCTAGGAATATCACCCAATGAAACATCTGGTTTTGGATTTACTGTCACACTGATAAAGGCTGTATCCGATGAACAGTTTCCATTCGAAACAAACACATAATACGTTCCTGAACTTGTTACAGTAATTGCCTGTGTTGATTCACCAGTAGACCAAACATTATCAACAGCACTTGACGAAATCAACACAACATCATCCCCTTCACAGAATGTTGTTGGACCATTTACCGTGATCGCTGGAGCTGCACCAACACCGCCAGAAGTCACGGTCACAGGAGCTGAAGTAGCTGTACAACCATTCACATCCGTAACAATTACAGTATAACTTCCAGCTGTTGAAACAGTTATGCTTTGTGCTGTAGAACCAGTAGACCAGTTATTTCCTGTAGTGTACGACGACGATAGATCAACAGTTGATCCATTACACAACGATGTTGAGCCATTCGCTGTTATCACTGGTTGAGTCGGATTTGAATTTACAACTACACTCTGTACAGCTGATGATGCACTAGTACAACCACTCGCATTCGTGACTTGTACCGTGTAATTACCTGCAGTATTTACAGTAATCGTTTGAGATGTTGCACCATTAGACCACAAATAAGACGTTGCGGCTGGAGCAGATAACGTAACTGAACCACCAGAACAGAATGTTGTTGGACCACCAGCAGTAATGGTTGGTACAGCAGGAAGTGCATTGACCGTTACAG
>CAYLJB010000001.1:34057-39861 GCA_964383785.1 uncultured Fluviicola sp.
CAGAAAGTGTTACTGATCCACCTGCACAGAATGTTGTCGGTCCACCAGCCGTAATGGTTGGCGTAGTTGGCAATGCATTCACAGTAACCGTAGTCCCAGTAGAAGTTGCACTACATCCAGCAGCTCCAACAGTAACAGTATAAGTACCTGCCGTTGAAACCGTGATACTTTGAGTTGTAGCACCTGTTGACCATGTATTACCTGAAGTGGCAGACGAAGTTAATGTTACCGTATTTCCATTACAGAAAGTAGTTGGTCCACCTGCTGTAATTGTTGGTGTTGCAGGAGTTGCTGTGGCTGTAACTACCGTAGCTGTTGAAGTGGAAGAACAGCCAGCACTAGTCACAGTAACAGTGTAAGAACCAGATGCAGATACTGTGATAGATTGGGTTGTGGCTCCATTAGACCAAGTATTACCCGTTGCCGAAGACGAAGTTAACGTTACTGAACCAGGTGTACAGAAAGTCGTTGGACCGCCTGCCGTAATCGTTGGTGTAGCAGGCGCTGGGTTAACTGTAACAGACGTCGCAGCGGAGGTTCTAGTACAACCCGCAGCATTTGAAACTGTAACTGTATATGATCCAGTAGTCGTTACCGTAATAGTTTGAGTTGTAGCTCCGTTTGACCATAAGTATGAAGTGGAAGCCGGAGCAGATAACGTAACTGAACCACCAGAACAGAATGTCGTTGGACCACCAGCAGTAATGGTTGGTACAGCAGGAAGTGCATTGACCGTTACAGTTGTAGCCGCACTTGACGCACTTAGACATCCTGAAGCGTTTCCAACTTGAACCGTATAAGAACCCGCAGTTGTCACAGTTATAGATTGCGTTGTTGCTCCATTAGACCACAAGTAAGATGTAGATGTTGGAGCAGAAAGTGTTACTGATCCACCTGCACAGAATGTTGTCGGTCCACCAGCCGTAATTGTTGGTGTTGTCGGCAATGCATTCACAGTAACAGTAGTCCCAGCTGACGCTGCCGATTGACATCCTGCTGCATTCGTTACTTGTACTGAATATGTGCCAGCAGTTGTTACGTTGATGGAAGCGGTAGTTGCACCATTCGACCACAAGTAAGAACTACCTGCCGAAGAAGTTAAAGTAACTGATCCACCAGCACAGAACGTTGTCGGTCCACCAGCCGTAATTGTTGGTGTTGTTGGCAATGCATTCACAGTAACCGTCGTTCCAGCTGACGCTGCCGATTGACATCCTGATGCATTCGTTACTTGTACTGAATATGTGCCAGCAGTTGTTACGTTGATGGAAGCGGTAGTTGCACCATTCGACCACAAGTAAGAACTACCTGCCGAAGAAGTTAAAGTAACTGATCCACCAGCACAGAACGTTGTCGGTCCACCAGCCGTAATTGTTGGTGTTGTTGGCAGTGCATTCACAGTAACTGTTTGATTGGCAGTTGGGCCTGTTCCGTTAATTTGCAGAGAAACATTTTTTGTTCCACTAGTTGAATAAGTTACGGTGTGAGGTCCCACTCCTGTCGCTGTTGCAGGTGTAGCACCCGCACCAAAGTTCCAAGCATAAGATGTAGCTCCTGTAGAAGTACTTGTAAAAGTTACTGTTTGTCCTTGACATACTGGATTCGGCGTTGCTGTAAAGCTTGCTGATGCACAAGCGCCACCTGTGGCATTTCCAAAAATTTGATAGTTATAAGTCCCCTCGTCACAATCGTTCGTTCCAAAAGAAACAGTACCGTTGTATGGCCCTGCAGCTAATGGAGAGAAGTTAATCGTAAATGTAGTTGATGCACCAGCAGCTAGTGTTGTAGCACCGAAAGTAGTTCCCAAGCTAAATCCAGTTCCCGTAACAGTAATTGGTCCTGTCAAAGTCATACTTGAAGCTCCCGTATTTGTTACAGTAAATGTAGCTGTGGTGGTAGCACATGCCGCTGTAGACGCGAAAGTATAACCACCTTCATCAAGTATTTCAGTCCCACTTGCCGTTAAGCTTGCCTCAGCTCCAAGAGTTGCCGAGAAAGTAAGATTGTCAACATAAATATTTTGACCGTTCTTTGCAGGTGCTCTAAATCGGAATTTCACATTCTTAGATGACGTTGTAACGAACGGCAATAAGTTAATTGTTTCTAATTGCCAATCAGTACTTGCAGCTGGTTGAAAATAAGTTGTCAATGTCGTAGCATTTGCATCCAATGCAGTTCCGCCTTTTGCGAAAACTGGAACAGCATTCCATGTTGCACCACAATCTTCAGAAATATCTACATAAAGCGTATCGTAATTCGTCGTTGTTGTGTTTCTTCTTCGGTATGCGACATTGAAACTCAGGGATGCAGCTGATGCATTACAAGGCAATGTGAAAATTGGAGAAATCAAACGTTCAGTGCTTGCGGTGCTATTACCAAATCCAGGGAATAACGCTGCATTATTATTAGTTACACCTGAACTAGATACACCTGAACCTGAGATCCATTCGTAACAATCAGAGTTTGGATTTTCAACAACCCAACGTAGATCTGGAGGGAAAACCTGACCGTCGAAATTTTCCGTGTACGGAGGCATGATACCATTTGAAATTACAAACCCTAGCTGAGTTGTATCCAATTGTGGATTTGGATCTGCGACGCCATTCGGCAACGTTGTCCAAGATTTAATTGTATGTGTTCCAAGGTAAGTGGTAAATGAAGGCAATGTCACGTTTGCAGTTGCTCCTGAAGCTAATGAACCTGTGAAGCTAAATGTAGTAACTGTTCCATTATCCACAGAGTAATTCACAACACAGTTCGTCAATGTTGCAGAACCCCGGTTTTTAATTGTCACCTGCGGTGTCAAAGTACCAGAGCAATTATCTCCTTTCGGCGTTATAATATCCACCACGGATGCATCATTCGTTGACGGCGCAGTACATGCGTCAGAATTTATCAATAATAAACGACGCGGCGAATTTTCAAGTACTGTTCGCATTCGGGCTTTTTGATCAACTGTGAAGACATTCATACACAAATCATCCGTGTAATCCATGTAATTTTCAATCATGTCATTACCAGCAGCTGGACAGGAGTTCGTCCCCGTTGGACATCCAAAATTCGCCGCACCAGCAACAGGTGTATCATTACAAAAATCATCTACAGAACAGTTTCCATCACCCCAAATATGGCGCAATCCTAACCAGTGACCTATCTCATGCGTAGCCGTTCTTCCCTCGTTGTATGGCCCAGGAAATCCTGTCACAGAACTTTTACCAATTGAATTGTATAAGAAGACTACCCCATCAGTTGCTGCAGATTGAGTACCACATCCCATACCACCTAAAGGAGATTCTGGAAACTGTGCATAACCCAAAATACCTCCAGAAATGTTACATAACCAAATATTTAAATATTTGTTCGGATCCCATCCACGAGTTGCAGTTGGCGTATTATTGTTATACGTGTATGTTTTGATTGTTCCATCAATATAACCTGTTGTGTAAGGTGGAGCAGAAAATCCTGCTGTTGTTCTATTAATTCTATTGACACCGTCTTCTCCATTTGGAAATGCAGAACCATCCGGCCTTCTTTTTGCCAAGCAAAATTCTATCTGTGTATCCGCTCCAACACTGTTTGTGTTGTAACCATTTGTTCCAAAGATTCTGCGAAAATCCTCGTTCAAAACATCAATTTGCGATTGAATTGCAGCCAAACTAACATTCGTCCCGGAACCAACAGCCTCTCCATTATGAACAACGTGTACTACAACTGGTATTTGATAAACTCCTCCAATGATCTTTCCTGTACTTTGTTGATCATTAATTTCTTGTTGAAGCCATTGTTCAAATGTCATTGAGGACTCCATTTCTGGATTGTTAGCACGAAGAATGGCGTCCATTTCATCCGTGTAACAGCGTACAGGTTGATTCGAAGATTGGGCTGCTAGCCACATAGTGGAAACAAGCGAAAAACCCAACATACACAGTTTCAACCATGCATTTGTAGCATTTTTCATAAGCGTAGTTTTTATTAACAAAGCATGAGGGCCAACTTGGAGAAGACCATCATTTTCTAGTTTTAGCATACCAATTTTATAAAAAAAAAGCATACCGTTTAATATTTCTTTATTTTTTTCGATTAAAACCAACATCCCATCAACCAAATGAGAATTCTTAAAAACAGAAAAGCCAGCTGATCAGCTGGCTTGAAATAGTCAAAATACGTTTTATCCGAAGAATGAGTCCACAAATTGATCTTTATGAAACACTTGCAAATCTTCCATTCCTTCTCCAACTCCAATAAATCTAACAGGAATGTTCATTTGATCAGAAATACCGATTACAACACCTCCTTTGGCTGTACCATCCAGTTTTGTAATGATCAAACCTGTCAAAGATGTTGCTAGCGCAAACTGCTTTGCTTGTTCATAGGCATTTTGACCCGTAGAACCATCCAGAACAAGTAAAATTTCATGAGGAGCATCCGGCACTACTTTTTCCATAACACGCTTGATCTTGGACAACTCATTCATCAAATTCACTTTATTGTGCAAGCGACCCGCAGTATCAATTATTACTACATCTGCACCCTGTGCTTTAGCCGAACTTAAGGCATCAAATGCAACTGAAGCCGGATCGGCACCCATTCCTTGTTGAACGATCGGAACACCAACGCGTTCAGACCAAATGATCAATTGATCAACAGCAGCAGCTCTAAAAGTATCAGAAGCACCTAAAACAACTTTTTTACCTGCTTTTTTAAATTGATGAGCCAACTTCCCAATTGAAGTTGTTTTCCCTACTCCATTCACACCAACCACCATGATTACATGAGGATTACCGTTATGGGATGGAATTTCGTAATCACCAACATTCGCTTCGTTTTCAGAAAGCAAACCAGCAATTTCTTCCTTTAAAACTTTATTAAGCTCCTCTGTACCGACGTACTTATCACGTGAAACACGCTCATTAATGCGATCAATGATCTTCAAAGTTGTAGCTACGCCAACATCAGAACTGATAAGGATCTCTTCCAATTCATCCAAGACCTCATCATCTACACGAGACTTCCCAACCAAAGAACGAGTGAGCTTGCCAAAGAAACTTTCTTTAGATTTCTCCAGTCCTTTGTCCAAGGACTCCTTCTTCTCTTTTGAAAACCATCCAAATAGTGCCATAAGCTAAAAATTCAAAACCCCGCAACCGATTACTCGGAACGGGGCTCAACAATATCGAGTTTACATTTAATATAGAACTAGGCCTTAGTGAACCACTCCTTCACTTTATCGTTGTGAACGATTTCTTCTTTAAATGAAAAAGATCCTGTTTTTGGAGACTTAACCATTTTGATCACTTTCGTGTGCTCTTTTCCACCTCCTTTTTGCAATGATGCTACTACCTTCTTTGCCATGACAAATACGTATTACTTAATTTCTTTATGAACCGTATATCTTTTCAAGATAGGGTTGAATTTCTTAATCTCTAAACGCTCAGGCGTGTTCTTGCGGTTCTTCATCGTAATGTAACGAGAAGTTCCTGGCATACCTGACTCTTTGTGCTCTGTGCACTCCAAAATAACTTGGATTCTATTTCCTTTTGCTTTCTTAGCCATCTCTATTCTCTTTATGATCCACCTCCCGGCTTCTCGGAATTTACTTCAAATAACCTTTTTCACGGGCTTCCTTCAAACATGCAGAAATCCCTTTCTTATTAATTGTACGCAACGCTGCTGCAGAGATCTTTAATGTAACATACATATCGTCCTCTGGAACGTAGAACTTTTTCGTTAACAAACCGAGCCAGAACTTACGTTTCGTTTTACGGTTAGAGTGAGAAACGTTGTTCCCAACCATTACCGATTTT
>CAYLJB010000001.1:39871-43943 GCA_964383785.1 uncultured Fluviicola sp.
CTAAAAGCGGGTGCAAAGAAAAGCAAATTCTAGTAATTTCACAAGTACTTATTGCTTTTTTTATTCAATTAAACCTAAAATCTCACATCTCAGGTAATTAAGTGCTGCTAAATTAGTCATTTGAATGTTTCTTTGACGATTATCACCAAATAAAAACGTTCTGGCCACTGCCCTTTCAGGTCCGGCAATGGCTATGCAAACGGTTCCGACCGGTGTTAGATCCGTTCCACCCATTGGACCAGCAACTCCTGTTGTGGAAATGCACCAATCAACCGCTAAACGTTCTTTGCCATTTTCTGCCATGGACCTCGCAACCGCTTCAGACACTACACCATGTTCTTTGATAAACTCCGCATTAACACCAGCTAAAGAACTCTTGGTTTCCTCCCAATAGGTAACCATCCCTCCTTTTAGGTAGTTCGAGGCACCCGAAACCTCTCCAATAAATGCCGCAAGTGAACCTGCTGTTAAACTCTCAACTGTTCCAACGGTTTGTCCGGCAGCTAGTAGAAGTTTACCAATTACTATTGGTAGCGTGTCTTCTTCAAAACCAAACACTAATTTCGGATTGCTCTCCACCAATCGGGCAATAAATTCTTCTATACGATCTTTATCAGCCGCACCACGATGGGATGTAATACGCAACTTTACCATGCCCGGTGATGGCAGATAAGCCAATTCGAATCCCTCTTCGCGAAGCTCATTTTCCCAATCCTTCATTTCGTCCGCTAAAAAGGACTCCCCCTTTCCTTGAGTTTGAATCGTTACATGGTATAAAGGCGAGTGTGGAAAGTTTTCCAATATCTTTGGCATGGCTTCCTCCAAGAAAATTCCTTTCATCTCGTAAGGAACTCCAGGCATCGAGATAAGAACCTTCCCCTCTTGTTCAAACCACATTCCCGGTGCTGTACCATATCGATTAGTAAGTACCTGGCACACCTCAGGCACTTCAGCTTGAGCCAAGTTTACATCGAGCATGGGACGATTGCGCTTTTCAAAGAATGATCTCACTTGGTTTAAAACCGCTTCATCGATCCGCATTGAGCTATTGAAATATTTAGCCAGCACCTTTTTAGTAATGTCATCTTTCGTAGGTCCTAAACCACCTGTCATAACCACCAACGAAGCACGCTTCAATGCTTGGTCTATTGCATTAACAATAGCCCCTTCTTGATCCGAAATTGTGACTGCATTGGAAACCTTGATCCCCACATTTGCCAATTCCTGTCCGAGCCATGCCGCATTCGTATTAACAGTTTGACCAATCAACAACTCATCCCCTATGGAAATTATCTCCGCATTCATCATGGTATCCTTTTTGCATGTGCCACAAAATTATTCTTAAGTTTGATCAAAATATCGAATTATGAAAAAACACATGAAACCTATAATAGTTTTGAGCATGGCAGCAGCATTTGTTTCCTGCGAAGTATTGGACGAAGCGGCACAAACACTTGGCACTAACTCAACAACTACGGCCCCTGCCTTGACAAACGCTGAAGTCATTTCCGGATTAAAAGAAGCATTAAATGTTGGTATTCAGAATTCTGTTAATCTAACATCTGTAACAGATGGATTTTTGAAAAACGACGCCATCCGTTTACCTTTTCCTCCAGATGCAATTAAAGTACGCGAGAAAGCTTTGGAATGGGGTATGTCTGGTCAGGTAGAGAAATTTGAGACCACACTAAACCGTGCTGCAGAGGAGGCAACAAAAGAAGCATTGCCGATTTTTAAAGACGCTATTTTAAATATGAGTATTTCTGACGGCTTTACGATTTTGAATGGTGGTAATGGAGCTGCAACAAAATACTTGAAAGACAATACATCGGCAAAATTGATCCAGGCATTTGCTCCAAAAGTAGAGGCTGCCATTTCAAAAGTGAAATTAACTGACTATTGGAATCCGATCATCACAAAATACAATTCCGCAATGACTGTAACCGGAGGACAAAAGATCAACCCAGATCTTAATGCTTACGTAACACAATTGGCCATTGATGGTTTGTTTAAGATGGTTGAACAAGAGGAGAATAAAATACGTTTAGACCCAGTGGCTCGTGTAAGCGACCTTTTGAAAAAAGTATTTGGTAGTGTTAAACAATAACCAATGAAATACCCTGCTTCAGAATTGGTCTTAGATGGAAATGGAAATGTTTACCATCTCGGAATTGGCCCGGAGAATATAGCCACAACGATCTTACTGGTTGGTGATCAGGATCGAGTTGGCATGATCTCTTCTTTCTTCGAAAACGTGGAGCATCGTTCACAACACCGTGAATTTGTTTGTCACACCGGAACATATAAGGGAAAACGCATTAGTGCTTTGTCAACAGGAATTGGAACCGACAACATCGATATCACCATCAACGAATTGGATGCCTTATTCAATATCGATCTGAAAACAAGAGAAGACAAAGTCGCGTTGCAGAAACTGAAACTGATCCGGATCGGAACCTGCGGTATTCTTCAACCGGAATATCCCGTTCATAGTTATATCCTAAGTGACGCAGCGTATGGCTTGGATAATATTGCCCATTTCTACCCTATAAAATTCAACAACAACGAACAACTTTTAGAAAGTTCCTTAAGTAAGCACCTGGAACTTCCAGAACCTATAAAACCCTATTATGTTTCTGCGAGTGGGTATTTGGTCGATGCGTTGAGATCTGACAAAACAGTTGAAGGAATTACGGTAACCAGTTCTGGCTTTTATGGCCCACAGGGACGTAGTTTACGCTTGGGTTTACAAGCAAAAGAAATAAATGAAAGACTCTCTGCGTTTCGCGGACCAACTAATGAACGCGTCATGAATTTCGAGATGGAAAGCTCCGCTTTGTTTGCATTAGCGAAAGGCCTTGGACATGATGCGGTAACGATTTGCTTAGGTGTTGCAAACCGACCGAATATGGAGTTTTCAAAAGGGTATCACAAAGAAATGTTAGAACTTATCGAATATGTATTAGACCGAGTTTAACAAAAAAATCCCGTCTATTGGCGGGATTTTTTTGTTTTATATAAATTCAGTTTTTACATATTTCTGCGGTACTGACCACCAACCTCAAACAAAGATTTTGTGATCTGACCGAGTGAAGCATATTTACATACTTCCATCAATTGTTCGAACATGTTCTTGTTTTGAACCGCTGCTTGTTGTAATTCAGAGATCAATCCTGGCACTTTATCCGCATGCATTTTATGCAATTCATTCAACATGCTGATCTGGTATTGTTTTTCCTCTTCTGATGCACGAATAACCTCTTTCGGTTCAATTGTAGGGGATCCTTTAGAACTTAAGAAGGTATTTACTCCAATAATTGGGAAATCGCCATTGTGCTTCAAGGTTTCATAGTATAATGATTCTTCCTGGATCTTAGAACGTTGATACATCGTTTCCATTGCACCCAATACTCCTCCGCGCTCAGTGATGCGGTCAAATTCACTCAATACTGCCTCTTCAACCAAGTCCGTTAACTCTTCAATGATAAACGATCCTTGCAATGGATTTTCGTTCTTGGCCAATCCTAACTCACGGTTGATGATCAACTGGATCGCCATTGCACGACGCACCGACTCTTCTGTTGGAGTGGTAATTGCCTCATCGTAGGCATTCGTATGCAAGGAATTACAGTTGTCATAGATCGCATACAATGCTTGTAATGTCGTACGGATATCATTGAAATCGATCTCTTGCGCATGCAACGAACGGCCTGAAGTCTGAATGTGGTATTTCAACATTTGAGCACGCGCATTCGCACCATATTTCTTAGCCAAAGCTTTCGCCCAAATCCTACGTGCAACACGTCCGATCACCGCATATTCCGGATCAATTCCATTAGAGAAGAAGAACGATAAGTTCGGTCCAAAGGCATTGATATCCATTCCGCGACTCAAGTAGTATTCCACGTAGGTAAATCCGTTCGCAAGTGTAAACGCCAATTGTGTGATCGGATTCGCTCCTGCCTCAGCAATGTGATAACCAGAGATTGAAACCGTGTAATAGTTTTTGATTTTATGCTTACAGAAAAACTCCTGAACATCGCCCATCATCTTGAGCGCAAACTCGGTCGAG
>CAYLJB010000001.1:43953-72478 GCA_964383785.1 uncultured Fluviicola sp.
CTCAGCAATGTGATAACCTGAAACAGAAACCGAATAGAAGTTACGCACTTGTTTTTCGATGAAATACTGCTGTACGTCTCCCATCAAGCGCAAAGCGAATTCTGTAGAGAAAATACACGTGTTCTGTGCTTGATCCTCTTTTAAGATATCTGCCTGAACAGTTCCACGAACTTGTTTCAAGGTTTCGGTTTTAATCTGCTGATAAATGTCAGCCGGAAGCACTTGGTCTCCTGTTACACCCAACAAGAACAAGCCTAACCCATCGTTTCCTTCAGGTAAAGCTCCTTGGTAGGTTGGACGTTGTACACCTTTGGCTTTGTAAATTGCTTCGATCTTAGCGTTCACTTCTGCTTCAAGCCCATTTGCCTTGATGTATTTCTCACAATTCTGATCAATCGCCGCGTTCATAAAGAAACCTAGCAACATTGGTGCAGGACCATTGATTGTCATGGAAACGGAAGTTGCAGGGTGCGATAAATCGAAACCTGAATACAGCTTCTTTGCATCATCTAAACAGCAGATGGACACGCCTGAGTTACCAACTTTTCCGTAGATATCCGGACGTAGATCAGGATCATTTCCGTAAAGCGTAACCGAGTCAAACGCAGTAGACAAACGTTTCGCCGGCATACCCAAACTCACGTAATGGAAACGGCGGTTTGTACGCTCCGGTCCACCCTCACCTGCAAACATTCGAGTAGGATCTTCTCCTTCGCGTTTGAATGGGAACAAACCAGATGTATACGGGAATTCTCCAGGAACATTTTCTTGCAAAGACCAACGCAAAATATCGCCCCAAGATTTGAATTTCGGCAAGGCAACTTTTGGAACTTGTGTATGTGAAAGTGACTCCGTGTGGGTTGCCATACGCAATTCTTTATCACGCACTTTGAACACAAATTCCGGAGCAGCATAACGTGCTTTCTTTCCTTCCCATTCCTCCAAGATCTGCCAATTGTATGGATCCAAGTCGCGTTTCACCGCTTCAAAAGTTTCCTGAACCCCTTTGATCAAGCGATCCTTATCATCTATGGTCGACTCGTGTAAGGTATGTAAGGTCTTTTGCAATCCGTATAATTTATCAGCAACTTCTACCTGCTTGTTCACCCACTTGTCGAATCCGCGGTTGTTTTCTGAAATTTCAGAAAGGTAACGCGTACGGTCAGGTGGAATCACGAAGATCTTTTCGGACATTTCCTTGGTGATAGTAAACGTTGATTCCAAGGACGCTCCAGTCTTTTCGCGCACCTTGTCCATGATAACTTTGTATAGGGTATTCATCCCCGGATCATTGAACTGAGAAGCGATCGTACCAAATACTGGCATTTCGTCCACGTTCTTCTCCCACAAGTTGTGATTGCGTTGGTACTGTTTGCGCACGTCACGTAAAGCATCCAAGGCCCCACGCTTATCAAATTTATTCAAGGCGATCACGTCGGCAAAATCCAACATATCGATCTTTTCCAATTGCGTTGCAGCACCGTATTCAGGTGTCATCACATACAGAGAAACATCTGAGTGATCTAGGATCTCCGTATCCGACTGACCAATTCCGGAAGTTTCCAAAATGATCAGATCATAGTTTGCCGCTTTCAAGATCTGAATAGCTTCAGAAACGTGTTTTGACAAAGCCAAATTCGACTGACGAGTAGCCAAAGAACGCATGTAAACGCGCTCATTGCGGATCGCGTTCATGCGGATTCGGTCACCCAAGAGTGCTCCGCCGGTTTTGCGTTTCGATGGATCCACGGAAACAACAGCAATGCGCTTATCTTCAAAATCCAACAAGAAACGCCGCACCAATTCGTCCACCAAAGAAGACTTCCCAGCACCACCAGTTCCGGTAATACCCAAAACAGGAACAGAATTCTTCGCTGCCATTTCATGTACTTTCGCCATCACTGACGCAGCAACTTCCGGGTAGCTTTCAGCAGCTGAGATCAAACGTGCAATCGAAGGCACATGTTTTTCAGCCAAGCGATCAATTTCATTCGTCAAAGTATCACCAACCGCAAAGTCTGCTTTTTGAACAAGGTCATTGATCATTCCTTGCAAGCCCATCGCACGACCATCATCCGGATGGTAGATACGTGTGATTCCATATTGATGTAATTCTTCGATCTCTGACAACAAGATGGTTCCACCACCACCTCCGAAGATCTTGATCTGTGGCGCACCTTTTTCCTTCAACAGGTCGTGCATGTATTTAAAATACTCAATATGTCCACCCTGATAAGATGTCATTGCAATGGCCTGTACATCTTCTTGAATCGCAGTATTCACAACTTCCTCTACAGAACGATCGTGACCTAAGTGGATCACCTCACATCCTGTTGATTGAATGATACGACGCATGATATTGATTGCTGCATCGTGACCATCGAATAATGAGGCTGCAGTTACAATTCGAATATTGTTGGTTGATTTATAAGGTGCTTGTTGCTCCATAATCTTCAATTAAATCAATTTGCTTAAAAGTGCGCACGAATATAAGGAGAATCATGCAATCAGATTCTCCGCTGTATGCAGAAAATAGTGACAGTTAACCGGAATTATTTCGTGGAAAATCCCTTTTCTTCGATGTTCAGCAATCCTTTACCGAATTCCTTTAATCGTTTTTCGTAACGCGTTTTCACATGATCTGCAATTGGTACAGCGTTTCCATCCTCATCAATACGCACGAAGGTAACATTGGTATGTGTGACGATATCCTGAACCCCCGTGTACACGTTGTGTTTTCTGATTTCCATGTACAATTCAAGTGATGTATTTCCGAATTTCACCACTTTACCATAGATCTTCAAAATGCTTCCAACCTTTACTGGTTTTTTAAACACAAACTCATCGAACTTGATGGTTACGATCATTGGCGTATCACACAACTGAGCTGCGTATCCTGCTGCTGCGTCATCAAGTAAAGCCATGAGGCGCCCCCCAAACATATTGCTATGAATCCCTAGGTCAAACTCTTTACAGATATATGTTGTGATAAGCTCCATGATGCTGAAATTTGCTGCAAAAGTACAATGGCTAAACTGTATTAAATAGTTTCTTCGAAAAAACTTTCGTTAAAAGTCCTAAAATGCCTCCATTCAAATAAAACGATTTTGATTTACTATTTTGGCAACATGAAAGTTGGCGTCCTCATCATAGTCTTTTTGATATCCATATTATCAGTGCCTCTCTTTTCACAAAGAGACAGTATAATCCGTATTACAAAATCTATTGAATCAAGTAAGGAACGTATCCAAAAATGGAATTCATTAACAGAATTATCTTGGCGTACCGGCACCTTAGATGATGGAATCCAATATGCCAACCTGGGAATTAAAGACGCGAAAAAACACAGTTTTCTAAAACTAGAGGCAAACATTCGCAATAATCTCGGGATCATCTATGACTACAAAGGAAATTATCCATTAGCATTAAAACACTTTTTCAAAGCGCTTGAAATACAAGAAGAGATAGGTGATAAAAACGGAGAGGCTTATTCGTTGAGTAATATCGGCTTGATCTATTCGAATGAAAAAAACTGGAAAGAAGCATTAAAGTACCACAGTAAGTCTTTAAATATTCGAAAAGACATCAGGCTCAAATCTGGCGTATCATCCTCCATGAATAATATTGGAATCGTATATCTCTATCAATTAAAATACGACAAAGCCCTTTATTTCTTCAAAAAATCCTTAGAAATTGACAACCAACTGAAAGATTCAATTGCACTCATGGACGGTTACAACAACCTTGGAATTTGCTACATGAATACGGAACGTTACGATTCTGCATTGCTGTATTTAAAAAAATCCATGGAACTGCGGTCTTATTTTAACGACGAATTAGGCCGATTAAAAGCATTGAATAACATTGCCACTATTTATGAAAAGCGAGGAGATCTCAAACTTGCGAAAGAACATTTCTTGGCCGTAATCGAAGATGCAGAGGAACTTGGAAGTATTGAATCTTTAGCTTATTGCTACGCACATTTAACTGATATTTCGTTAAAGGAAAACAACTTTGAAAATGCCTTTAAATACCAAACTTTAGCTACTAGAAATCAGGACAAACTGACAAATTTAGGGAACGCCAGGAAGGAAACTGAAATTGCTTTGAACTATCGTTTCTCCAAAGAAAGAGAACTCGATCAGATTCGTTCACAAAAAAAGGAGCTAGAATTACGAAAACGACAAGAAAAAACTCGTCTTCTTTTAATTGGAACCGCGGCTATTCTTACGCTGATTATTTTGTTCTCAGTACTGCTTTACAAGCGTTATCGCAGAGAAAGGCTACTCAGTGAAACCATTGATCTGCAACGTAAAATGGTGCAAGAAAAGAATGAAGAAATTCTGGATTCCATCACTTATGCGCAACGAATTCAACGGGCTATCCTACCCGATTTTCAAGTTTTGAAAAAAAACTTACCCCAACACTTTATTTACTACCTACCAAAAGACATTGTAGCTGGCGACTTCTATTGGCTTCAAGAACAAGATGATTGGAAATTTTTTGCCGTTGCCGATTGCACAGGACATGGCGTACCAGGCGCACTTATGAGCGTACTTTGCAGCAATAAACTAAACCTTGCAGTGAATGCTTTCAAACTAAATGACCCGGGCGAAATTCTCAATAAGACCAGGGAACTAATCATTGCAGAGCTATCAAATACTGATGAAGAAGTGAAAGACGGAATGGATATTTCGTTAATCGCAATGAATGCTGTGACAAACGAATTGAAATGGGCTGGTGCAAACAATAATTGTTGGTTAATCTCGCCGGTGGATGGCCAATTGACCGAATTCAAAGCAAATAAACAACCCATTGGCACTCATTTTACATATGAACCATTTACAACGCATATCATTCCTTGGAAAAAAGGCGATTTGCTTTACATGTACACAGATGGTTTCGCAGATCAATTTGGTGGTCAATCAGGAAAAAAATTCAAAACCAAGCAATTTAAAGACCTACTACTTGCAAATTGCCAGCTACCACTTGATGAACAGCAAAAATCAATTGTCAATGCCTTTGATTCATGGAAAGGAACGCTTGAACAAGTAGATGACGTGACTGTAGTCGGAATTCAACTATAAGGGGTTGTTAATCTTTCATAAAGCAACTTTTGGATGCAAAAAAAATGTACATTCGTTTTCTAATCATAAAATAAACAACACATGATCGCAGGTTTAATTATTGGTGGAGTTGTATTGATCCTTATTATTTGGATGGTATCCATCAACAACCGTTTGGTAGCATTGAAAAACAATCGAGAGTCAGCATTTTCCGATATCGATGTTCAGTTGAAACAACGCTACGATTTGATCCCACAATTGATCGGAACTGTAAAAGGATATATGAATCACGAAAGTGATGTTTTGACACGTGTTACCGAGGCGCGTTCACGTTGTATGCAAGCAGGTTCGATTTCAGAGAAGATCGCTGCTGAGAATTCATTGGGAGCTGCTTTGAGTGGATTGAATATCCAGATTGAAGCGTATCCGGATTTGAAGGCGAACGCAAACTTTATGAGCTTGCAAGGTGAGATCTCTGATATCGAAAACAAATTGGCTGCAGCTCGTCGTTTTTTCAACTCGGCTACCAAAGAATACAACAACGGTATCGAGCAATTCCCAAGCAATTTGATCGCTGGATTCAAGGGATACAAAACTGAACCAATGTTTGATTTGGGAACAGAGCAACGCACTACGCTTGACAAAGCACCTGAAGTTTCATTCTAATTCTTTTTGAATGGCGGCTTACGTTGGTCTACACGAACAAATTCGCACGAATAATTTTCGTTCTACCCTGATCCTTGCCGGGTTTCCAATCTTGGTATTGGCGGCAGTATATGCGTTCTTTTTCTTCACTATGGGTGGGGTTGATCGCATGCAGGATGTGAACAAACAATTTTTGATCACCATTCCCTTCGTTATCGGAGGGGTGGGGATCTGGTTTTTAATTGCCTATTACGCCAATGCGGCCATGATCCGCTTCGCGACAAAATCGCGACCGCTTGAGCGCAAAGAGAATATGCGCGTTTACAACCTGACTGAAAACTTGTGTATATCAGTTGGGATGAAAATGCCTCAATTGTACGTGATCGATTCCCCGGTTTTAAATGCGTTTGCTTCCGGAATCGATGAAAAATCTTACGCCGTAACGCTTACCACCGGTATCATCGAAGCGCTTGATGACCGCGAATTGGAAGGTGTCATTGCTCACGAATTGACCCACATCCGCAATAAAGACGTGCGATTATTGATCATTACGATCATTTTCGTAGGGATCTTCTCCTTTTTGATGGAAGTACTTTTCCGCAATTTGTTGTGGGGCGGTGGACGCAAACGAGACAAGAACGATACACCAATCATCTTGATCGCTTTGCTGATCACGGTAGTTGCCTATGCCCTATCGTTGGTATTTAAATTTGCGCTATCACGAAAACGCGAATACCTGGCAGATGCAGGTGCCGTTGAAATGACCCGCAATAGCATGGCCATGGCCTCAGCGTTGCGCAAGATCTCCGGAAATTCCGAATTGGATTCTGTAAAAAGCGACGATGTGAAGCAATTATTCATCGAACACAAATCTTCTTTGATGGGCTTGTTTGCAACACACCCACCGATCGAGAAACGCATTGCGGTGTTGGAGCAGATGTAAATTTCTAATGCAACGCATCACCTTAAATGCAGCCGCACTCTGCTTTATCCTTGCACTTTTCACTCCCATTACAGTTGATGTAAGCTGGAAACCACATCCGGTTTATGATTTTGAAGTGCGCGAGATCAAAGAATATGGAATCGTCAATGGCATTTTCTATTTGAATCTCTGCTTGGAATTGATCCCTTTGTTAATTGCCTATTATGCGCGTCGGATTTTGCTTTCACAGATCTTCATAATCATTTCCACCTTATTCCTGGTTTTTATAACTCTGATTGCCGGTGAACTAGCTACTTTCCATTGGGGAGGACCTTTTCATGGCCATCTAGGTGTCGGGATGTTCGCGTTGATTCTTGGCAATATCCTCTGTGCCATTGGATTTTTTGCCATGCTCTTGAAACGCAAAGAGGAACAAGAAGAAGACGAAACACTCCTTGATTCCTAGATTCGGATCAACAACTTTACATTGAAGCGACGTTGCGTCAGGTAGTTCGGAATGGAATAATATTTCCCCGAAACATCTTGGATCCATTGCTTGGACAACACGTTGTTTACTCCCAGTAAGTTGAACACCTCCAAGAAAACCACCGCGTCCTGCAATTTGCTATACCAGCGGTCCGGATGCTTGGACTTTTTGTAGATCAAGTCAGCTGACAAGCCCAGATCGACGCGGAAATAAGATTTCATTGTCAAGGTATCCTTGTAACGTGTATAATCTGGTGGACCGTATGGAATGCGCGATCCGTAATTGATTCCTACCTGAACTCCAAAACGCTCCAAGCCCGGCATTTGATCCTGGAATAAAACACCAACCGTAAATCGCTGATCTGTTGGTCGACGTACACTTCCCGGCTCAACACGCACAGAATCCGCAATTGAATCGGAAGTCAGGGCTGGAATGATCTTGATCCCATCCGCATTGTAATAATCGTAATAGAAGTCTCCCTTGATGTCCTCCTTTGTAGAAAGCAAACCTACCTTGAAAAAGGATTGCAATCCAGAGATGAACTCACCATTCAATTGCAGATCAGCTCCGGTTGCATAACCAGTAGCAATGTTATCCGCATAGTAACGAATCCGCACATTTTCGATCTCGTATGGATTGATATCCCACAAGTATTTATAATAGGCTTCAGCAGCAAACTTGAACGGTTTGTTTCGACCCCACATGTAGAAATTATATTCCCCGCCGGCTACCAAATGGAACGATTTCTGAGCTCGAACTTCTGGGTTCAGTCCTCCGTCAAAGGTTCGGAATTCGCGGTAAAATGGTGGTTGATGGAACATTCCTGCAGCAAATTTATACTTGATCAGTCGACGTACAAACTGCTTGTTGTGGTACACATATGCAATTGGAATAAATGTCAATGTCACACGCGGCATGATCAGCATTTCTGAATTATACGTCGTGTACAAAGCACGAACGCCGGCATCCAATTGCAAGCGCGATTGCGTAAAGGCGATTGTCGTATCTCTAACCAAAGTATCCGTTATAAACCCTTCGCGATTTCGGGTATACTTCGTTTGTTTTACATACAGATTTTTCTTCGTTTTTCTCCACTCAGCATGCCATTGAGAATATGCATGAATACGCTGATTTTCGAGTGACAGTTGACCTTTGATCGTTTCGAAGAGTTCTACCTCATCCCCGCTACCCTGTGGCAAGGAATAACCTGCAGAATCCACCATACGCCATTCGCTCAGTTTATCTGAAAAATCATCTAATTGTGCCCCAAAACCGTATTTAAACTGGTGCTGCTTTTGGTAGTTCGTTTCTTTAAAATCCTTGATCGTCCAAGTACCATCGTGGTAGGCTGAGAAAATCGTTGCGTTCAACGTATTTCGGGCGTGATTCAAGAATGTTCCAACTCCCAACACGGCAATTGAATCTCCAAATTCTTCTTTCGAAGGGTCGGTCTCCAATTCATTGATGAAATACTGCCCTTGGATGTCGAAATTCTCCGATTCGTTCGAATTAAATGCCGTCAAATACGTTACTGACGAGTACTTTTTCCCGGAATAACTCAAGGATGTTCCAACTGTAGAAGTCAGAAAACGCGTGTTTTCCTGCCCGTCGAAATAAATATTAAATGAAAAGGCTTCTGAAGAAGTCCCAAAATCCGTTTTTTGTGTTTCCGGAGCAAATTGGTAGCGATTGGATGAAGTATGCCCTAAAACAGTCAGCAACCAATTCTCATTGATATCGTATTCCGCCAATAACTGCGCATCCCAAAACACCGGATTGTAGTTTCCTTTTGCAGGTAGCGAATTCAATAAATATCCATTGGCACGATAACGAGCACCGAAAACATAGCGCAAACGGTCATATTTACCCAATGCATCTTCAGCATGTGCCTCAATACCTAGCAAACCAGCTAAGGCAGAGGCTTTGAACGTGGTTGGTCGTTTGTAATGGATATCCAACACTGAACTCAATTTGTCGCCATACGTCGATTGCCAACCTCCTGCTGAAAAATAAATATCCTTCACCAAGGCAGAATTGATGAAACTCAAACCTTCTTGCTGTCCACTTCGCGTAAGAAACGGTCGATTTACAAGGAATCCATTCACATAGACCAGGTTCTCATCGTAACTTCCTCCACGCACGTTGTAATTGGATGTCAATTCATTTCGAGATGTAGCAGCCGTTGTTAAAACTAAGAACTGTTCAACCTTATTACTCGTCTGACGCGCGAAATCGATCGGCTCCAAATGATCCAATCCTCCGTCTTCATTGCCGTAATTCACAACAACTGTCTGAATATAAGCAGAACTCAAACGAATCTCCGGGAGCGTGTATGTTTTTCCCTCCGGAATATCAAAACTTCGTGTAAAAGTCGATTCTTCTTCGTGAATGGTGACATTTATTTTACCCGGAATAGTATTGAATTGGTATTTCCCTTTTGCATCCGTTACAACTGACAGTGTATCCTGCGGTGTTATAATAGTTATTAGGATTTCCGGAAATGATTTCCCCTGCTTGTCGATCACACGTCCCGTTACTTCAACCTGACCAAAAGCCAGCCAGTTTAAGAAACAGCAACAAAAAGTAACAAATACGGATCTTAGTGAAATCATCATGCAGTTAACGTACGATCAGCGAATTTAGTGTTCATTCGTGAATTCTTCCGGCCACAAGAGTAATAATTCTTCATTCATCGGATCCATTACCGCGTAAATTCGATGAAACAGCTTTGAATAATTGCCATCCGGAGCAAAATGCAACCAATGAAAATAGCGTTCCTGCAAGGTGTTTTCCGGCATGAAGCGTTCGCAGACGAATTCTATGGATTTTAAGGATTGTTCGTGACCTTGTTTGACATGCTTCACCAGTTTCGACTCAATCTGCTCGAGCTGTTTGAACATTTTAACGGATTCTGCTTCCGCCATATTTTCAAGTGCTTGTGCTACACTACTGGTTTTCTCGACCAGGGTCTTTTTGAATTGCTCAAACGCGTCATAAACATTCGCCATGTCAACCTCCTCGGCACTATTCTGGGCAATGAATTGTTTTTTAAGCGTATCCACAGCAAGGAAATAATCCTGAACAGAAAAGTCCAGTTTTTCCATGCGCTTTTGCATTCCTGCATCGATGATATGGAGTGAATTGCGCTGTTGAATTAACGGATAGACCGTGTTATGCGCTGCGAAAACATCTTTCAATTGTACCCAATAAGCCATTTCTCCTCCGCCGCCAATGTAAGCCAGATTAGGCAAAATGGTCTCTTGATAAACCGGACGTAGAATAACATTTGGCGAGAATTGTTCGGGATTGTCCTGCAACAATTTTAGCAACTCCTCAGCAGGCCTTTGCGCATCATTTATTTGAAATGAATCACCCGTTTTTTCAATACGTGATCTTTTTCCTTCCGACAAATGAAACAAGTTGATCTCACGCGCTTGAGCCTGAGGTTCCCAGCCCAATGAAGCCAATTTCGCGTTCGCCTCTGAAACAGCAGGATACGAACAATTTTCCTCCAACTCGCGTTTCATCACAGGTAAGAACAATTTCTTTAAAGCAGGGCTATCAGGTTGAATGACCAACACGCCAAACTCAGCAAATAGACTACTCAAGAAAGCTTGATTGAATCCGGCATAATCCTCAGCATCTAATTTCAAAAGCGCTTCTATCTCCGCGTCTTTTCCTGCAAAGAGTTCTTTGAACGATTCCAAGACTTCGGCAAAATCAGTCGTTTTCATTCGTCCAACAGCACCCGTTTGATCTGTCTCCCACGTAAATTTCTTTCCGAAAAGATGTGTTGAACGAACTTCATCCAGATCATGGTCTTCACTGGCCATCCAAAATACCGGTACCGCTTTAAATTCCGATTGTGATCTATTCCACATTTCCACCAACTTCACCACATGCAAGACCTTATATGCCAAATACAATGGTCCTCCGAACAGTGTCAATTGATGCCCGGTAGTGATCGTAAACGTGTTTTCCTGACGCAACAACTCCAGATTCTGACGCTGAGATTCCGAAAGTTTGGGAGCTAATTGACTTTCGAGTTCTTGAACTAAAACCTCGCGATGCTTACTGCTGTATGCCTGTTTTTTCTCGTTTGCTTGAGCAGTCAAAGATTCCAGGGATACCAATGGTCTGTTTAGAACCGATGCGAATTGTTCCTGATCTGAAAATGCGACCGAGAATTTTGAAAATGCGGCTACTTCGTTGCGCTTAATGGACTGAATTGGCATATACAAATTTAGAGATGTTTTTGCATTGTCCGCGTACATTTTGTTTTGGTTTAGGTACTTTTGCAAAAAGATTTTTATGGAAGCAATCATCAAAACAGACAAAGGGAACATGCGTGTATCTTTCTACACGGAAGACGCTCCGAATACAGTAGCCAATTTTGTAAAGTTAGCGAAAGATGGATTTTACAACGGTTTGACTTTTCACCGAGTACTTCCGGATTTCGTTATTCAAGGTGGGTGTCCAAATTCACGTGAAGGTGCAACAGGAATGCCTGGTACAGGTGGACCGGGTTACAAGATCGATTGTGAATTGACAGGAAACAATCAGTACCATGACCGTGGCGTTTTGTCTATGGCTCATGCTGGTCGTAATACAGGAGGATCACAATTCTTCATTTGTCACAGCAGAAACAATACATCGCATTTAGATAGAAACCATACTTGCTTTGGAAAAGTAATTGAAGGAGTAGATGTGATCGATGAGATCCGTCAAGGAGACCGAATTCAAGAAATCGAGGTAATCGATTAATATTTCTCAACAAAAAAAGGCGACCAATTTTGGTCGCCTTTTTTATTTCCTAATTGACTTATTGAGGAGTCGTAGCTGGCTCTTGTGCCAATACATTTCCTGTAATTGTCAATACAATTGGTTCTGCAGAAACGTTTGTTGTAACTGTGATCGTTTTTGTAAAGTTCCCAACACGTTTAGTGTCATAGTTCACAACAATTTTAGAAGATTTACCTTTTGCTACTGGTTCAGTTGGTTTCTCAGCAGCAGTACATCCGCATGACGTGTGTACGTTAGTGATGATCACTGGCTCTTTACCTGTGTTCTTAAATTCGAATACAAATGGCTCAGTTGATCCATAAGGAATGTCCTTACGCTCAATTTTCAATTCTTTAAACGTGATTGCCGGTTTTGCCGGTTTCGGTGTTTCTTTTTTATCAGCTGGTTTCGCTTTCGCATCCTGAGCAAAAGTTCCGAATGACAAAAGAGACAATGCGATTACAAATACTGTTTTCATGTTTTGAAGTTTTAACGTTACAAGAATACAAACTCTTTTCGTATTCATTTCATTATTAACAAAAAATTAGCCAAGCTTTCTAATTTCCTTTTTTTCCTTTGAAAAAAATCTGAAATACATCTTGAATCGAAGGATAGGCCAGCGGTAATCTTTCCCGGACTTCTCGTTTGCTCAACCAAACTGCCTCTGCAATATCTTCTTCTGTTTGAGGCTGCAACTGTTTCGGTCCGGTATAATCCATCAAATACCAATCATTCCTTTTAATCGTTGGTTTACCCCGAAATTCATATGTGTGGTAAGTTGTAACAAGATGCTCTAGTATATGAGGCGTTCTAATACCACATTCTTCCTCTACTTCTCTTACTGCGGCAATCTCGCTTGTTTCACCTGGATCAATCTTTCCTTTAGGTAAGTCCCACATTCCCAATCGATGGATCAACAAAAACTTGTTCTTTCGGCGAACCAATCCACCAGCTGCTTCTACCCAATCAAAATCTTTAAACACTGAACGAAGCGTACTCCACGGATCATTCGAAACAACAACAAGATCTATGCTGTCTGAAAGACTACTTCTCCACTCCAAAATAGGAATTGAAGCAACTTCAAAAACCGAAATCACTATGTTTTCCTTAACTCTTTTGGTTTTTTTATACGCATCGGTAAAATGGATTACCTTGTTATCTACAAAAACTTTGTACATTTGCCGCCATGATTTTGAACAAAGACCGAGCGTTAAAAGTAGCGGAATTTTTATTGCAAATCAAGGCAGTAAAATTACAACCAAACTCACCGTTCACTTGGGCATCCGGATGGAAGTCACCCATTTACTGTGATAATCGTAAAACGTTATCTTTTCCAGCAATTCGCACCTATATTCGTCAAGGGTACACTGACGCTATCCTTGAAAAATTTGGTAAGCCGGAGGTAATTGCAGGTGTCGCAACTGGAGGAATTGCTCAAGGAGCATTGATTGCTCAAGAACTCGGTGTTCCGTTTATTTATGTGCGTAGTTCAGCTAAAGGTCATGGTTTAGGCAACCAGATCGAAGGTCATTATGAAAAAGGTCAACGCGTTGTCGTGATAGAAGACCTCATCTCGACAGGTGGTAGCAGTTTGGTAGCTGTTCAAGCTTTGCGAGAAGCTGGTTTAGATGTAAAAGGACTGGCTGCAATTTTCACCTACGGTTTCGATGTTGCTATCGAAAACTTCAAAAAAGAAGACTGTGCTTTTATCACGCTCACTGATTACGACCATTTATTGGATCAAGCATTGAAATCAGAATACATTTCAGAATCAGACGTTGCTTCCTTGAAAGAGTGGAAAAACGCACCTTCAACCTGGAATCAATAAAACATGGAAATCATCAGTCAAAAATCGGTTATTACAGCTTCTCAAAAAGAAGTGTACGATTTTCTTTGTGATGCTGCCAATATTTATCACTTACTTCCACAGGATAAGATAAGTGATTTCAAGTCGGATGAACATGGCTGCAGTTTTAAAGTTCAAGGTGGAATTATCATCCCGCTTCATTATACTCAGCACCACCCATACCACAAGATCAATATGCACTCAGGTGATCAAGCACCATTTCAATACCGTTTGGCTATTGTGATTCACGAAAACAGTGAGGAACAATGCGATGGACATATTGAATTCCATGCACAGATCAACATGTTCATGAAGATGATGGTGGAGAAACCTTTGATTTCCTTGTTCAACTACATGTCTGAAAAACTTCAGGAACAATTCAATAAGTAAATCGGATCTCTTTGATCCCGAAAGCGTATTGGTTATCGGTTGTTTGGAAAATCAGATCTCCTTCAAGATTCACATCTACAATTTTACCATACAATTGCCCATAAGCTGTTGTTTCAACCAGTTGATCTTCCCCTAAACGCCATAAATTCTTGATGTAATCAGCTTTGATCGCATCCAATTCGCCTTGTTTTACGCGCAAGAATTCTCTGTTGAACGATTCAATCCAACAATCCAAGAATTGTGTAGGTTCTACGGAAGCAATTGCACTCAAACCAATGGCCTCAGGAATCAATTCGGAATTTTGCAAGTTAACTCCTAATCCTACGATCACACCACGTTTTTCCGCCGAAGATATTTGCCCTTCAATCAAGATGCCTGCGACTTTCTTACCTCGAAACAGCAAATCGTTTGGCCATTTGATTACTACAGCTTCAGGAATCAACCGCTCAAGTGCTGATTTCACCGATAATGCAGTTGCCATATTGAAGAAAACCCACTGCTCTAAAGCGAGGAAACTGAGGTCTAAATAGATAGAAGCAGCGAATTGTCCCCTGCCAGATTGCCATGAATTACCACGTTGTCCCCTCCCCTGTGTTTGTTGTTCTGCCAAAATAACAGTCCCCGATGTCAGTTTTCCTAGCTCCAGGCACTTGGCAGCATAATTGTTGGTTGAATCGACCTCGGGAAGTATAATGATGTGCTGACCGATCATGATAAATTAACAAGTATTAGGAAAACAAACACAAACTTTTCAAGCGTTTAATTGCTTAGATTTGTGCACACAAAATTACGAATGTATAAATTAAAATCAGCTGTAGACTCAAAAGTACTTTGCGATGCGATCGTTGAAGGAATGCAGGAAAACAAGGCCAAAAACATCACAGTTTTGGATTTGCGTCAAATTCCAAATGCAGTTACAGATTTCTTTGTGATCTGTTCCGGAGATAGTAACGTACAAGTTGAAGGAATTTCATCTACAGTAACTCGCCATACGCGTAAAGAACTTCAAGAAAAACCTTGGCATCAGGAAGGTAAAACCAACGCTGAATGGATCCTATTGGATTACGTAAGTGTGGTAGCACACATTTTTTATAAGGAAGCCCGTCAGTTCTATGAACTGGAGGACCTGTGGTCTGATGCAATCCGCACCGATATTCCGGATCTAAACTAACAAAAAAGCTATGTCAGAAAATTCATCCAATAAGCCTAAAAATAATCCATACGCCATATACTGGATCTATGCGGCTATCGCATTTGCAATTATCCTGACATTCGTATTTACGAATGACACGAATGCAACATTGCGCGAAGTAAAAACATTTTACACGCTTGCTGATTCCAGTTATGTAGAAAACGTGCGAATTGTAAATAACCGCCGTGTTGATTTTGCTGTTAATGCCGATGGAAAGAAATATTTAAAAGCTACTGAAAATCCGAAAGGGGAATTGAAAGTAATCAAAACGGTCCTTGAAAAATCGCGCAGAAATCCAGAATTCTCTATTCCCATTCCTGACGCAGGTAATTTTGAGAACAAATTAGATGTGATCAATGACTCCTTACAGAAGCACGGCAAACAAACGATCTCCGTTCCGTATGTAGAAGAAGTAAACTACACAGGAAGTATTATTAGCTTTTTATTGCCAATCGTAATCATTGTCCTTTTATGGATG
The DNA here is from genome assembly GCA_964383785.1 of uncultured Fluviicola sp. Classification (GTDB taxonomy): domain Bacteria; phylum Bacteroidota; class Bacteroidia; order Flavobacteriales_D; family Crocinitomicaceae; genus Fluviicola. The sequence goes on from CAYLJB010000001.1 coordinate 59,762, forward strand.
TTCGTTATGCGTCGAATGTCTGGCGGAGGCAGCGGAGGCGGCGGTCAGATCTTTAACATTGGTAAATCACGCGCACAAGTTTACGAAAAAGGGAAATCTACAAACGTAACCTTCAAGGATGTTGCTGGTTTGGAAGGCGCAAAAGAAGAGATTCAAGAAATCGTTGAGTTCTTGAAAAATCCTAAAAAATACACGGAACTTGGAGCAAAAATTCCAAAAGGCGCATTACTTGTTGGACCTCCGGGAACAGGAAAAACATTATTAGCCAAGGCAGTTGCAGGTGAAGCAAAAGTTCCTTTCTTCTCACTATCAGGATCAGATTTCGTGGAGATGTTTGTGGGTGTCGGAGCCTCACGTGTACGTGATCTATTCCGTCAGGCGAAAGAAAAATCTCCTTCGATCATTTTCATTGATGAGATCGATGCTATTGGTAGAGCTCGTGGTAAGAATGCAGGTTTCTCCTCTAATGACGAACGTGAAAACACCCTGAATCAGTTGTTGACTGAAATGGATGGATTCGGCACAAACTCCGGAGTGATCATCTTAGCAGCAACGAACCGTGCAGATGTGCTTGATTCAGCTTTGATGCGCGCAGGACGTTTCGACCGCCAGATCTATGTAGATATGCCAGATCTTAATGAACGTAAAGCGATTTTCCAAGTGCATTTGAAGCCTTTGAAACTTGCTACGGATATCGATATCGATTTCTTAAGTAAACAAACTCCAGGATTCTCAGGTGCAGACATCGCTAATTTGTGCAACGAAGCTGCTTTGATCGCTGCACGTAAGGAGAAGAAAGTCGTTGAAAAACAAGATTTCTTAGACGCTGTCGACCGCATTATCGGTGGTCTAGAGAAAAAGAATAAGATCATTACCAAAGATGAAAAACGCGCTATAGCATTCCACGAAGCCGGACATGCTACAATCAGTTGGTTGTTGGAACATGCACATCCTTTGGTAAAAGTTACAATCGTACCTCGTGGAAGATCCTTGGGTGCAGCTTGGTATTTGCCAGAAGAACGTCAGATAACAACAACAGAGCAAATCTTGGATGAAATGTGTTCTGCATTGGGAGGACGTGCAGCTGAACAACTTATGTTTGGAAAGATCTCTACAGGAGCATTATCTGATTTAGAGAAAGTGACCAAGCAAGCTTATGCCATGGTTTCCATTTATGGGTTGAATGATCGTTTGGGGAATATTTCCTTTTACGATTCTCAAGGACGTGAAATGTTCACTAAACCATATTCAGAAGATACTGCCCGAATCATCGATGAAGAAGTTTCAAAGATCATCGAAAACCAGTATCAGCGAGCATTGCGTTTGTTAACAGACAATCAAGACAAATTGACCTCTTTGGCAAATAAACTTTTGGAAAAAGAAGTGATCTTCAAAGAAGATTTGATCGAGATCTTTGGTGACCGACCTTGGCATTCGGAAGAAGCAACAATCGTTAAAAGCGATGAAGATGACATGGTATCTAATTCCAAGGAGGTAAAATCACAAGATGAACCAACGCAGCCGGAAGTAACTCCTGCAACGGAACCCGAGGTAATTCCTTCATCACAGCCTGAAACAGAGAACCCGGATATTCCTGAAGAAATGCCAAAACCTTCAGATGATCCATCTACAGAAGAATAAAATAAATCTCTCAAACTCCCGATTTCCTCGGGAGTTTTTACTTTAGTACCATGAAAGAACTGATCAATCGCGGAATCTTTGGCATCATATTTCTGCTTTTTGTTTTTACACCGTATTATTTGGACTTGGTAAATCAAACCAATTTATTCAATCTGGTACTGTTTACTTTTTCTGCTTTTGGGACTTACGAGATCTTTAAGATGGCAGAGAACACACCATACAAAAGCAATTTACTTTTGCCTGGTCTACTACTGAATTTCGCCATTTTCATGCCCGTGCTTGTTGAAACGCTCAACGGACTTTATCCAAACATTCCGTCCCTGGGTATTTGGAAATGGATCTATACGAATAACGTTGTAGCTGTTCTGTGGATCATCTGGATCATTCTCGTTGTCTTATTTACCACGTTGATCTTCGCTACTAAACATATTCAAAACCTGTTTAAATACCCAGTTTTATTAAGTCTTATTTATGTTATTCTACCATTGTTTCTTTTGGCTTCTGGAATGACTCAACATGATTCGATCATCAAACAATTATTGCTTGTGGTATTATTACCCATATACCTGAATGACACGCTCGCATATGTATCCGGGAGATTATTCGGTAAACACAAAATGTTCCCAACAGTTTCACCTAAAAAGACCTGGGAAGGATTTTTAGGTGGATTGATCGGGGCGGCATTGGTAATGATCGGATTACTTGCATTGAATGCGAATGCGTCTACAGGAACAGAACAGTTTATTGCTCTCGCCTTAATTTCAGCATCAGCTTCCGTACTTTCTACTTTGGGTGATCTCTTTGAGAGTAAACTGAAACGCTCCGCTGAAGTAAAAGATTCTGGAAACATTTTACCTGGACATGGTGGCGTATTGGACCGCATTGATGCCATGTTGTTCACCGCACCAACACTTTATGTTTTGATCACCTACATCCTGTGAGTTGACCCCAAATTAGATTAATTCCCTACATTTGCCACTTGAAAAAACTGCAATAATGACATTACACCGCGAAGGAACAGCGACAATTATACTTGGAACAATCGTTCTGGGATTGATCGAATGGGGAGCTTACTGGCTTTATGGATACACCGGATGGCTTTGGTTATTCATTATTCTATCATTAGGGGTTTTGGTTACCTATTATCTGATCATCCAATTCTTCCGTATTCCGAAGCGCACATGCGTTTTTGAGGAAAACGACATCTTTTGTCCAGCTGATGGTAAAGTGGTTGTGATCGAAGAAGTAGAAGAAACAGAATATTTCAAAGACCGACGCATTCAAGTTTCAATCTTCATGTCACCCTTGAATGTGCATGCAAACTATTTTCCAATCAGTGGATTGGTGAAATATGTTAAGTATCACAAAGGATTATTTCTTGTGGCGTGGCACCCGAAAAGTTCAACTGATAACGAACGTAGTACAGTTGTTGTCGAACACAAAACTGGAAATGAAGTACTTTTCAGACAAATTGCAGGAGCTTTAGCCCGCAGGATCTGTTACTATGCAAAAGAAGGTCAGGAAGCCAAAACCGGAGAAGAATTCGGGTTCATCAAATTTGGCTCTCGTGTGGACGTCTTTTTACCTTTAGGAACACAAATAGATGTTAAAATTGGTGAAGATGTTAAAGCTAAGTTAACGAGACTTGGTAAGCTTAATTAAAAAGTGTAATTTAGGAACGTTATAACACATTAATTGATCATTATGAAAAAAGTATTTGTAGCCATGACATTGGCAATGTTCGTAGGTTCAATGACTGCAACAGTTTACGCTGCTAACAACGGAAACCACACTGTAGTTGTTAAGAAAGACGACGACAAAAAGAAGAAAACAAAGAAAAATAAAAAAGGAGCTAGCTGCTCAGGATCTGAGAAATCAGGTGGATCTTGCTGCTCTAAGAAAGCTGCTTAATTCGTTAAGTATAAAAAGAAGGCCGGTTCGTTGAATCGGCCTTCTTTTTTTGTTTTATTCCTTCACGCGTATCCAGGTCTGTGTTCTGAAGAATGGGCCCACATAGCCTCGAACATGCAGACGATCTTTATTTTCTTCATCCAACCAAATTGAACAGGTATAGATTTTGCCGTTTTCAGGGTCACAGATCGTTCCATCTTCCCATTCACTTCCATCCCACTCCAATCCACGTACAATTTGTAATCCAATCAAAGGTTGATTCTTACGATCACCAGTACACTTCGTGCACTTCGGATTGTCTTCTCTTCCTTCACGCGGGTATAAATAGACGATCTTACCGTACAATTTGCCGTCCTTCTTATACAATTCAACTTTTGATTTTTTCTTGCCTGTTTCGTCATCGATAGTGATCCAGGTTCCTACACAAGACTGTGCTTTTGCGACAGTAACCAATAGCGTTAGCGCTAAACTTAAATACCATTTCATCTCGTTTGTTGTTTACAGTTTACCCAAAAATAAGGAAGGAACATTTAGGAAACAAGTGACAGAAAATTTCTGATCATTTCCTTTCCGTGCGTGGTCATTATACTTTCCGGATGGAATTGAACCCCGTGAATTGGAAGTTTTCGATGTTGCAAAGACATCAACACTCCTGAATCTGAATAGGAGGTTGTCTGAAGGTCGCTTGCTTCGGAGGTTTCAACAGCCCAAGAATGATACAAACCAACTTGTTGGCGATTTTCTAACCCTTTGAAAAGAACGGCGTCTTCTGAATTGATTGTGATCCATTCGGAAACGCCATGTTTCACCATGTCTTGATTGTATAAGATACCTCCGAAATACTCTGCGATTGCCTGCATTCCTAAACAGACTCCTAATACAGGAAGTTTTATTCTGTAAGCCTCCTCGATCACGCTCATTAATACGCCGGCCTCTTTGGGCAAACCCGGCCCTGGAGAAATGACAAGCGCTTGGTAATTCTTCAATTCATTTGGGACGAATGATGCGTTGTCGATCACGTCTACTAAACAACCTTCCCCTTCGCAATAATGCGCGAGGTTATAGGTAAATGAATCGAAATTATCCAATAATAGAATCCGCATGGTTCAAAACAAAATTAGTAAACTTGTAGCTTGTTCAGCATCAAATCCAGATGCCAATTAGAATTACATCATGAAAAAAGCGATATCCATTCCAGGTGCACCTGCTCCAATCGGACCATATAGTCAAGCCATTGTTAAAGGAGACACTGTTTATGTTAGCGGTCAAATTCCTTTGAATGCATTCACTGGTCAGCTAGAGATCGATTCGATCGAACAAGCAACCCACCGCATACTTCAAAACATTCAGCTGTTATTGAAGGAGAATGGTATGGACATGGAGAACATTGTAAAATGCAGCATTTTCATGACAGATCTTGGATTATTCCAGCAAATGAATGCCGTTTACGCGTCTTATTTCACTGGAACACCACCTGCACGCGAAACTGTACAGGTTTCTGCATTGCCAATGGGAGTTCCTATTGAAATATCTTGCATTGCCATCCGTTAATTAAAAATCATACTTTAAACACAAGCTAACTTCATTTACGGTGAGTCAACCCAAAATTTCAGTAATCATTGTAAACTACAACGTTGCCTATTTTCTTGAGCAATGCTTGAATTCCGTTGCCAAGGCTGCAGCTTTGGAACCAGCTGAAGTTTGGGTTGTTGACAACAATTCCGTTGATGGATCAGTAGAAATGGTTCGTGAAAAGTTTCCTTGGGTGAAATTGATCGCAAACAAAGACAACAAGGGTTTTTCCAAAGCCAATAACCAGGCTATGGAACAATCCGACTGTGCTTATCAACTCCTTTTGAATCCGGATACTGTGATAGAAGAGGACACCCTGAAGAAAGTTGTGAGCTACATGGATGCGCATCCGAAGGTAGGAGGTTTAGGTGTTCGCATGGTGGATGGAAAAGGAAAATTCCTACCCGAATCAAAACGAGGACTACCTACTCCAGCTGTAGCCTTCTATAAGATCTTTGGCATCTCACGTTTGTTTCCAAGATCCAAGCGATTTGGAAGATACCATTTAGGTTACCTTTCTGAATTCGAAACAAACGAGATAGAGATCTTGAGTGGTGCATTCATGTTGATGCGAAAGGAGGCTTTGGACAAAGTTGGTCTGCTGGACGAAGAATTCTTTATGTATGGAGAGGACATTGATCTTTCCTACCGAATTATCAAAGGCGGATACACGAATGTCTATTTTCCGGAAACGCGGATTATTCACTACAAAGGGGAAAGCACTAAGAAAAGTTCAGTAAACTATGTATTTGTGTTTTATCGTGCAATGGTCATCTTTGCCAGAAAGCACTTTTCGCAAAAGCATGCCAAGCTTTTCTCCTTTCTGATCAATACCGCAATCTATTTCAGAGCAAGTTTAGCGATCCTTTCACGTTTTATAAAACGGATCACCTTACCAGCATTAGACACCCTTTATCTATTACTTGGTTTGTTTGCCATGACAAATTATTGGCATCAATCCAACATACACTTCCCTGAAAAGATCTCTGAGATTGTCATTGGATGCTACACCTTGATATGGCTCATTTCTATCTTGTTTTCTGGCGGTTACGACCAACCTGTACGCCTAAGAAAATTCATAAGTGGAACCGTCATTGGCACAGGACTGATCCTAATGATCTATGCACTGTTTCCAAAAGAATGGCAGTTTTCACGATTGTATATCCTATTAGGAGCTGGATGGGTCATTGGTTATTTTATCCTGTCACGTTTGATCTTGCATGCCATGATTGGCAAGCGTTTTACCATAAATGGCCAGAAGCACACTCGCTTTGCCATTGTAGGAAGCAGCGAAGAATTTGACCGTGTAGCGACTTTGTTGAAACAGATGCAACCAAAAATTGATTTGTTGGTGCACGTTGGGAAGGAAAACGACAAAACTTCCGTTACCGTAGGTACTCCTGATCAATTAGACCAAATCACAGCTATTCATAAGATCGACGAAGTTATATTTTGCGCCAGAGACACTGCGGCAAATGAGATCATCGAATGGATGATACAACTACAGCAACCCGGTTTAGATTTTAAGATCGCACAACCCGATAGTATGTTCTTGATTGGGTCCAATTCGATTGAAACGGCTGGAGATCTTTACATTCTGAATTTAAATGCGATCACCCAACCCAACAAAGTGCGACAAAAGCGAACCTTGGATATATTGGTTGGACTAATGAGCTTAATGCTGTTTCCTGTTTTGATCTGGTTTTTCGATAACAAATTTCAATGGGTCAAGAACTCCTGGCAATTACTTATCGGGAAGAAAACCTTGGTCGGGTACGGAACCAAAGCAGCGGCCAATTTACCGCGCATCAAAAAGGGGATTTTACGACCGAATGAGCAATTATTGAATAGCGACGAAACGTTAGCTGAAAAGCTTGATTTACTTTATGCGCGTGAGTACAGCCTCCTTACAGACCTTCAAATCTTGTTGCGTTCTTGGAAAAAGTTGGACCGACAGTCCTAAATCCTTGTAGACTTTCATTTTTTTTACGTTATTTTTGTGCCAACTTTTAAGAGAATCCGAGGCATACTATGGCACAAATTGAAATTCGTCTTCCTAAAATGGGAGAAAGTGTAACCGAAGCAACGATTACAAACTGGTTGAAAAACGTTGGTGATTCAGTAGCTCTTGATGAGCCACTGGTTGAGGTAGCAACAGATAAAGTGGATAATGAACTTCCATCTGAAGCAGCCGGAGTGTTGGTACAACGTTTATTTGAGAAAGACCAAGTTGCGCAAGTAGGAGATGTGATTGCAATTATTTCTACAGACGGAGATGCTGCTCCAGCTCCTGAAGCACCTGCCTCTGAACCGGTTGCGGTTGCTGAAAAAGCAGTTGAAGCTGCAAAAGAACTGGCTGCTGCTCCAGTAGTTGCCTTGGAGAAAAATGGTTCGAACGGAAAATTCTTATCTCCATTGGTACGCAGCATTGCTCAAAAAGAAGGGATTACTGGCGCTGAATTAGACGCTATTGGAGGAAGTGGATTAGGCGGACGTGTTACGAAAAAAGACGTGTTGGCCTACCTAGAGAGCCGAACAAATGGCGGAGGTGTTGCTGTGGCGGCTCCGAAAGTTGAAGTTGTTCAAGCTCCTGCCCAACCGGCTGCTGCTCCTGCACCTGCTGCTGGAGGTTCATCTTTTCTTTCGAACATAAAAGAACCTGTGGTAATGCCAAATCCTGGAGATGAGATCATCGAAATGGATCGCATGCGTAAATTGATCGCAGAGCACATGGTGATGTCTACCCACGTTTCACCGCACGTTACGTCATACGTTGAGGCAGATGTAACGAACATCGTGAACTGGAGAAATAAAGTGAAAAATGAGTTCCAAAAACGAGAAGGAGAAAACCTAACGTTTACACCGATCTTCATGGAGGCTATCGTTAAGGCGATCAAAGACTTCCCAATGATCAATGTATCAGTAAGTGGAACATCCATCATAAAACGCAAGGATATCAATCTTGGTATGGCAACGGCATTGCCATCTGGCAACTTGATTGTACCAGTAATCAAAAATGCTGACCGCATGAATTTGACAGGACTGGCGAAAGGTGTAAATGAATTGGCTCGCAACGCGCGTGACAACAAGTTGAAACCAGAAGATATTCAAGGAGGAACTTATACGGTAACCAACGTTGGAACATTTGGCAACGTGATGGGTACGCCGATCATCAATCAACCTCAAGTGGCCATCTTGGCTCTTGGAGCCATCCGCAAAATGCCAGCTGTTATTGAAACGCCACACGGTGATTTTATTGGTATCCGTCACAAAATGTTCTTGTCACATTCATACGACCACCGTGTTGTAGATGGTGCATTAGGAGGACAGTTTGTACGTCGAGTTGCTGACTATTTAGAGCAATTCGATCCAAACAGAGAATTGTAAGATTAAATTTTATAATTTCGCACATCCCATTAATTCACTGAATTAGTGGGATGTACAATTTAAACACATACCATGACGCGAATTAAAATTATTGCATCACTACTATTATTTTTACCACTTTTTAGTTTTTCTCAATACACAGAAGAGCAGATAAACAAAATGCTTGAAAAAGGTTCTGAATCAGAATTGGTGACTGAGAGTTCGCAAATGATCCAAGAAGGTTACTATTACCAGGCAGGACTGTTGACGGATAAATTGCTCGCTATCAATCCAGCTAGTCCGAACTACAATTATCGTCGTGCATTCATTTACATGGAGATGTCACGTGATTTTGCTAAAGCTATTCCGTTGTTGGAAAAAGCGGTTCAACAAACCAATAAGAATTGGGATGCTTTTTCGGCAAATGAAAAAAGTGCACCAATCGATGCTTACTACCATTTGGGTCGTGCTTACCACATGGATCTTCAATTAGACAAAGCAGCTGCTAACTTCAATAAATTTTTAGAGATCACGAATCCAAAATCAGAATTGATTTACTTCGCTAAATTGAGTTTGGAACAGATTGAAGTCGCAAAGAAAATTATTGAAACTCCTAAAAAAGTTCGTCTTCAAAACATTGGATCAGCTGTAAACACGGCTAAACCAGAGTATTCACCTGTTGTTTCTTTGGATGGATCTGCATTGTACTTCACTTCTCGCAGAGAATGGGAAAATAAGCAAAGTAATTCAGGCATTGATCCAAGAAACAACTTTCATCCGGAAGACATTTATGTTTCGTACAAAGATTTTGACGGCTCTTGGATGGAACCTGTTCGCATGGAATTCTGTGATTCATTGCAATATGAAGCAACAGTCGCATTAAGCTCAGACGAACGCCGAATTTATGTATACCAGGATACAAAAGGTAATGGAGATATCTTCTACAGTGATTTCTCGACGAATAAATTCCAGGAAGTAAACCATTTACGAGAGGGAAAGATCAACTCAAATTCTTGGGAAACACACTGTACGGTTACACCTGATGGTCAACAAATGTACTTTGTATCAGATCGTCCGGGAGGATTTGGAAGTCGCGATATTTACCGCGTTGTTAAACTTCCCGATGGAACTTGGAGTGAGCCACAAAACTTAGGTCCAAAGATCAACGGTCCATTGGATGAAGAATCTCCTTTCATTGCAGTAGATAACAAAACCCTGTATTTTTCAAGCAATGGGAACAAGAGTATGGGAGGATTTGATGTTTTCGTTTCAGTACGCGACGATAATAATAATTGGTCAGATCCAATCAATTTAGGTTACCCATTAAACTCGGCAGGTGATGATCTATTTTACACTACTACCGTAGACGGGTACATCGGATACTTAACATCATCTCGAAAAGATGGATTCGGTGAAAAGGATATTTACGAAATCCAAAACGACTACATGGGTATGAAAAACCTGGCAGTATTGAAAGGTCAGATTCACACCTATGACGGTAAACCATTGCCTGAGGACATCTCTGTAACATTGCGTTGTTTGAACTGTGGTGATCCTGTTGATCGCAAAGTATTCCCAAGAATGCGTGATGGTGTATTCTTGAGCTCTCTTGATCCTTGTAGAGAATATGAAATGGTTTTCTCGTATGAGAATGGTAAAAAAGAATTCTATCGTGAAAAATTCAACACAGAATGTGATAAAGAATATTCGGAAGTTTACCGCGATGTTTGGTTGAATGTTGAAGATGGAACCATGGGGCATCCTTACATCGTGAAAGGAAATGTCATGGATGAGAAAACGAAACAAAACCTGAAAGACGTAAAAGTGAAGGTGTTGGATCAAACAACAAACGGAAACTATGTTGATCTTCTGGCATCAAATGGATCTTTCCAATCAGACACGATTAAAGGCTACACGATTGGAGACCAAATGAAACTTACTTTGCAGCTTGAAAAAGAAGGTTATGTGAAAGTTTCTTATGATGTCACAGTTGATTTAGGAAACGATCCGGTAATTGATCTTAATAAACTTCTGAATATGGCAATGGTTAAAATGGAAGTGGGTGTAGATATCGGTTCTTTGAATATCAATCCAATCTATTTTGACTTCGACAAGTCCAATATCCGCCCGGATGCTGCGGCTGAATTGGATAAAATCGTTAAGATCATGATGGAAAATCCAACCATCAATATCGAGCTTGGCTCACATACGGATACACGAGGATCTGACGAATACAACTTGTGGTTATCTGACCAACGTGCGAAATCTTCTGCTGCATATATCGTATCCAAAGGAATTTCTAAGGATCGTATTACAGGTAAAGGTTATGGTGAAACTAAGTTGAAAATTAGCGATGATCAGATCGCTAAAATGAAAACAAAAGAAGCAAAAGAAGCGGCTCACCAGAAAAACCGTCGTACAGAATTCATTATCGTTAAAAAGTAAATACTTGATAACTAGTAAAAAGGCCATCGATGGATGGCCTTTTTACTTTTATACAAACTAATGAATAGCGAAGAAGCGTATTTTTTCGCAATTTTATAGGATCAGATCAATCATTCCTCTGGTAAAATCAATTATGAAATTACAATTAGAAAGGCCCTTTGTGATGTTAGACCTTGAGACCACAGGTCTTGATATCTCCAAAGATCGAATCATAGAAATTGCATTGATCAAAAGACTCCCTGATGGTACCGAAACCGAGTATTGCAAGCGCGTTAACCCAACAATTCCAATAACACCGGAATCTGCTGAAATTACGGGAATCACAAACGAAATGGTAGCCCATGAACCTACATTTACGGAATTAGCGGATGAGATCATCACTTTTATTGGTGATGCCGACTTGGGTGGTTATAATTCGAACAAGTTTGACATCCCTGTTCTTGCGGAAGAATTCTTAAGAGCTGATAAACCCTTCGATTTTTCTATTAGAAAATGCATCGATGTACAGAACATCTTCCATAAAATGGAACAGCGCACACTGTCCGCTGCCTATTTGTTCTATTGCAACGGAAATATGGAAAATGCTCACAATGCTTTATACGATACACGCGTAACATTCGATGTCTTCAAAGCGCAATTAGAACGTTACCCTAACCTTTCTAATAACGTTGCAGATCTTGCTGAATTTTCGCGTCAGGGCGCAGTAGAATGGGCCGATTTTGCTGGTCGTGTTGCTAAGAACAAAGATGGGCAACTCATTTATAACTTCGGCAAACATAAAGGAAAAACAGTGGAAGAAGTGGCGAATATCGAACCTGGTTATTTTGGGTGGATGATGGATGCAGATTTCCCACTATTCACCAAACAAGTGCTTCGTGAAGAAATGGAACGGATCAAATCTGCACGGAGACAACAGCGCGACCAAAATACCGACAACTTGTCGATTGAAGATAAACTAAAAGCCTTACAAAATAAATTCAAGCATTGAAATGAAGATCATTTGTATTGGTAGAAATTACGCAGAACACGCAAAAGAATTAAACAATCCGCTTCCTACAGAGCCTGTTTTCTTTATGAAACCTGATACGGCTTTGATGACAGAGGGTGCGTTTTACATTCCAGACTTTACGAAAAACGTTCACTACGAATGTGAATTGGTATTGCGTATCAAGAAAGTTGGAAAACACATTCCAGAAAAATTCGCATTGGACTATGTAGATGAAATTGGATTAGGAATCGATTTCACGGCCCGCGACATTCAGGATCAATGCAAGGAAAAAGGGCTACCATGGGAAAAAGCAAAAGCTTTTGATCATAGTGCCCCATTAGGAAAACAATTTATCCCGTTGAACAAATCTGTAGAGAACATTGCGTTCAGTTTAGAGAAAAATGGTCAAACCGTGCAGGTTGGGAACACACGTGATATGATCTTCAACTTTGCCCAGATTATCGCTTTTGTGTCTCAATTTGTAACACTCCGTACGGGAGATTACATTTTCACGGGAACACCAAGTGGTGTTGGACCGGTGGCCATAGGTGACAAACTCGCAGGATATCTAGAAGGTGAAAAAATGTTCGAGTTTGAGGTAAAATAATGGTTTTAGTTATATTTGCAGCCTCAAAAACGTAGTATAATCGTTGTACTAAAAAAAGACTCGTGGTGGTTCCTATCCCGTATTTACGGTATATAATGGTAGACACGAAGAGTTATTTTAGGCGCACGTGGTGAAATTGGTAGACACGCCATCTTGAGGGGGTGGTGCCGTTTGGTGTGCTGGTTCG
>CAYLJB010000002.1:0-65640 GCA_964383785.1 uncultured Fluviicola sp.
GACCTTTGGACAAATTAACCATGGTGGCTAAAGCGGGAATGAACCTTGAAAAAGATATTGGAAAGGATTTCATCCTTTACGGAGGAGTAGAATGGAAAGAATTTACTCCACTTGGATTGGCAAAATATGAGCGCTATAATGATTTGGGAGCATTAGAAACGATAAACAGGATCCAATCAGCCGAATTGATCGCTCGCGTACGCTGGTGCAAGAACGAAGAGTTCATTTCAGGATCCTTTGATCGAAGCTCTCTGCCTTCTCCATATCCTGTTTTAAGTGTGCAAGGAATTTTTGGTATCAAGGGTGTCTTTGGCTCTGATTACGACTATCAAAAAATCGAATTCAACATGGAGCACTGGACCAATGTTGGAATTCTTGGACGCTTGCGCTATGGTATAAACGCAGGATTTATCAACGGAACTGTAGCTTATCCTTTTCTAAAAGTTCACGAAGGTTCACAATCTTATTGGCTCTACACGAACTCATTTAACCGCATGAGTTTCTTTGAATTTATTTCGGATCGCTATGTCGGTGGATTGGTAGAACAGCATTGGCAAGGTTTGTTCTTTGACTGGATTCCTTTATTGAAAAAATTGCAGCTGCGTTTAGTAACAACAGGAAGAATTACCTATGGCGCAATCAGTTCAAGACATCAAGATGCCATGTTGATTCCAACCTTTACCAAGTCATTTGGATCAATTCCATACGCTGAAGCATCCATAGGTATTGAGAACATTTTGAAAGTAGGCCGTATCGATCTGGTTTGGCGATTGACACATTTAGAACCTGGAATCAAACCACTTGGTATTCGAGCCAGATGGTCACTCAATTTTTAAGCTGCATCACGTGAAACTGTACACAGACAATATTAAAAAAACCTACAAAGGCAGAGACGTTGTAAAAGGAGTTTCTATCGAAGTAAATCAAGGAGAAATTGTTGGACTTCTTGGTCCGAATGGAGCCGGTAAAACAACCTCATTTTATATGATGGTCGGTTTGGTAAAACCAGACAGCGGTCAGGTATTCTTGGATCAAACAGAGATTACGCATTACCCCATGTACAAGCGCTCTCAGCTTGGCATCGGTTACTTACCACAAGAGGTTTCTGTTTTTCGTAAACTGAATGTAGAAGATAACGTTATGGCCATTCTGGAAATGACCGATCTTACAAAAGTTCAGCGTAAAGAGAGATTGGAACAATTGCTCGAAGAGTTTAGCCTGACCAAAGTGCGAAAGAATTTGGGAAATCGCCTTTCAGGAGGAGAAAAACGTAGAACAGAAATTGCGCGTGCTTTGGCAACCAATCCGAAATTCGTGCTGCTTGATGAACCTTTCGCGGGTGTTGACCCGATTGCAGTTGAGGACATTCAGAGTATCGTTTCAGATCTGCGCAAAAAGAACATTGGAATCTTGATCACAGACCACAATGTACAAGAAACGTTGAGTATTACTGATCGCGCTTATTTGTTGTTTGAAGGAAGTATTCTTAAGTCGGGAACGGCCGAAGACCTGGCAGCGGATGAACAAGTAAGAAAAGTGTATTTAGGCCAGAACTTTGTGCTTAGACCAAAAGCCTAGGGCTCGGTGATTTCACGAAAAGTTTATTCAACAAAAAAGCCCGAAGTACAAATTGCGCTTCAAGGCTCAAGTAGATATCATAAAAAAAGCCTCCGTGGGAAAGAGACTTTTGGTTTGAACGATTACTTAGATGCTAAATCTTCGTTGGAAGATTGTTCTACGTTTCCGTATGCATCACAATGGCCTCCTTTCGAAGAACCGCAAGAAGTTGCTACAACCGCTACAATAGCCGCGATCGCTGCGAAGGCGAAAAATCTTTTCATTGGTGTTGTGTGTTTAAATAAGTTCAATTCGTTGCTGTTTGAGAATACAAATCTATGATTTTTAACGTTAATTAGCACAAAATATTATACACATTCGGGTCTTGAAATCCTTGAAACATAGCTATTACCTGATGAATGGTACGTTTCGCTTCGTAATTGGCGGGTGTTTTCTCTTGCTTTTTAGTCTCGTTAACCCAAGTTTTTCACAAAAAACAGTCACACTTTCTATAAATGGGATCGATCAAATTGAAAAACAGGAACTTTGGCGAGTACACGACTCCCTCGAATTAAAAAGCAAACTTCAAAAGCTTATCTTGAAGGCATATCAAAAAGGCTACCCCTCTTTTTCCATAGACAGCTTGATTCATGCGGACTCAACCAACACGATAGTATACGGAAGTATAGGTCCATACGTCAAATCGTGGGTGATTAACTTGGATGATGAAGATCGCAGACTGGTCCGTTCCTATGGCATGAATCCAAAGCAATTTGAAGCGTTCCGACCATCGATGGGCCTACCCGCGAATGTTCTGACTGAACTACTGCAAAAATTGGAACGTAACGGCTATCCTTTTGCACGCGTCCGACTCACTGATCTGCGGTATGAACAAAGCAAATTAATTGCCGATCTGGATTTACAGCCTAATCAACGTGTCAAGTGGATTGGACTCAACTTGGAGAGTAGCAAGATCAAATTATCCTCTCGTTTCTTGGAGAATTACTTGCATATTCGAGCCGGAGATTGGTACGATCAAGAACAGATCAATTTGTTACCAGTTCGATTGAAACAATTGAGTTATCTTCGGGAACTTAAACCTGCAGAACTACTTTTTACTCCAGAAGGAGCAACACTTTATTTGTATTTAGAAAGTCGACCTATCTCCTCATTCAATGGAACAATAGGTTTACAACAAAATCCGGTTACCTTGAAATACCAATTCACCGGAGATGTTCGTCTCCGACTTCAGAATGTTTTGAAACGGGCTGAGTTTTTTGAATTGAACTGGAGAAGTATCCAACCCGGAAGTCCACAACTAAAAACACAGGCGTCTCTACCCTATTTGTTTCGCACCCCCTTCGGATTAGAGGGACAGTTTCAATTAATCAAACGAGATAGCACTTTTTTGGAATTGAAGTCAGGCGCAGGTATCAGCTATTTCCTCAATGCCGGAAATACCCTTAAAGCTTTTTACAAAAATCACCAATCGAACTTATTGAACGCAGGTAATCAAAGTGGTTTCTCAAACATGGTCAATAACCAGTACGGATTAGCCATTCAGCATCAGCAAGTGGATTTCCTTCCGAATCCAAGAAAAGGCCTCGTATGGATGATCGAAGGGAGTGCAGGTAACCGAAGAATAACACGTGACAGTATCGAAAAAAGATCGCTGGTAATGAATATTTCAGGAAGTTTTGATTGGTATATTCCAATCGGAAAACGCTGGGTCTTTAAAACCGGATTGAATACCGAATCCTACATTGCGGATAGTACCCAGACAAATGAACTGATACGCTTTGGTGGAAATTTGAATCAGCGAGGCTTTCTGGAAGATGAATTTTATGCCACAACCAGAACCACAGGAAGTTTGGAAATCCGATTCGTGCTGGACCAATTCTCAAACCTCTTTCTTTTTTATGATCAAACCTGGTATGAGCGCAATGCGCAAAGTTATTTGCAGGACACACCATTTGGCTTTGGTGGCGGAATTCGATTCGGCACCAACATCGGGATCTTCTCTCTCACATATGCCCTTGGTAAGCAACAAAGCAACCCAATATTACTGCGCGATTCCAAAATTCATTTTGGATACATTGCCTACTTTTAAATATTGAAGTAAAAGTCAAAAAAGGGTTTGCACCAAATCATCTTTTTGCTTAACTTCAAGAAAATCATGAAAAAAATCAATACAACTATCAACGACCCAGCGGCATTTACAGAACGTTTCATCAATCAAACAAACCAATGTATTTTCTTAACCGGTAAGGCTGGAACGGGAAAAACAACCTTGCTGCGTAAAATTGTGGAAACTACCCACAAGCAAACTGTAATTGTAGCACCCACTGGAATAGCCGCTTTGAATGCGGGCGGAGTAACGATCCATTCCTTTTTCGGATTGCCATTCGGTGGTTATATTCCTGAATTCATTCCAGAACCAGTCGTGGCCGGCTCAATCAAACTTGAAACAAAGACCAGTCTGCGCAGACATTTCCATTACAATAGCACGAAACAGCGCTTAATGCGTTCCATGGAACTCTTGATCATCGATGAAGTGAGTATGCTTCGAGCAGATTTGTTAGATGCTATCGACCTGAGCCTGCGCTTTGTTAGAAAAAACGAATCCCCTTTTGGTGGCGTCCAAGTTTTGTTCATTGGCGATCTCCTGCAATTACCTCCTGTTATCAAACCGGAAGAATGGCAGTATCTGCAGAAATATTACAAAGGGATCTTTTTCTTCAATGCCCAGGTGCTTCAGGAGCATGCCCCGGTTTACATTGAACTGAACAAGATCTTTCGCCAAGACGATGAAACCTTTATTGCCGTCCTGAATAATTTGAGGAACAATACGATTACTCAGTCTGATCAGGAACTTTTGAATCAATATGTGCGTCGCGATTTCGATTCCACCAAAGAAGAAGGATACATTACACTCACCACCCACAATGCACAAGCCGATGACATGAATCAAAATGCCTTGCTTGCATTAAAAGGTAAGAGTTATCGCTACAAAGCAGAAATTAAAGGCGATTTTCCAAACCACATTTATCCTTTGGACGAACAACTGGAACTCAAAGTCGGAGCACAGATCATGTTCATCAAAAACGACATCTCTTTCGAAAAGAACTTCTTTAATGGGAAGATGGGGAAAATACAGTCACTCTCAGCAGATGAAATAGAAGTATACTTTCCGGATGAAAAGCGAAGCATCGTTGTAGAGAAATACGAATGGAATAACATCAAGTATTCCTTAAACGAGCAAACCGGCGAGATCGAAGAGGACATACTGGGCACTTTTGTGCATTACCCGATCAAACTGGCGTGGGCCATTACGGTGCATAAAAGTCAGGGACTCACATTCGAAAAGGCCGTTTTAGATATTTCAAAGGTCTTTGCACCAGGTCAAGCTTACGTAGCTCTTTCTCGTTTGAAAAGTTTAAAGGGGCTGGTACTCTTACAACCTATCTCCATCAACGGATTGCATACGGATCAATCAATTTCAGCATATGCATCTAACAGACCCAGCGATGATCAATTGAACAAGCGTTTGGATCTGGCGACCACGCACTACATCTACCATCGTTTACAGCAAACATTCGATCTGTACGATTACGCCACCAAATGGTCAATGCTCGAGGTTGGCATGAAAATACAGGCCCCTAAAACAGAAAAAGGGAAAGACAAAACTTGGGTAGCCACACAACTACAATTGGTGCAAGCAAGCCTAGCTGCAGCAAAGAAATTTCAAGTACAGATCAACTCGTATTTTCAAGGCCTTCCAAATTGGGACCTTTTGCACGATCGCATTCAAGCAGCTTACGATTATTTTTTCAAAACCTTGGATGCACAAGCCTTCGCTCTGATGAAAAGGCGTGCAGAATTGACCTTGATCAAAAAAACAAAACAATATCAGGAGGAGTTGGAAGAACTGGAAGTGCTGGTGATCGATAAAGTGTTTGAGTTGAAAAAAGTGCGCTTACTCATGGAGGCGATCGTTACTGGAAGACCATTGACAAAAGAACAATTACGGAATGAGGAGATCCAAAACTACGTGATTGCGAAGACAGCTCGAATCCAACAAGAATTGCGACAATCTGGTAATCTCTTGCAAATGGTGGATGAAGATGAATTGGAATTGCCTGTAAAATCACGTGGCTCGAAAAAAGTAAAAGCACCAAAGGAGATCAAGAAAAGTACTTACGAGGTAACGTTAGAAATGATCGAAAATGGTTTGGAATTGGAAGCAATCGCCCGTGAAAGACAACTCGGTCTGAGCACCATTCAAGGTCATGCAGCGCAACTGATCCAACAAGAAAAAATCGATGTTACGGATGTTTTGTCAAATGAAAGAATCAAAGAGATCGAAGCTCTGTTAGAAGGAAAAGAAACTATGTCTTTAGGCAAGATCAAAGAAGAATTAGGCGATTCTGTTTCGTATGGAGAGCTGAAAATGGTACAAGCATCAAAACTATTGTAAGATGAAAAAAGTAAAGATTGGAATAAACGGATTTGGTAGAATTGGTCGTCTGGCTTGCCGGATCATGAGCGAACGTGAAGATGTGGAAGTTGTTGCTATCAATGACCTTTTGGAGACTGATTACATGGCTTATTTGTTGAAATACGATTCCACGCATGGGAAATTCAAAGGCTCGGTTGAAGTCAAAAATGATCATTTATATATCAACGGAGAACGGATTGAAACCAGTGCTGAAAAAGACCCTTCAAACATTCCATGGAAAGCTGCTGGTGTTGATGTGGTTCTAGAATGTACTGGACTATTCTTAACCCAGGAAAGTGCTAGTAGCCATCTCAAGGCAGGAGCTAGAAAAGTGGTGCTCTCGGCACCAGCAAAAGATGATACCCCAACATTTGTGATGGGTGTCAATCACTTAACCATGTTAGCGGATCAGCACATCGTATCAAATGCATCCTGTACTACTAATTGTCTGGCTCCAATCGTGAAAGTGCTGGATGAACGATTCGGGATCGTAGAAGGACTGATGAGTACCGTGCATGCAGTTACAGCAACACAGAAATCTGTTGACGGACCAAGTAATAAAGATTGGCGCGGAGGGCGCAGTGCCTATCAGAATATCATTCCTTCCAGTACTGGTGCTGCCAAGGCCGTTGCTTTGGTTTTACCTCAATTAAAAGGCAAACTTACCGGAATGGCCTTCAGAGTTCCTACCCCGGATGTTTCTGTAGTTGACCTGACCGTTCGTTTGGAAAAACCTGCATCGTACCAAGCCGTATGTGAAGCGATGAAAAAAGCCGCTGATGGCGAACTGAAAGGAATCTTGGCTTATACCGAGGAAGATGCCGTATCACAGGACTTTGTGGGCAATGCGCACACCGCTATTTTCGATGCAAAAGCAGGAATAGCCTTGAATGAGCACTTTGTAAAAGTGGTGGCATGGTATGACAATGAATGGGGATACGCCAACAAGTTGGTTGATTTGGCGGCCTATGCCGCAAATCTGTAAAGGGATTACGTATTTTTGCCGCATGTTCAAACGATTTCCACTGCTTTTTCTGTTTCCGCTTATTTATGTGTTACTCGACATCTGGATACGCTGGGAATTGTTGGGATATTACAAGCCCAAACAACTAACGGCATATGGACTTTCGTTAATCGCTGCACTGAGCATCTACTTTTTCAGCGTTTATTGCTTGCAACGCTTGCGCAGGAGAAAATGGGCATACTGGCCCTTGTTGATCTTATATACTGTTTACATAGTAGTCGCGGTGATCGCATCGTATCTTTTCTTCGTATTCAATGGTTTCTATCCGAATTATTACACATTCGAATACTTTAAGAACGAACCTTTGAGTGCGTTTGTACTCTTGAAAGACTCGGTGAATCTGACAGACATGCTGTTGTTCTCAATTGGTTTTTCCGGCTTATTGTGGTATTTCCGAAAGATCACCAATGAAACACACCGCTCTAACACGCGTCTTTCGTTTAGTCTAACCGGATTGCTAGCACTTACCGGGTTGATCTTGGGCAGTGGTTTCATCAAGAAATATGACCAGTGTTTAATCGTTGATACCAACTTTTCTTCGGCCATCATTCGCCACGTGATCGATTATGACCCAAATCCTTCATTCAAAGGTAAAGGTCTACAAGCCAGAACACCCATTAACCTTCCTAAAGTCGGAAAGCCAAAACCATTCAATGTGCTCGTGATCTTGTGCGAAAGTTTGCGCAACCAAAATCTAGGACCTTATGGATATGAGCGCCCGACAACGCCAAATTTGGATCAATTCCAAAAAGAAAATTCGAACAATCTTTTCGTCTTCGAGAAACCGTACAGCGTTTCCACTACTACCATGTTGGCCGTTCCAGGAGTATTAACCGGAACAGGAGCTTATCAAGAACCTGAAGTATTCTACAGTCAACCATTCATTTGGGACTACGCCAAAATGCTGAATTACCATACGTTTTTCCTGAGTTCGCACACGATGAAATGGTATCGCTTTGATCGATTCTATGCCAATGCGCAACTGGACTATACCTGGAACAAAGAAACTAGCGGCAAACCCTTCTTCAATGACTTAGGTGTAGATGACCAGCATACGATAAACGCATTGAAACAACATGCTCTTCAGAAAAAAGATGATCCTTTCTTTGGCGTCGTACAATTGAATGCAACCCACTACCCCTATCAGATTCCGAAAAAGTATCAAAAATGGAGCGGCACATTCGTAGATGAGTACGACAATGCGATTTTCTATCAAGATGCATTGTTGGGCGAATTGTTTGCCAGCTTAAAAGAAAGTGGTTTATTGGAAAACACAGTAATCCTGCTCACTTCAGATCATGGAGAATCATTAAAAGACCACAATAACATTGGTCACGTGGATAGTTACTACATCGAAACCATCAGTGTACCATTGCTTTTATATGTTCCTCAAAAACTAGCGGCAACACTTCCGGAGGCAACGATTCGAGAAAATTGTAAGCGCGCAGTATCAACTATAGACATTGCCCCTACCATTGTTGACCTACTTGGACTGGAGGAAGAACCCAGCTTATTGAATGTTCGCAAAGAATTTACCGGATTCAGTCTCTTAAAACCAGTTCCTAAGGACCGTTGTATCCTTACAATGAACAACAGTAAGATCGCACGTTTCAAGGTGGGACTATCGATCTTGCAAAACGACTTGCATTATATACACCGTATGAACATCGTGCCTAATCGCGCAGAAGTGTATCATGTAGGGCGAGATCCAAAAGAGGAAAACGATCTTGCGCCATTCATTCAACGCAAGCGATTGGCGAGTATGTTCCGCTACATGAAACAATTCCCGATCACAGAAAAATACTTGCCCAAGGGGGAATAAAAAAATCCCGATCAAAGACCGGGATTTCTGTAATATCTAGATTTCGATTACAAACCGAACGCAGCTTTTACTTTATCTGCATAATCCAATTTCTCCCAAGTAAACAATTCTACTTCTAAAGTTTTAACTGTTCCATCCGGAGCTTTGAATGATTTCTTCACTACTTCATTCTTACGTCCCATGTGTCCGTAAGCAGCAGACTCAGAGTAGATCGGGTTACGCAATTTCAAACGTTGTTCAATAGCGTAAGGACGCATGTCGAAGATCTCTTCTACTTTGCGAGCGATCTCACCGTCAGTCATATTCACTTTCGCTGTTCCGTAAGTATTGATGAACAATCCACAAGGCTTAGCAACACCAATTGCATAAGATACTTGCACCAAAACCTCATCACACAAACCAGCAGCAACCAAGTTCTTAGCAATATGACGTGTAGCATATGCAGCTGAACGGTCCACTTTTGAAGGATCTTTTCCAGAGAAAGCACCACCACCGTGAGCACCTTTTCCACCGTAAGTATCAACGATGATCTTACGACCTGTCAAACCAGTATCTCCGTGTGGTCCACCAATCACGAATTTTCCAGTTGGGTTGATATGGTAAGTGATCCCATCATTGAACAAAGCTTGCAATTCAGGCTTCAATTTCGCTTTAACGCGAGGAATAACGATTTCGATGATATCTTTTTTGATCTTCGCCAACATGTTTGCTTCTGTATCGAAATCATCGTGTTGCGTAGAAACAACAATTGTATCGATGCGTTGCGGAACATTGTCATCAGAGTACTCGATAGTTACTTGAGATTTTGCATCCGGGCGCAAATAACCGATCAAGTTCGGCTCGTTATTGCGAATGTAAGACAACTCTTGCAAGATCTTGTGAGCCAAATCCAACGCCAATGGCATGTAGTTCTCAGTCTCTTTCGTTGCGTAACCAAACATCATCCCTTGGTCACCTGCACCTTGCGCTTCAGCTTTCGCTTCAAAGTCATCATTCGACACCACGCGGTCAACACCTTGGTTGATATCCTCAGACTGATCGTGAATTGCAGAAAGGATACCGCATGAATTTGCTTCGAACATGTATTCAGACTTCGTGTAACCGATCTTGCGAATTACTTCACGCGCGATACCTTGAACATCCAGGTATGTATTTGTTTTCACCTCCCCGGCCAATACTACCTGACCTGTTGTTACAAGCGTTTCACAAGCAACTTTCGATGTTGGATCAAAAGCCATGAAATGATCGATCAACGCATCGGAGATTTGGTCAGCAACTTTATCCGGGTGTCCTTCAGAAACTGATTCCGAGGTAAACAAATATGACATAGTTCTAATTATTTAAAATGTGCGGGCGAAATTAGTGAAAAAAAAAGGATTTGAAAGGGCTAGAAAAAAAATGTTTCGGAATATTCTACTTGTTTAGTGGATTACTTCTTTTTTCGAAGAACTAAGTACAGAATTATGATCGCTAAAGTACCAATCAGGACATAGATCAAAATTGAAATCCAATTCAGGATAAAAACTGACTGAAATGTCTCCTTCCCTTTTGGCCAATTACCCGAATCACTCACGTTTAAAAGTAAGTTCATTTAGTTTTAATTAATTTAACGTTACAGTCGAAAATAGCGTTTATTTTTGCAACTATAAATGAGAGCACATGGCAGCAGGCCTGATTGATATTTTTGCGGAAGAGTTCGAGCACTTGATCAAAGAGTTTCAATTGCCGCTGCAAAATCAGATCCTCACATTTTCGCTGCTGCTCTTCATCATTCTGCTTTCTCCTATCATTCTCCGCAAGGTAAAGATCCCCGCGCTCATCGGACTGATCATTGCAGGTGTGATCATCGGACCTCACGGATTCAACATGATCTCCGAAACCAACATGAAAGAAGGATTCATGGGAATGTTCTCGAAGATCGGTTTGTTATACATCATGTTCATGGCCGGATTGGAATTGGACATGCATGAATTCAAACGCCATCGCAACCGATCAATCGCTTTCGGGGTGTTTACCTTTATCATTCCACTTGCCTTGGGTTACCCGCTTTGCAAACATGTGCTTGGCTTGAACGATATGGCAAGTTTGCTGACAGCCAGTATGTTCTCCACGCATACCTTGGTTGCCTATCCCATCGTTACTAAATATGGTATCTCCAAGATCCAATCTGTTGCTATTGCTATTGGCGGAACCATTCTAACTGACACAGCGGTATTGATCATTCTTTCCGTGATCTCCGGTTCGGATGGCGGTAACATCAACACAAACGTATTGTTGCAATTGTTGATCACACTTTCGATCTTCAGTTTGATCATGTTTTGGGTTATTCCAAAACTTTCGCGTTGGTTCTTCAGTAAATTGGAGTCTGAGAAATCATCCCAGTACATTTACGTATTGTCCGTACTATTCTTTGCCGCTTTCTTGGCCGAAGCCGCAGGTATCGAAGCGATCATTGGAGCCTTCGTGGCTGGATTGGTTTTAAACAGATTGATCCCACACAGTTCTACATTAATGAACCGCATCGAATTTATCGGAAGCGCTTTATTCATTCCTTTCTTTTTGATCTACATTGGAATGGTGGTAAACCTCACCAAACTAGCAGGAGATTGGTGGGCTTGGGCGATCGCAGGAATCCTAACCGGATTTGCGCTCATCTCAAAATTTTTAGCCGCTTGGGCAACCCAATTGGTTTTCCGCATGAAATCAGTTGATCGCAGAATTATTTTCGGATTGAGTTCGGCACACGCTGCCGCTACACTGGCGATCATCAAAGTAGGTTTCGACAAAGAGATCCTGGACATTTCGATTGTGAATGGTACTGTAATCCTTATTTTGATCACCTCCTTGGTTGCCTCGTTCGTTACCGAAAGTGCCAGTAAGAAAATGTTGGTAGAACAAGCCAAGAACGAACCCATGGAAGGTCCTTTGCGAAGAAGCCAACACTTACTTGTTGCGGCAAACGAACTGCAAGGAAACGAACAATTGTTGGATTTTTCCATTTTGATCACAGATAAAAAAGTTGTCAATCCGATCTCGGTTGTTAGTGTATTGGAAAATGATCAGGATGTGGAAAATCGCATTCGCAAATCACGGAAATACATCGACGAATTCGTCAACTATTTTTCAAGTAGTGAGATGAGCATTCAGGCCACCGCAACCATTGACCACAACGTTTCTAATGGAATTGGTCGCGTTGCAAAGGAAGTTGCGGCAGATATTGTTTTGATCAATGATCAGTCTAAAACGAATCTTTTAAAACGACTGATCGGAGATGATCGAGACCATTTATTAGACGCCTGCGAAAAGACAGTTTTCTTTTGTCACTTCGAAAGACCATTTGCATCCTACCGCACTATCGCATTGATATGTCCCCCATTGGCAGAGGTAGAAAGCAGTTTCGGACAATGGTTGGAACGCGTTTTCCGTTTGGCAAAGGAATTGAATTGTTCGATTGACATTTACAGTACTACGGAAACAAAGGAGAAGATCCAGGAATATCAGAATTTTAGAAAGTTCGGCTCTACAACCCGCCATTTGCTGATCGAACATCCAGAAGACAGTTTACAATCTATAGCCACCTATAAAGATCAAACTTTGGTTGTAGGCGTAATGGCTCGTTCCGGAGGAATTTCGGCCTTCTTGGGTCAAGACTTGTTTGCCGGAAGGATAGAGAAAGAAGCACCACATTTGGATCGGATCCTTATTTACCCTTCTCAATTAATGGCAGAGAGCGTATTCGGAAGTTATGATGATGTGAGCGCCATACCACTTTCGGTTGGTGTAGAAACCATCCAAAGACTATCCAAAGAGGTTGGAGGAATCTTTAAAAAAGGAGAAAGCGACGAAAATCGTTCATCTGGAGAGTGATTATTTGCTGATTACTCGTGCAAACCGTCCATCTACTCAAAAGCGACATCCAAAACACAACCATAGCAGTAATTGGGGTGTCTAATTTATAGAAACCTCAAAAAACACGAAGCTATGGAAACACTGATCAAAAGCTTGTTGTTAAGCATCGGGATGATCCTATCAACAAATTCATTTGCAGGAGTATGTACTGCAACAGTAAGCGGCAACTGGAATAATCCAGCTATTTGGAGCTGTGGTGCTTTACCGGGCTGCGGAGATCAAATTGTTATTCCAGCTGGAATCTCTGTTATAATCAATACAAATATTGATCTGGATGAAGGTGCTTCTCCAGCTTGCAACTCACCAGTTCAATTTATCGTTTTTGGAACCATGCAATTTCAAGCAGGAAGACGTATCAAGCTTTCTTGTGGTTCTACAGTGGAGATTATGGTTGGTGGACAAATGCGCCATGGAGCTGGAGGAGGAGCATCTAATACCCTTGATATTTGCGGTGCTGAAGAATGGAGAGCAGGTGACGGGCATGTCCCTGGTTACCGTCTTTTTGGCACACCGTCTCCAATGCCAACAACCTTAGTTTCTTTTGATGCATCTATTGATCAAAATAATTTAACGGCTAATTGGACAGTTGAAAGTGAAAGACTCGTTGATTTTTATTCTGTTCAAGTAAGTAATGATTACACGAATTGGACCGAAGTTGCTACTGTAAAGAATGTTGGTGATCATTCAGCAAGTAAAGAATACTCTACTTCTGCTGACTTAACTAGAAATAATGCGACCTACGTGCGCCTAGTCGTTAACGACTTAGACGGAACAAGTCAAACATTAGATACACGTACCGTTAAGAACGAAACATCCGTTGAGATCTATCCAAATCCGGCAAGTACAACTGACAACATTAAAATGTCGGGTTTGGAAAGCGGTTCGGTGATCATTTATGATCAACAAGGTTCTTTGGTCGCAGAATCAAGCATCGAAAACAACACACTAAATTTATCAGAGTTGCAATTAAAACAAGGAGTTTATCATTTAAAGATAGCCGATTCAGGGCAAATGATCCGATTATTGATCCAATAAAAAAAGCGGCTTCAAAAGCCGCTTTTCTTTTCATTTCATTCCTCCAACTTTACAGCAAGCCGGAAGCGCTTCATAGGCCTTTGGATCGGCTGGAACTTCATCCGCTTGATAACCCAAATCTGAAATGATCTTGCGTATTTCCTCCAGCGAGATCTTTTTGGAATTGAATTTAACAGTCAACTGTTTACTTGGAATATCCAATTCAGCAAATTGAACTCCTCTTGTATAATTCAATTTTCCTTCCAAACGAACTTCACATTCTCCACATTCTGCAGATGTTTGAATAACTACCGTTTGAACTTTTCCTTTTTGCGCGTATAATCCTGTTGCACAGAAGAACAAGATCAACAAAAACATTAACTTTTTCATTTCACTGCTTTTTTACGTTTTATTTCATATCGGAATCCGGCATAAACGACAGTTCCTACAATTGGCGCCCACACACGTGTCGCATCAAAATTAGTTCCAAATGGATTTGTTGCTTCAATAATCGGATTCGCTTGAGTATAATTCGCCAAGTTTTCTCCTCCTACATATACTGAACCCCATTTAAAATTATGTGTTACTTGTGCAAGTACATTTGGGAAAATCTCACTCTCGTGACCATAAAAGGTTCCATCTGAAGCAAATGCATGGTGCAATCGTTGTTTTCCAAATACCGAAACCGTTGCATCAGCTGTCCATCGTTTGTTTCTACTTTCATAAGCTACATTCAGTAAGAAACGGTGCGGAGGAATCATCACTTGTTGTTGGAGCTTTCCGTCCAATTCAGCCATTACCTGCAGCCATTTGTAAGCCAGACGCAAGGTAATTGTTTTGACAGGCATAAAGCTTAATTCTGCTTGCAAAGCATTACTAAAAGTAGCATTCTTCTGATAAGCAAAGAAAAATGTGTCCATACTGCGTTCACGATCAGCAATCAATTGGTTCATAAATCGCGCATGGTAATAATCTATAGTTATCGATGCTGCTCGATTCCACCACCGAAGCGAACGGTAG
This sequence comes from uncultured Fluviicola sp., assembly GCA_964383785.1. Classification (GTDB taxonomy): domain Bacteria; phylum Bacteroidota; class Bacteroidia; order Flavobacteriales_D; family Crocinitomicaceae; genus Fluviicola. The sequence goes on from CAYLJB010000002.1 coordinate 14,845, forward strand.
ATGGAAGCTCCCGAATTCCATACTTCCTCTTGCTCTGTTTGAGTTGGCAGGGACCACGCTTTATTCGTAGCCAGTAAATACATGTTATCAATGATCACATTCGATAAGCGAAAAGCTTTTCCTGAGGTAAAACGCAAATCCGTGTATTCATCCAATGTAACTTTAGCATGTATACGTGGTGAAAATTGCCATCCAAAATTCGTTTGGTAGTCGGCTCGAACTCCTGCAACCACCGTAAAGCGAACCCCCGTATAGGTGTACTCACCAAAAGCTCCGGGCGTCAACACATTTCGATTCATGTTCACCGAATCTAAAGTTTGCACTAGATCCTGACCAACTACTGATGCTCCAATTTTGTATTTATGGATCGTAGAACCAATGATCCCGTCGTAAAGAAGATTTATATAGCCGCGCTTTTCGAAACCACGTACATCGCGGATGTGGTAAGCACTTCGAAGATCGTGGATTTTAAACTGGTAAATGATCCCTAGACTATGACCTCTTTTTTCCGGAAACAAGAAACCGGTTTTAGCGAAAATATCTAAATGATTGTTGCGATTCTCCACGCGATAAGGATTGCTTACATGCGATAATTGTCCTCCCAAGCGTTCATCCATAGAAACATTAAAACCGAATCGCGTTTCAAACTTTTTCCCGTTATACTCCCAACGATTTAAAGCAGAAAGGGTTTTGCTCAATGGTAGGTCTCGGAAGTCATCCTTGTTCCCATCATGCTCGAATTGCATTCCAGAAGCATGTAAAAAAGTTCCGGTGCTCCATTTTGATCCCAACACTTGTCCGCCGTGCAAATTGATCTCTGCTCTACCCAAGTGATTTGCATAACCATTCACGTACAAGCGCTCCATGGTAGCAGGCTTTTTGAATTCAATATTGATCAACCCGGCCATGGACTCATAGCCATTAGTGACTGAACCTGTTCCTTTAGTGATTTGGATCGATTCGACCCAGGTTCCGGGAATGCTGTTCATTCCAAAGGCACCTTCTATCCCAGTTAAAAAAGGAATGTTCTCCATTTGAAGCTGGGTGTAAATACCATCTAGTCCCAGAAGTTGAATCTTTTTTGCACCCGAAACCGCGTCAGTCAGATTTACATCCACTGTAGCACTTGTTTCAAAAGATTCTGATAAATTACAGCATGCCGCCTTTTTGAATTCCTCCTCACCTAAGGACTCCACAAGAATGGGGTTCAGACGGGAAATTGTTTTGCTATCTCGTTTGAATTCAACGGTCACTTCCTCCAACGAATTAGCTTCGAACAGTAGGATTTCCATTCCATTGAATCGATCTTCTTTTGTGAGTTGTACAGAATCAGTTTCGTAACCTGCGGCCCTCACAACCAACCAAACAGGGAGCTTTTTGGGCAAAACGATGCTGAACTTTCCTTGATCGTCTGTAAAAACACGAATATTCGCTTCACGAATACTCAGTTCTGCTTTAATGATTGGTTTTTTTGCGCCTTGTTGAATACCAAAAACAACACCTTCTAATTGCGCATTTGCCTGTAGGCTAAATATCACCACAAGCAACATCAAAATAAATTTCATGTTTTCATACTTTAAAATACAACCTCAATGATTTATCATCGAGTTGATTCTAAAGTCTCCAGATACAGATAAGCGGTAGGTATTGTCCGACATCGATAGGCGGAGCATGGGTTTGAACGATCCCCATACTTTTCTGGATAACCGCTTCACGATCAATAACATCAGCAAAGGCAATGATTTCCTGCTCCGGATATGCCAGCTGCCATTTTACTAAAAACTCCTCGAAATAGGACAAATGCAAACGAACATCGCTCAGATCATCTGCACAGCAATTGCCATTGATCTCTTCCTCTTCGGACTTTTCTTGCTCGCAACAAGAAGCTTCTTGTTTAGGTTCTTCGCAAGCCACTTCCTCGCAATGATCAGATGGAGTAAAAACCGAAACGATGGTCAAGTCTTCATGCAAACAGGTATGCGTATATACCGGAATACCAAAAACACCCAGTAACACGATCAATACCGCTCCTATTGCAAAAATTCGTTTCATTGTTCGAACAAATGTACAACATTAATAAAAAGATGAACAACCAAAACCTCGTCAATCATTTGAATGCTAAGCGAGTGAAGCCGTATCGGATTGTGTTTGGAAACGTCGTTCCATTCTTTACCTTTGTATACTGATGAAGCAAAGTCGAAATACCGTAGCGCGAACAGCGATCTTGAAATTAATTCAGGATTCACACGTGGCCATGTCACAGCCGGCAATACAAAATTCCTTGAACGGACTTTGCGATCGGGTAACGATATACCGAGTGCTTGATCGATTAACCGACGAAGGAAAGATCCACAAGATTGTGAATGTTAACGGTGTCGTAAATTATGCGTCATGCCACAGTTGTGAAACTGTTCACGAACATCACCACGAACATGTGCATTTTAGTTGCAGAGTGTGTAATGAACTTACCTGTCTAGATACGGTAATACCGGCTTTCGATCTTCCCGATGGTTTTGTGCAAGAAGAAACTTTCTTTACTGTTTCCGGCATCTGTAAAAACTGTCAGAATTCATGACTAAGCACGATCAGGCAAGTAAAACCGCCTGGCTCAGCTTGATTGGAAACCTGGGCATGGCAATCGTCAAATTCTTGGTTGGATATTTCGGGAATGCGTACGCGTTGATTGCAGATGCGATTGAATCAACTGGAGATGTCTTTGCCTCCATGCTCGTTTTGATTGGAATCAAATATGCTCAAAAGCCACCTGATGAAAATCATCCCTACGGTCATGGAAAAGTGGAACCCTTGATTACCTTCGCAGTTGTAGGATTCTTAGTCGTATCCGGAACATTGATCATCGATGAGAGTATTCACAACATCATGACTCCTCACAAAGCACCGCATTCATTTACGCTTTATTTTCTCGGGGCGATCATCTTGATCAAAGAAGGCTTTTTCCGGTATGTAGATAAAACCTCCAAAGAAACCGGATCTACCTCTTTGAAGGCAGATGCCTGGCACCACCGTTCAGACGCCATCACCTCCGCTTTTGCCTTTGTCGGGATCTTAATTGCTGTTATCTTGGGAGACAAATACGCAGCAGCCGATGATTGGGCGGCACTTTGTGCATCTGGCGTAATTTTCTTCAATGCCTTCCTCATTTTCCGGCCGGCTTTAGGAGAGATCATGGACGAACATCGCTACGACGATTTTATTGTTGTAATCCGCGAATTATCCCATGATGTTCCGGGGGTTGTTAAAACAGAAAAGTGTTGGGTTCGAAAATCTGGGATGCGCTATTGGGTAGATATCCATGTTCACGTAGACGGAGGAATGTCCGTGCATGAAGGTCACACCATTGCTCATGCGTTGAAAGAACGCTTAATGAATGAACTTCCGGAAATTGAAGATGTTTTGGTTCACATTGAACCGGCCGAACATCGCATAAATAACTAGGAATTCTTTTCGTAAATTTGTGTCCTAAAATTTACATACCATGACACAAGTTCCAGTTACTGTATATGTCGAAATGACTCCCAACCCAAGTACCATGAAATTCGTGGCGAACAAATACCTATTGATGACCGGAGACAGCGCTGAATTCAATTCAAAAGAAGAAGCGAAAGGTTATTCTCCACTTGCGGAAGAATTATTCCAATTTCCATTTGTAAAAAGCATTTTTATTGCTGCCAATTTTGTCACTATCGCAAAATATGACAATGTTTCTTGGGACTTCGTAGCAATGGAGTTAAGAGAGTTCATCAAGAATTGGCTTGCTGAAGCGAAAGATGTTTTAATCATGATGCCTACACCTAAGGCGGTGACGAAAACTGATGATGAGTCACAACCAATGAAGACATTCGAACCAAGTGAATACGATGATGCCATCCGAGCTTTATTAGATGAGTATGTTCGTCCAGCGGTTGAGAATGATGGTGGTGCTATCGATTTCGTAGGGTTTGAAGAAGGAACAGTTACCGTCGCATTGCGTGGGTCTTGTTCCGGTTGTCCTTCCAGTACAGCAACATTAAAAGGAGGGATCGAAAATCTATTGAAACAACATTTACCGGAGGTGAAAGAAGTGGTAGCTCAATCACTCTAAAACGTCTTTAAAACATTGAAATCCGAACTTGCAAAATATGAGTTCGGATTTTTTTTGCCTTTTCGTGTGGAATGAACAAGAGATGCGCATCTAAAGTGAAATCGAAAAGCAAACATATGAAATCAATCTTCTTTTTTGCAAGCATGTTGTTCGGAGCAACAACATTTGCACAGACCACTAGCGGCGAAATCATCGGAACCTTCATGACAAAAGATAAAACAGAAGGTATTTCAATGGCTGCCGTATACACGCAACGCGGGGAAGCATTTTACCGCGCTATGACAGATGAAGATGGTCGCTTCCGAATTTCCGGAGTCCCGGCAGGAGATTACCAAGTGATATTCGTATTCGAAGGCGATACTATCAAGGCACCAATGATGGTAGAAGTTGTTCCCGATGGCTTTGGTGATGTTGGAGTTGTTTTAAATGATAAACAATTGGGGGTAGTTACAATCAACGCTGACCAATTGCGTTTAGGAAAAGGCGTTGCCCCTGAAATTAAGTTATCTAAAAAAGACATCAAGTTCCGCCCAGATAAATTCGACGCAAAATCAATGATCGCCTCAATGACAACAGATGTTCGTAAAACCGACGACGGTTCACTGGTTTTCAGAGGTGCACGCAAAGGAGATTTGATCTCGTACATCGACGGTGTGAAAATGGTGGATGTTCAGAATGTACCCAGTTCAGCCTTAGGCTACATCATGGTTTACTCAGGAGCAATTCCTGCAAAATATGGTGACACAACCGGCGGGGTGGTTGTAATGGAAACTGTCAGTTATTTCGATTTACTTCGCGAATGGGAAGCAAGGCAATAACAAAAGAAAAGGCTGCGATATCGCAGCCTTTTTCATTTCAATTATTTCGGGAAGAATTGCGGACTTGCTTCTTCCATTGGCGCCATGTACTTCTTCAAATTTTGTTCATCATGTTGATTCAAGATCATCAACATATTGTCGGACTCAACCACAATGTAATTTTCTAGACCTTGGATCAATGCCAGCTTATCATTTGGCAAATTCACAATACAGTTTTCAGAATTGATCATGTGCACATTATTGCCGATCACAGCGTTTCCATTGTAATCTTTCTCCAAATGTGTGTACAAACTACCCCAAGTTCCTAAGTCAGACCAATCAAATGTTGCTAAAACTACATCCACATTCTTGGCATTTTCCATTACAGCAAAATCGATTGAGATATCCTCACACTTCTCGAAACAGTCATTGACATAAGCTTGTTCCTCAGAAGAATTGTACTTATTTGAATATTGAGTAAACAACTGATGTAATTCTGGTTTGAATTTCTCAAGAGCATGAAGGATCGTGGATGATTTCCAAATGAAAATTCCAGAATTCCAATAGTAATTTCCACTCTTCAAAAAGATTTCTGCCAGTTCGCGATTTGGTTTCTCAGTGAAGTGTTTGACATCTTTTACCTGACCTGGTAGAATATCCCCATCCTCCACAAATTCGATGTAACCGTAACCTGTGTCAGGTCGTGTCGGTTTAATACCTAACGTAACCAATCGTTCTCCGCTACCTGCTGCACGTATAGCTGTTTGTACATCTTCGGTGAATTTTTCTTCTTTCAAGATCAAATGATCTGAAGGAGCAACAACCAAAGTCGCGTTGGAATTGATAGCATGGATCTTCGCCGCCGCGTACGTGATACATGGAGCAGTATTCTTGCGCTGAGGCTCCGTAAGCACCTGATTTTCACTTAGCTCCGGCAACTGTTGCATCACCAAATCTTTGTACATCGCATTGGTAACGATATAAATGTTCTCAGCAGGTGCAATATGAAGCATTCGTTCAAATGTCATTCGCAACAATGACTTCCCAATTCCCAGCACATCCAAGAACTGTTTTGGTCGTTGAACTGTTGACATAGGCCAGAAACGACTTCCGATTCCACCGGCCATTATGACGCAATAATTATTCTCCATCTGATTGTTGTAATTGTACTGTTGCAAGGGCATGCACCAAAAAAGATCTTCGTGTTCCTACTTCCTCACATAAAAAACGTGTTCGCCGCAGTTCCCCTTTTCGGAATACCTTTCCTTGCAGGACAAAAGTAGCATTTTTCGGTAACTCTTCCAGTGTAATCTCACTAACTGCCCGCTCATCGAATTGCCTTAAAACACGCGACAATTGGGTGTCTGAACAGCTAGACGCTTTCGTATTTGTCAAACTTTTCATCAAAGCACTTTCAATGACCTTAGGCAGTAAACCTGTCTGAATAGCTGGCCAAAGTCGGTGACGAAAACACTGCTTCCATTCTTCTCCATGCGGCTTCACATGTCTACCGTATTGCAGATGAGTCTCCAAATGCGCAAATTCATGCAAAGTAGTGATCAAAAAAGCATACTTATTCAAGTTACCATTCACTGAAATCCGGTGATGCTTTTCGTCTCCAATTGGAGGTCTGTAGTCTCCTAACTTCGTAGATCTGGGATTGGTAATTGAAAAACGAACAGGATAACGCAACAACAGGTCAGCCACCATAGGTTCAAACCCTAGAGGTAAATACGCTTTCAACTGCGCTTCCAATTTATGCTTTCGTTCCATGACCGTTCAGGCAAATTTAGGAAGGCAAAACATACGTCACAAAACTATTCGGATGAGTTGTAAAACCTTCATCGTGGAAAACCCAAACAGAGTTGAACAACCAAATATTTCTGTTAACTTTATCCCGTCATGAAGGTAATCAACAACATTGGGAAGTATGTCATCATGCTGACAATCGTTTTTTCCAAACCGGAAAAATGGCGCATTTTCAGAAGGAGATTATTCGAAGAGATCGAATTCATTGGAGTTAAATCAATTCCAATCGTCGCTTTGATGTCCGCCTTCATGGGTGGTGTTATTTCGTTGCAGACCGCTTCGAACATGGATTCCCCTTGGTTACCTCAATATACTATCGGATACATCACGCGTTCTAGTACCATCTTGGAATTTTCGCCTACGATCATTTCCCTTATCCTTGCAGGGAAAGTAGGTTCCAATATTGCTTCTGAAATCGGAACCATGCGCGTAACAGAGCAAATTGATGCCCTAGAGATTATGGGGGTGAACTCTTTAAGTTACTTAGTATTACCAAAGATCATTGCAGCCATGTGTTTCTTTCCAGTTTTGATCATTTTCTCGATTGGACTAAGTTTGATCGGTGGCTGGTTGACTTTGACCTTATCAGATTTAGCCTCAACCGACACCTATGTGTATGGAATCCGCTCGTTCTATACGGATCTTGAAATTCGATATGCGCTAACCAAATCAGTTGCCTTTGCTTTCTTGATCACGTCGATCGCTTCGTTCTATGGATACTATACCAAAGGTGGAGCCCTCGATGTTGGTCGTTCTTCAACGCAATCAGTTGTTAGTGCGAGTATTGCCATTTTGATTGCAAATCTGTTGTTAACACAAATGATTTTGTTGTAATGATCGAGGTAAAGAACGTCAACAAGGCTTTTGGTGCTAATGCGGTTTTGGATAATATATCCACATCGTTTGAGAAAGGCAAAGTGAATATGATCATTGGTGCATCAGGGCAAGGGAAATCGGTCTTAGCAAAATGCATTGTTGGTCTTCATGAAGTTGACTCTGGTCAAATTTTATATGATGGCCGTGATTTCTGCCAAATGAACCGTTTGGAGCGCAAAGCCATTCGACAGGAAATCGGTATGCTTTTTCAAGGTTCAGCGTTATTTGATTCACTTACAGTGGAAGAGAACATTATGTTCCCGCTCTCGATGTTCACCAAAATGTCAAAAGCAGAAATGCAAGACAGGGCAAACTTTTGTTTAGATCGGGTGAATTTGGTTGGCAGAAATAAATTATTTCCATCTGAGTGCTCTGGAGGGATGCAAAAGCGTATTGCCATTGCGCGAGCGATTGCCATGAATCCGAAGTATTTGTTCTGCGATGAACCTAACTCCGGGTTGGATCCAAAAACATCGATCGTAATCGACAATTTGATCCGCGAGATCACTTACGAATACAACATTACTACCATTGTTATTTCACACGACATGAACTCTGTAATTGAGATCGGAGATAATATCGTTTTCATTTATGAAGGAAAGAACTGGTGGCAAGGTGATAAGAACAGCATTATTACTACTGACAATAAAGAGATCAATGATTTTGTTTATGCGTCAGAGTTTATGAAAGAGATAAAGGAAAATTTGAAGAAACGCTGATTTTCTTGGCGATTTTGCAATATTGCAATATTGCAAAAAGGCAATTTGGCCAAATTGCTTAATTTTTCGAAAAATCAATAATAAATATACATCAAAACCGGCTTTACTGCCTTCCGAATATACCCATCCAAGGTCTCAAAAAATCGCTCACTTACCATTGGACAACCTAAACTATTGCAAATTGGGGAGGCCTGTTCCTCATCAGGAACACAACTGTATCGATGCAACACTACCGCTCGTTCTAAAGCCTTGTTATTAGATGCTTGCAAACCATGTAATTTATAAGACCTTCCAAAATTCCCTGTATAAGCTGCTCCAATTTTATAAAAACCCAATGAGGTCATATACGAATTTGGAGTGTTGCTAAAAATCAAGGAATCACTATCCGAAAGCTCTGATCCGGAGCCGTGCGCTACCAAACCTTTCTCTATGATTCTTCCCGCTTTAACATCTACCACAAAAAACCTATACGAACCAGAACTTCGTTTCATATCGACCATGAAAACAACATCGTTTTGATAAGCAGACTGTTTTCTAAGATAAGACTTAACCTCCTCTAATGCCTTAGGAAAATGATCGCGCATTCTAATAGAATCAGGTGTTACAGCGATGATCGTATCTGTTTCAGTAATCTGAGACGTCAAAGATTCCTGTTGCCCTCGAACAGAACAACTCAATAAAACTGGAATTAAAATAAAGAAAAATCGATGCATCTCACTCAAGTTCACAAAGTATACCATTCAAATTGAACAAAGTTCAAATCAAATCAGAATTACTGTCCGTTCCCAACTTGAATTCCTGTAATACAGCAATTCATTGTAGTAGTCAAAAACGGCAGCAACCTGACAAAATCGCATTTCAACAGAACCGGTCGCCACCCAGGATAGGGACAAGTTCCATTTGTGGAAATAAGGAAAACGATTTGTAAAGCTTATAAGATCAGAAAGCTAAAAAGGTTACAACACCCATATTTTCAGAAATCTGTGCTTGGTTGATTTTTTGGTATTGTATTTGTTAATAGCCTGTTAAATTAATTGCCATGAGACATTTTGTACTTTTTCTGCTTCTTTTCCCAACGTGGTTGTTTGGTCAGACCAACTGGCAATTGGGAATGTTTACTCCGATCGAGATCCCGAACAAAACAATCATGCCCAAAATGAATGCAGTCGGTGGATTTGGATTCCAAATTGGTTACCAACCGATACAAGCAATACCAGTGGCACTCGAATTCAAAAGTAATTTCGGTTCATATTATTCTCACACCATGGAGCAAACTTATTATTTCGACAATAGTTCCTCAACAACAACTGATGTAAGTTACACATCCGGCTTCAACCAAATGAAACTCGGGGCTAAGATCCAAATTGGTACTGATTTCAACCGCATCAGAGGATTTATTACTCCTCAAATTGGTACCGGAGTGATGCGTACGCGAATTCGCATTGCAGATCCTATGGATGAAGACGATTGCCAACCTTTAGCGAATGAAGTTCAACATAAGTACCGCGGATTCACTTATGGAATGGAAGTTGGAGGTGAATTGGACCTAAGTTTATTGATCCCTAAATTAGCAACTGAGAACCGTCATTACCTTTATATCTCAGGATCTTTGGTTAACGGCTTTTCCAAATTTGAATATGTGAATGCACGCTACATGATGGATCATGATCACGGTCCATTGCCTGAAGGAGGAACTGAGATGACCACCACAGACAGTGATGGTCGCCCGATTACGGCTACATTCATCAATGTTACAACCAACAATCTGCATGATCATAAAATAGCAGAGGTTTACAATACTGCTTTGCAATACTGGGGAATTCGAATTGGATACGTGATCCACTTCTAACTTCTAAGCTTTCGAATAATATTTGTTGTAGAGAAACCGTCGACCAAGTTGACGGTTTTTACTATTCCACCATGTAGCAAAACTTCCTCTCGACCCACAATATAAGTCTTTTTAGAAGGATCAGTTTCTTCAGGATCATAATCAGCTCCTTTAACCAAGACATCTGGTTGTAACAATTGAATGATGTTTTGTGGGGTATCATCTTCGAATAATACTACGCCATCAACAAACGAGAGCGATGCTAAAACCAAGGCCCTTGCTTGCTCTGGATTGACCGGTCGTTCCTCACCTTTCCCTTGTCTTTTTACAGAGAGATCCGTATTCAGTCCGATTACCAACTTGGTTCCAAAATCAGCCGCTTTCGCTAAATAAGTAACGTGTCCGGCATGCAAGATATCAAAACACCCATTCGTAAAAATTACTTTTTCACCAGCCATTTGCCACTTTTCAACTTGTCGCGCCATTTCTTGAAGTCCTCGAACTTTTTGTTGTATTGCATCAAACTTGTTCATCTTTCTGGAAATTTTTTGGTAAAAGTACGAAAGAAAGCACACCCAACAGGATCACTAAAAAGGTCTGAGACGTCCAAATAATCATTCCTAATGCATAACCATAACCTTTGGCTTCATCACCGTATAAAGGTCCTAAATAGAACTCAACCACAAGTCCGACTAATAGCGGGAAAACCCCAAGTCCGCCGTTTGTTAATGTGATGCCTACTGAACCCGCTATGAACGCCAACATTATGCCTTCAAGCGGCACATGACTTGTTGGTTCCAAGGCCAAGAATGGCAAACCGAAATACACCAAATAAAGTGACCAGATGAAAAGCGTGTGCAAAGCGAACTGGGGCCAATTTTTCGATTTAAAAACAGAGAACAACCCTTGGATCAACCCGCGAATAAAATCAATCGCTTTCTTGCGAAGTGATGAAGAAATCAAAAGCACCATCAATAAGGCAATAAACAGACTACCGAAAACAAAGATGAACCACGAACCGCTTTCTTTTCCTCCACCAAAGGTCATTTCTATCTTGGTTTTCATCTCCCAAAAATCTCCTGCCGTTAAGGTTGCTGTGATCATTGTTAGCGAGAACAACATGATAAGATCAACTACCCTCTCTGCAACAATGGTCCCAAAGGATTTTGCAAAGGGAATACCATTCGATCGAAACAACATAGCTGCTCTGGAAGCCTCACCAGCTCTGGGGATGGTTAAATTGATCAAATATCCGATCATCAAAGCATGGTATCGATTCCAAAAAGAAGTTTCATGACCCAAAGGTTCGAGAGTATATCTCCAACGGTATGCTCTTGAAAATAAAGCCAGTAATGAAAGTAACAAAGAAAGAACGATCCAAAAATAATTCGCTGAATCGATTGCCGAGAAAAAAGCCTGTTTCACCTTTGGTTCCATCGACTGGAATAGGTAAACAACCAAATAAGTCCCCAATCCTACAGGAAGTATGTACTTCAGCAGAAAGGAAACTGCTTTTTTCATGTATTAGATTATGCGATTGGTCTGTTCGTCCGGGAATACCAAAGAAGGCTTAAACTGCTTTGCTTCTTCCATACTCATATAACCATAACCGATAATAATGATCATGTCACCAACGGATACTTTTCTGGCAGCCGGACCGTTCAAACAAATGGTTCCTGAATCACGTTCACCAGTGATAACATACGTTTCCAGACGTTCGCCATTGTTGATATTCACCACCTGAACACGTTCTCCTTCGACAAGGTTAGATGCTTCCATCAACGCTTCATCGATGGTGATACTTCCCACATAATTTAACTCTGCTTGGGTTACGCGAACTCTGTGGATCTTTGATTTGACTACTTGAATCAACATGTACTGGCAATAAAGAGGGACAAATTTAGGTGAAAAAAATCAGATAGGTTGCTGCCTTACTAATTATTTATCCGGCAGGATCGTGAGGTTATCGATCAAACGAACATCCCCACAGTAACAAGCAATGCAGATTGTTGCTCCGGGAACCCATGTATTTGTCAATTCTTCCAATGTTTTCGGATCTACCAATTGCAAATACTCCAATTTCATTGTTCCTTGATTGAAGTAATCAATTGCCAGATTTCTCAATACTTGTGGTGTATTTAAGGAAGTTCTTTCTTCACAAAAACGCATAGTGCGGTAGATATGCAGTGCATCTGCTTTTTGAGCCTCTGTTAAGCGCATGTTTCTGCTACTCAAGGCTAATCCTTCTGATGACCGCGCCGTCGCACAAGTTACGATCTCTACGGGCAAATTCAGAAAAGCTACCATGTGCTTGATCACGGCTACTTGCTGAAAGTCTTTTAAACCAAAAAAGGCTTTGTGGGGACCTACCAATTCGAATAATCGATATACGATTTGTACAACACCACGGAAATGTCCAGGTCTGAAGGCACCTTCCATCAATTGATCCAATTGACCCAAAGGCACCTCAGGAGCTTCCCAGTTGGAAGGATACATTTCTTCTACCATTGGAAAGAAGACACAATCGCAACCGTGCTGGTCGAGCAACTTAATATCATTCTCAGGTGTTCTTGGGTATTTCTTGAGATCTTCAAGATTATTGAACTGTGTGGGATTTACAAAAACAGAAACAACAACAAAATCCGATGTCGTTTTTGCTTGCTCCACAAGACGCATATGCCCCTCGTGTAAGGCTCCCATCGTTGGTACGAAACCAATGATTTTTCCAGATGATCTTTGCAGTTCCAAACAATCATTCAGCTCCGCAATTGAGTGGACAATATTCACGTTTAACGAAATAGTGTAAAACTAAAGCCGGCAAATCTAGCCCAATTAATTGAAGTATGACTCTTTTTTTCGTACTTTTGCAGCTAATAATCCAAAATCCCCACTACGAATTCAATGGAAAAGAAAAGAATTCTATTTGTTTCGCAGGAAATATTCCCTTTCCTTCCAAAAACAGAAATCTCAAATAATGCTCGCAGACTTCCTCAGGCTACTCAAGAGAATGGCAAGGAAATTCGCGTATTCACTCCGCGTTTCGGATGTATCAATGAGCGCCGTCACCAACTGCATGAAGTAATTCGTTTGTCAGGGATGAATATCATTATCGATGATCACGATCATCCGTTGATCATCAAAGTGGCCTCTATTCCGGCTGCTCGTATTCAAGTGTATTTCATAGATAACGATGAGTATTTCAAGCGTAAATGCAATGTTACGGATGAAGCCGGAGCTGATTTCAAAGACAATGATGAGCGTTCGATGTTCTTTTGTCGTGGGGTTCTGGAAACCGTAAAAAAACTAGGCTGGAAACCGGATGTTATTCATTGCCACGGTTGGATGGCTTCTTTGATGCCTTTGTACATTAAGAAGATGTACAACAAAGATCCTCATTTTGCAGAAACTAAAGTAGTGTATAGCATTTACAACGAGAACGAAGGTTTCACACAACCTTGGGACGAGCGTTTTGCTGAAAAATTAGCTTTTGATGGATTTGATGATTCTGTCACAAGCTTAGTAAAAAATCCAAGTTTGGAGGCAATAACTCAAGCTGCAGTTGCGTTTTCTGACGGAGTAGTGATGAGCAGCGAATCGGTTGATGCCGGTTTACAAGACGTTTTTGAAAAGGCTACTTGTTTGAAATTAAATTATTTGCCGGAAGAAAACCTGAGCAAAGGCCTCAATGAGTTCTTTGATAAGGTGATCGAAGAGGCGGTATTGATCTGATATGATTGCATCTTTAAGTAAAAAATACTGGCGGAAAGTAACTGTGCTTTCCGCTTGTTTTGTGTTTATCCTCGGAGTAAATAGCTGTAAGAAAAGCTACAGCTCATTTGGCACGGAAACACTTAGTCCAGAAGAATTGCTGGCTTCCGGAGGTATTGACACCTTTTCACTGACCACATATAGTACGTTGAAAGATTCGGCCTACACATTCGGTGTTTCGAATATCTTGTTGGGTTCCATGCATGATCCAAAAATGGGAATTATGAACGCGTCGTTTTATTCTCAATTCGACTACACGGGTTCATTGAACCAAGGAAATGGAGGCACTCCGATCATTGATTCAGTTGTGTTATCATTGAGATATGTTGAGTTCTATGGAAATCTGGACCCAATGACTTTTCAGGTTTACGAATTACAAGGAGACATGAGCACAGATTCTGTGTACTACAGAAACTCGACAATCGCTCAAAACTCAACAAACCTCGTAGACCCCAGTTCTGCTGTTCAAACTCCGGATCCGTCAAAAGATGTAGTGATCGATGGAGACACCTTGAACCCCCAATTGCGTATTCGATTAGACAATAATTGGGGATCAACTATTTTGAATGAAGGATTTAATGGAACAGCTTTCGATTCACATGATGCTTTCAAACAATTCTTCAAGGGATTGCATGTCCGTGTGCAAGAAACAAATCCATCTGCCGGATCAGGAAGTGTTTTGTATTTAGATCCGGATAACAAGGACACTAAGATCACCTTCTATTACCATTTAAGTGGTGACACAGAAGCATATAACTTCGGTATCTCGGTGACAGACGATTGCGCATACTTCAATCATGTCGAATTTGATCAAGTGGGATATGCCAGCGCAGCCATCCTTTCAAATCCTTCTCTTGGACAAGGTCAATTCTATGCCCAAGCATTCAACTTGAAAGGTATTGTTGAATTCCCTGGTGTAAGCAATATTCCATCGAATTCTGTTATTCATGCCGCATTGTTGGAATTGCCCGTGGAATACCAATCATTCAACACTTATTATCCAAGTCCGTCACTTACTGTATTGTACAAAATTGCAGCTGGAACTACCGGTGGTTCGATTTCATACAGCAACACCCGCAAAAGCTATTTATTTGACTTGCGCGACTATATTCAGGAGATCGTAAGCGGGAAAGTGGCGAATACTGGAGTTGAAGTTGGGCCAAGTAAATACTCTAGTTCTGCAGAACGTATTATCTTTAACGGACAAGCGACAAGCAACAAAAAGCAACCTCGTTTGATTATAAAATACACGACATTCTAGAATATATGTGTGGAATTGTTGCCTATATCGGTAAAAAAGAAGCGTATCCGATCTTGATCAAAGGTTTGAAAAGATTGGAATACCGCGGATATGATTCAGCAGGTATCGCTTTGCTGAATGATGAAGGTCTTCATCTGTATAAAAGACAAGGAAAGGTTTCCAACCTGGAAGAATTTGCAGCCGGTAAAGATATTTCCGGATCAGCTGGTATTGGTCACACACGTTGGGCTACCCACGGTCCGCCAAACGACACCAATGCGCATCCGCATGCTTCAACAGATGGAAATATTGCTCTGATCCACAACGGAATCATTGAAAACTACAACGTTCTGAAGGAAGAATTGATCGCTCGCGGTTATGTATTTAAGAGTCAAACAGATACCGAAGTACTCGTACATTTAATTGATGACATTCAGAAAAAAGAGCAAGTTGACTTGGCTGAAGCTGTCCGTTTGGCTCTATTGAATGTGATTGGCGCTTATGCGATAGTTGTACTTTCAAAAGAGAATCCAACTCAATTGGTAGCTGCACGTAAAAGCTCACCTCTGGTAGTTGGTATCGGAAAAGAGAATGACTTCTATTTAGCCTCTGACGCCACTCCAATTGTTGAATACACAAATCAAGTTGTATACTTGAACGACGAAGAAATTGCCGTTGTTGATCTAAACGACGGATTAAAGATTACCAATTTGCGGAATCAAGAAAAAACTCCTTATGTGCAGGAATTGGAACTTCAACTTGAAGCCTTGGAAAAAGGAGGGTACGAGCATTTTATGTTAAAAGAGATCCACGAACAACCGCGTTCTATCCAAGACTGCTTCCGCGGACGCTTAAATGCAGAAGAGGGATGGGTTTCTCTTGGGGGGATCAAGGACTATGAACACAAAATGATTCAAGCGCAGCGAATCGTTATGGTTGCTTGCGGTACGTCATGGCACGCATGTTTAGTTGGTGAATACTTGTTTGAAGACCTTGCTCGCATTAACGTTGAGGTGGAATATGCATCTGAATTCCGCTACCGAAATCCAATAATCAATGAAAACGATATTGTGATCGCCGTTTCTCAATCTGGAGAAACTGCGGATACATTGGCTGCGTTGGAACTAGCGAAATCAAAAGGAGCAACAATCTTAGGAATTTGTAATGTAGTAGGTTCTTCCATTTCTCGTATCACCGATGCGGGTTCATATACGCACGCTGGTCCTGAGATCGGCGTTGCATCCACGAAAGCATTTACAGCGCAAGTTACCGTTTTGACCCTAATGGCGCTTTCGTTAGCTCATAAAAAAGGAACGATCAGTGAATCCAAGTTCAGAACAATGCTCTCAGATCTGGAAACAATTCCGGATAAAGTAAAACGCGTACTTGATCGCAACTCAGATATCGAGGCAATCTCTGCTATTTATAAAAATGCAAGCAACGCGTTGTACCTTGGACGTGGTTCGTCATTCCCGGTTGCATTGGAAGGAGCACTCAAGCTAAAAGAGATCTCTTATATCCATGCAGAAGGTTATCCGGCGGCTGAAATGAAACACGGACCAATTGCATTGATCGATGAAGAAATGCCGGTTTTTGTGATCGCTACAAGGGGAACTTCTTATGAAAAGGTAGTTTCCAACATTCAAGAAGTAAAAGCCAGAAAGGGTAAGATCATTGCGATCGTAACTGAAGGTGATGTGGATGTGAAGAACATGGCCGACCATGTGATTGAAATCCCTGACACAGACGAACATCTAGTACCATTATTGGCTACAATTCCATTACAACTTTTGAGTTATCACATCGCAGTGATGCGTGGTTGCAACGTGGATCAACCAAGAAACTTGGCAAAATCAGTTACTGTAGAATAAAAAAAAGCGCCATAAGGCGCTTTTTTTATGACCCTTAATCCATTCTAAATTTGCCTTTTATTCCGTGATGATACATATTGATCTTCATATCTGTAATGGATTCACGGCGTGAAAATAGGATTTGGACATCCACAAAACCCGTTTTTTCAATGCGCAGGCGCTTCGGATGCATACTCCATACTAAATCTATTTTAAATACTCCTTGATCATTGGTCATTACTCTATTCAGCTCCACGCCATTTGAATCCAACAACACGATTACCGCATTTTTGATAGGTAAAGAACCCGACATGACAGTCCCTGAGGTAAATTGTTCTTTAGAATGATCGTATTCAACAACAAAATTGCCTTGAATCGTAATTTGAGTTTGAGTTGGGTCAGGATAAATGGTATCCTGTGGTGAACGTTCTATTTCGGGCTGACTAAAACCGCTTGTAGCGACAAGAGTAGCCAAAGACAAACCGAGTATCACCTGATCCAAGCGGAATGTCCCTTTATGTACTTCTCCCCGATCCAGATCCAAATTCAACTGCTCGTTATTGAAATGGCCACATAAAGCCTCTTTGTGTTTTAGTCCCTCAAGTCTCTGGATCAATCCGAAAACACTAAGGTGAGAAAAATCAATCACTTCTTTTTTACATTCGCCACAATACCGGCCAATTTCCGTTTGGCTCATCGCATCCCAATCAACCAAACATGGTTCGTCTATACGGATCTTTTTCATGCAGTAACTTTCTTCACGCTTACAGTTTTTGGACCCGTTCGGTTCATGTAAAAATTGTTTTTCTGAAGAAAAATTTTAAATTCGTTAGGTATCAATGTTCATTAATGGATCGAATACGTAGGTTTCAACGCACAATGATCTTGGCTTTAACAGCTTTAAACTCCTTGGTTTACTGCGTTTCCATGGATTTCTCCTTGTCGCGTACTTTACTCATTAGCGGCTCTGCAACTTCCCTAGCTGCATTGTGTATCTTAACTGTTACGCTTTACAGTAAAAATCGCTACAAACGAAAAGCTGCCCTGAAAAATCAAAGCGAGCAGCGCATTTCATGATCCGCGTTAATGTACTACTTTTGTTTCCCGATGTTGATCTGCGCATGAAATCGATGCTATTTTTCTTTTAGTGTATCATTTCTGCTCTTTTTTCGTAGAACACTCGGTGTTTATCAAATACATCGTTTATAAAACTCACTTTATGAAGTTTAATTTTCTACTTGTTTGTTTGATTCTGACTCTTTTCGGGAATGCTCAGGAAAGTAAGTTCACCCCAGAAAAAATGTGGGATTTGGATCGCTTGTCGGGAACAATTGCCTCTCCGAATGAGAAGTGGGCAGTTTACGGGGTAACAGATTACGACTGGACCGCAAACAAGGGCAAGACTAGCTATTATCTTTACGATCTTGCAACAAGAAAAAGAAACGTACTCCCGATCGATGGGGCATGGAATCTCGCTTGGAATCGTGCCAATCAACTTACTTTCTTGATCTCAGAGGGTGACAATACCTTATTAAAGGCTTTAGATCCGATTGCGAATACACAACAAACGCTTCACAATTTCGGTAATACAGCAATTGAAGGACTGGTGATCTCCGCTGACGGAAAGCGTTTTGCAACACTTGAAACGATCAAATTGAATCCGGTTGTTACAGATCAATACCCAGATCTCCCAAAAGCAAATGCGCGCATCGAATCTTCTTTGATGTACCGTCATTGGAATGCTTGGAGCTCGGAAAATGGCCTTCATTTGTTTTGGTATGAAAACATAAATGGATCGTTTGAAAAGAAAGGTGACGTGATGCGTGGCGAATCTTTTCCATCTGTGACCGGGCCGTTTGGAGGCATTGAATCGGTTTGTTTCAGCCCGGATGGCAAAACCATCTATTATAGCACGAAGAAAAAAAGTGGAACTGCATTTGCCGTTTCAACGAACAGTGAGATCTATGCATTCCGCACGCAAGACAATATTACCACCACCTTGACATCAGCTCATAAAGGATATGATACCAACCCATTAACAAATAGTACCGGTACAACCTTGGCTTGGTTGAGTATGGAAAAGGATGGTTTCGAAGCCGACAAGAACCGCCTGCGCATCATGGATATAAACTCGCGCATGGAGAAGGATCTAACTGCCAGCTTGGATCTTACGGTAGAAGAGTTTGTTTGGCACCCAAGCAAGGATCTGATTTTTTTCATCGCTGCAATTAAAGGAACAAAGCAACTTTTTCAGGTAGATGTAAAATCAGGTAAGATCACACAATTGACTTCTGACCGCTGTGATTATTTGCGTATGGTTGCATTAAAAGACCGTGTACTATTAGAACGACAATCGATGATCGACCCAACGGACCTGTGGATCTTTACACCAAAAACAGGTTTGTTAGAGCAGTTGACTACCGTGAATAAAGAACATTTGGAAAAACTAGCCGCGCCAACAGTAAAAGAAAAATGGATCACTACTACGGATGGAAAAAAAATGTTGGTTTGGTTGATCTACCCTCCGAATTTCGATCCAGATAAAAAATACCCTACACTTCTTTATTGCCAAGGTGGTCCTCAGAGTCAAGTTTCTCAATACTTCTCCTACCGATGGAACTTCCGTTTGATGGCATCACAAGGGTACATCATTATCGCTCCAAACAGAAGAGGATTACCAGGATTTGGTCAGGAATGGAATGATGCAATTTCTAAAGACTGGGGTGGGCAAGCCATGCAAGATTATTTGGTAGCAGTTGACAGTTGCGCTGCTCAAGAACCATCGATCGATAAGGACAAAATGGGAGCAGTTGGAGCGTCATACGGCGGGTATTCAGTGTATTACTTAGCTGGAATCCACAACAACCGATTCAAGGCCTTTGTTTCACACTGCGGTTTATTCAACCTTGAAAGTTGGTATGGAACAACAGAGGAGTTGTTCTTTGCAAATTATGATATTGGAGGACCTTATTGGTTGCCTGAAAACAAGGAATTGTACGCAAAAAACAGTCCGCATCGCATGGTAGATAAATGGAATACTCCCATGTTAGTTATACATGGTGGAAAAGACTTTCGCGTACCGGAAACAGAGGGAATGCAGGCATTCCAAGTTCTTCAAATAAAAGGTATTCCGAGTAAATTTTTATACTTCCCGGATGAAGGTCACTGGATTACAAAACCACAGAACGGAATTTTGTGGTATCGTGAATACTTCAATTGGCTAGGAACCTACCTGAAATAAGGGTCATTTAACTGATTTGATTAACTTTGTAGCCTTTACTTTCGTACTATGTGGAATAAGCTTGCCAATATAATACTTCGCAATCGTTTTTTAATCCTTGGTGTGCATGCGCTGTTAACAGTGTTGTTCGGTTATTACACCATTACCGGATTAAAGATCGACAACAAGTATGGCAACATGCTTCCTGAGGATACTGAAACACAACAAACCTACTTGAAGTTCAAGGAAATGTTTGGGGAAGACGGTTCAGCATTGGTAATTGGTATCCAAAATGACTCCCTGTTCACCGAAGATAAGTTCAAAAAATGGAAAGAACTTGGGGACAGTATCCTACAAATGGGCGGAGTAAATTCTGTAGTTTCAGAGGCAAAGATCTTTACTTTAAGAAACGATAAGAACAACGAGCAATTCATTGCTAAACCAGTCTTTTCGGATATAACTTTTAAGGAAAAAAGCATCGACTCAATCCGCAAAGAAGTACGCAACAATCCCCTTTATAAGAATATGCTCTACAACGACTCCAACAATGTGAGTTTGATGATGGTGAGCATTGATGAAAAATACTTGCAAGACCGCACAAAACAGAAAGTGGTGATGCACATTGAGGATCTAGCTAGTACATACGAAAAAGAATTTGGTAAAGTCCATTTTGCCGGGTTGCCGCATATGCGTGTATTGATCGGAAAACGTGTGATGTCCGAAATGTACATTTTCGTTGCGCTTTCAATCGCTGTCTCTTCATTGATCATGTATTTCTTCTTTAGATCGATACGTATCACGATGATCTGTAATGTTGTGGTTCTAGTAACGGTTGTATGGGCAATGGGAACAATTGGAATGTTGGGTTACAACATTTCAATCATGATGGCGTTAATTCCGCCGCTGATGATTGTTATCGGAATACCGAATTGTATTTATCTCTACAATAAGTATCACCAAGAATTTAGACAGCATAAAAACAAAGCGAAGGCACTTTCGCGTACTATCCGCAAAACAGGCACAGCGATGTGGCTGACAAACGTTACTACTGCACTAGGTTTCGTCACCTTTTGTTTCACGAGTTCATCTAAATTCTTTGAATTTGGAGTTATCTCTACTTTAAACATCATGTTGTGCTATGTGGTATCAATTTGTCTTGTACCCATTTTTGCCTCTTTTTCGAAGAATCCTCCAGAAAAACATTTGCGTCACCTTGATCGTAAAATGGCAATTGGCTTATTAGAATGGTTAGTAGAATTAACTGCCAAACGCCGTAAACTTATTTATGCAATCACCATCCTAATTACGTTGGGAGGTGGTGCCGGTATCGTATTCATGAAGGTTACCGGAAATTTGACTGGTGATCTTCCAAGCGACGATCCTATTCTGAAGGACATCCAATTCATGGAAACAAATTTCGGAGGGGCTGTGCCGTTTGAGGTGATGATCCACTACAAAGAAAAAGGACGTCTTTTCAGTAAAAACACCCTGGAGCGTGTGGAACAAGTACAGCAATCATTTGATGATGACACGCTATTTGCGAAAAGTTTATCCATTGTGGATTTCGTGAAAGTGGTGAATATGTCGTACTATAACAACGATCCCGAGCGTTACACACTGATCTCGAAACGGGATATGTTGCGCTTGAAGAAATATGTCGACAATTTTTCGATGTCAAACAATAACTCCGCATTCTCACTCAAGGAATTAGCGGATACAAGCAACTGCATTTTGAGAATTCGTACACAAATGAAAGACATTGGGTCGTACGAAGTATCTGACGAGGTGATGTTAGTGCAAAACCGAATCGACAGCATCATGAACCCGGATAAAAAGGATATTGAGCGCCTGTTTGCCAAAGTAGAAAAAGGCAAGAAAATGTACATTGATTCGATTCTGGAAAATTACAATGCTGTTTACAACTCGCTAACAGCAGTGCTTTCCAATGGAAATGCAGACAAGCAATTGGCCTTTGACTCGGACCCGGAATTGGTAAAAACCTACTACAACAAACCGAATTTTAAAAAGCAATTGCGCAAAGCGATTGACAACGAGTACTACGACGTACAAATAACGGGAACTTCCGTAGTTGCATCGGTAGGAACACAGTATTTGGTGGATAACCTGTTGTCTTCCATAATTTTCGCCGTGCTGTCCATCGCTGCCTTGATGTCAATCTTGTTCTATTCCTTCCGAATGGTAGTTGTATCTATGATTCCGAATTTGATCCCAATGGTCGTTACTGCCGGTATCATGGGTTGGTTTGGAATTCCTTTGAAACCATCTACGCTTTTGATCTTCTCAATTGCCCTCGGGATTACAGTTGATAACACCATTCACTTCCTCGCACACTACCGTCATGAATTGAAGATGAAGAAATGGGACCTGAAAGATTGTATTGCGATTTCTATTCGCGAAACCGGATTGAGTATTATCTACACGTCCGTAATCCTATTCTTTGGTTTCATCGTCTTCATATTCTCTGACTTCGGAGGAACACAAGCCTTGGGTTACTTATCTGCAATCACTTACTTTGTAGCATTGTTCACCAATTTGATCTTGTTACCAAGTTTGTTGTTGAGTTACGAACGTCGTTTGACTACCAAATCGTTTGAAGAACCATTGTTCGAAATTTACGACGAGGAAAGTGACATCGATTGGAACCTCTTGGAAGTGTACACTGAAGATGAAAATCCGTCAGAACACAAACCGGACGAGGGCGATAAAAACCACTAATTCCTGATACAATGAAAGGAATCATTTTGGCCGGTGGATCCGGTACACGACTTCATCCACTTACATTAGCCGTTAGTAAGCAATTGATGCCTATTTACGACAAGCCAATGATCTACTATCCACTGTCGATACTAATGTCAGCAGGGATTCAAGAGATTCTGATCATTTCAACTCCACATGACCTTCCTCAATTTCAGAAATTGTTAGGAGATGGCGCTCAATTGGGGTGTCGCTTTGAATATGCGGTACAATCAGAACCAAACGGACTCGCACAAGCATTTGTTATTGGTGAAGATTTTATTGGTGATGACAAAGTCGCCTTGATCCTCGGTGACAACATCTTCTATGGTGTTGGAATGGATGAACTTTTGAAGGAAAATGTCAATCCGGATGGAGGAGTCGTTTATGCCTACCATGTGAGCGACCCGGAACGCTACGGAGTTGTTGAATTTGATGCTGCCATGAACGTGGTTTCAATTGAAGAAAAACCTGTTCAGCCGAAATCAAATTATGCTGTTCCGGGCTTGTATTTCTACGACAATGAGGTGATAGACATTGCCAAGAATTTAAAACCTTCGGCACGTGGGGAATATGAGATAACTGATGTCAATGCAGAATATTTGCGCAGAGGAAAACTCAAAGTGGCCATCTTGAGTAGAGGTACAGCATGGTTAGATACTGGAACATTCCCTTCCCTGATGCAAGCCGGACAGTTTGTTCAGGTAATTGAAGAGAGACAAGGATTGAAAATCGGTTGCATTGAAGAAGTTGCCTACCGAAACGGATTTATCTCAGCGGAACAATTGAAACAAATTGCGCAACCGCTTGTTAAGAGTGGATACGGTACCTATTTGTTACAACTGATAAAATAACATGAACCAACTGGCAACGTACACGGCTTTTGTCGAACAACAAATGGCCGCACATGCTTTTCCAAACACCCCAGAGAATCTTTACGATCCTTTACGCTATTTCTTGAATCTTGACATTAATGGCCGCAGAAGCAGTTTCTGTAAGTCCGAATGAAAGTATTGCCGCCGCACTTAGCGTTGAATTATTCCATAATTTCAGCTTGATCCACGACGACATCATGGACGATGCTCCGGTTAGACGTGGTTTTCAAACGGTTCATGAAAAATGGAATCCCAACATAGCAATACTCTCCGGAGATGTATTGCTGGTTGAATCCTATAAACAATTGTCCTATTATACAGATGATCGTTTGCCCCTACTCTTTAAGCGCTTTAATGATACGGCGGTGGAAGTTTGTGAAGGTCAGCAAATGGATATGGACTTCGAAGAACGAGCAAATGTATCGGTTGACGAGTATATTGAAATGATCCGTCTTAAGACATCTGTGCTATTGGGTTGTGCACTGGAATTCGGTGTAATTGTAGGTCGCGGGGATGAGCAGCTACGTAAATTATTTTATGATTTTGGAGTTCAATTAGGCTTGGCCTTTCAGATTCAAGACGATTATTTAGACCTATATGCCGATCCGGATAAATTTGGTAAACAAGTCGGTGGCGATGTCTTGGCAAATAAAAAAACTATGCTGTCTTTACTTGCACGAGACATATGCAGTAAAACCCAAGATACACGCTATCAAGAATTACTCAACATGTCTGCCGGACCGGAAAAAGTGACCTTTGCGCAAAACCTGTTTCAAGAATTGAACGTGGTAGATCATGTTCTAGCAGAGATGAATGTACACTTTGATAAAGCAATGCAGGATTTGGAAAAAATGAACCTTTCAGAAACAGCAAAGACACCCTTTAAAGAATTAGCTGATTTTCTTATAAATAGAGAGCATTAATTCAGAACCAAGCTTTTTTTTAGTTTATATTTGGCAAAAAAAATAACTACACATGAACTCGAAATCTATTAAAATCGGATTAGCATCTCTTGGTATGATTGCATTTCTTTCTGCTTGTGGAAAGTATGAAGAAGGTCCAGGATTCACCCTATTGACTAAAAAAGCACGTCTAACTGGAGAGTGGGATGCAAAAGAATACGTTGACGCTGACGGAACAGTAGTTGCTGACAACGATGACGCTACTGTTGAATTTGTAAAAGATGGAAAAATGATCATTCGTGAAAATGGAACATCTACAGAAGGCACTTGGGAATTCGTTTCTGACAAGGAAAAACTGCGTACATCTTATTCATACACTATCCTTGGGATGACTCAAACTTACACTGGTGAAACGACCATCATTCGTTTGACCAATAAAGAGTTGTGGACAAAGGATAGCGATGGTGACATCACTAAAATGGAAAAGAAATAATTTTCAAAATTTGAATAGGAAAGCGGTCTTTTTAAGATCGCTTTTTTTGTGACCAAACCTCATGAATGGCAATCACAGGCAATAACATGCATAAGTTGTAATATAGGTCTTCAAAAGGAATCGTCAGGATCCTTAAACCGATGATATGCTCTTCATTGTACCAAACAATGGGTTGATCTGTTACAGCACCGGTCAATATACCATTGACAATTAGAAAGGGGATCAGAGCGACCAAGTACGTAAAACTAAAATCGTTGAACCAATGTACCTTTTTGATGAAGCCGAACCAGATCACCAGTAAGCTTGAAAGACTGCAAGCTGTTAGCGTATACCAATTTCGCATGAAAACATAAGCCAAGATCAATCCTGATAGTGCAAAAGTGAAACCAAAGATGCGTCCCAGATATTCCTTTTTCAAATTTGGGAAATAGGCTTTCAGTACCTCATGAATGAATACACAGGCGTAAGGAACAACCAAAAAGAACAAACATTCTTCCAACGGAAGGTGACCAATGTAGATTCCTGTCAAATATTCCGGTGTAAATCCCCAGACTCCTTTCTGCGTAAAATACTCATCCCAGATAAGGAAAAAAGTACCTACAATGGTGATTCCCAGGAATACGCTTTTCCAATGCGTATAGAAGTGAACTTTCTTATCGAAACTCAAGAAAAAAGGTCCGGTGATCGTGCCCAGAATGATCCACAAATAAGCACTCATCAAGCATGTTTTTGTTTCATGTATTTCTTCGCCTCACGGTAATATTTCCAAGGGAAGAACAACATCCCGAAACACTCACCATCTTCTTTTCCCAAATGCTTATGATGCATTTTGTGCGCTTTGCGTATGGCCATGAAATACGGGTGGTCGATTTGTTTCAACCAACTGAATCGACGGTGAATGAATACATCGTGAACAAGGAAATATGCAAAGCCGTAAACTGCGATACCAAAGCCAATCCAAACCGGAACATAAGCTTGATAGATCATCCCGAGCATGATACACAGCCAAGATGGAACAGCGAAGATCAAAAAGAAGATGTCATTCTTTTCAAACAACTCTCCGTTCACTTGATGATGGTCGCGATGGAAATACCACATCATTCCATGCATCAGATATTTATGTGCCAACCATGCAACCGCTTCCATTAAAATGAATGTTCCAAACAGAACGAGTGGGCCCCACCAATACATATTACAACCAATTCAAAATGAGAAAAAACAACGTCAATATACAGAATAAACCAACAGACACCTTATTTTGTTCATGCGAACGGTGTTTATAAAGGATCAAATGCACCACATAACCAATCACCCACCAACAAACATAATTGTAGATAGGGATCTCCCCTTCTGCCCACTGCCAGAAGTCGCTCTGCATCGCAACCGGTTCCATGATTACATCCAAGGCCGTCATTAAGCTTGTTGAAAGCACTGCTTTGACCCATATAGAACGTTTGCTGTTCAAAAAGAATGCAGTAGTGATCATGCTTAACATCGCCCAGTTTACTCCTATTATTAGCGGAACTTCAAACAGTTTAATCCCCAAATTCTCGCCATACCAATAGTCACCAAACAAATATCCTGTGTGTACACCTATTAATTCCGCCACAAAACCAATAGTAGCAGCAATAAAAATGGTAAACACAAGTCCAAAATTGAATCGACTGTAAGAAAGAAGCAGACAAACAAAGGATAACAATAAATTGAACGGACTTAAGGAAAGAAACCAGTCGCGTTCTTCACTGAGTATTCCAACAGTACCTACCGTGTAAAAGATCAGTAGGATAGCGAGTAAAATAAACACTTTGTTTGTACGTACCGTTTCCAGTGCTTTCATATCTCATTTAGGAACATGTGAATACTGAAAATGTTCGCATCAGATCAATACAGGTAATTGTGGTAAGGATAGCGAACGGCAAAGATCGTTTTGATCTCTTCGTACATCACCTGCTTCAATTCTTCAATGTTAGTTTTATCATTGGCAGAAATGAAAACACATTTCTTCACATCCAACTTGCTCATCCACGTGCGCTTCAATTCTTCCAAAGTTGGCTTTTCCTCACCCTCTTCTACTTGATACGCATCAATTTTGTTGAACACCAAGATCATCGGCTTGTCCTTATTATCCAACTCGGCTAAAGTCTCGTTCACAACGCGAATATGATCCTCAAAATTAGGATGTGAAATATCTACAACATGCACCAACAGATCAGCTTCACGTACCTCATCCAAAGTAGACTTGAACGACTCCACTAATTGATGGGGTAATTTTCGGATGAATCCTACCGTATCCGTCAGTAAAAATGGTAAGTTTTCGATAACCACTTTTCGAACCGTCGTATCCAAAGTGGCAAACAACTTATTCTCAGCAAATACCTCCGATTTACTCAACAAGTTCATCAAGGTGCTCTTTCCCACGTTGGTGTAACCCACCAAAGCAACACGAACCAACTGTCCGCGATTACCTCGCTGCACAGCCATTTGCTTGTCGATCTCTTTCAGTTTGTCCTTCAACAAGGCAATCCGCATCTGAATAATTCGGCGGTCGGTTTCAATCTGAGATTCCCCAGGTCCACGTAAACCAATTCCCCCTTTCTGACGTTCCAAGTGGGTCCATAGACGCTTCAAGCGCGGCAACATGTATTGCATTTGCGCCAATTCCACTTGCGTTTTCGCATGAGAAGTACGCGCTCGACTGGCGAAAATATCCAAGATCAAAATGTTTCGGTCAAGTACCTTACACTCCAATTCCTTTTCAATATTGCGCAACTGAGCCGGTGTGAGTTCATCATCAAAGATTACCATTTCAATCCCTTCGGATTTAATATAATCTTTGATCTCGTCCAATTTTCCGGTTCCAACAAAGGTTCTTGGATTGGCCATCGGTAATTTCTGAAGAAATTTCTTATCCGTCATCGCTCCGGCTGTTTCTGCCAAGAACTCCAATTCATCCAAGTATTCATGTGCTTCCTCCTCCGTTGTATTTGATGTGATCAAACCAACCAAGACACATTTTTCCTCAACGGCATCTACCAATACGTGACCTTCTGTCATTTCAAACGCAATGATTTAACAAACTCCACCAATCCTTCCACCTCTCTGGAAGTCAACATCTCCTCATAAGGCATCATACCCTTATCATTCCCCTTTAAAATTGTTTGGCGGATAGCAGCATCATCCATTTCACTTTTGGTAAGATCTGCTGCCCCAGAAGCTTTCAAAGCTCCATCTCCTCCATGACAAGAAGCACAATTGAGCGTGTAAACCGTTCGTGTTTCTTCAATCGTAAGGGGTTTCTGTGGTTTATTTTCATCCACGGCAACCTGCTCTGAATCATTGCCACATGACACCAATCCAGCTAAAAGAACGATACTTAAAATTCTTAGAACCATCCGCTTGTAAATCCTCTGAACGGCCATGGAATGGCAGCCAAGATCAAGATCAATCCTACTGTGTACCAAACCGCAATTGTTTTATTTCGTTTGCTCAAGTCTTCGTTCTTCTCTGCTTTCTTGCGACCAATGGTGATCAAAACAGCAGCTAAAACCATCATGATGATGTGTTCCAATCCATAGAATCTAAATTCTGCAATTCCACTAGCCGGGTTTTTGATTGTCATCCAACCGCTACCATAATTAACTTTACCAGATGTAAATGCCAAGACAGCCCCTATCGTCACCTGAATGTGCAATGAGATCATGGCAAAAAGGTTAACCATTTTATTCGACTTCTCGTATTTCCCTGAGCGAATGCCTCCGAATGCTTTAACAATGGCAAAAACCAACAGTGCCAATGCCAACCATCTCAATCCTGAATGTGCGTGTACTAACATAATAATTCTCGTTTTGAGCAAAATTACCGAAAAAAAAGAGGCATTGGTCTAAGGAGACAACATATTTCGGGAGAGTTTCATTAATTTTCAAGCCTCAAACTAGAAAACTGACTATGCGTATATTACAATCGCTAGCAATATGCTTTATTGCTTTTAGTCTGCAAGCGCAACTTCCGGTTCCAAGCAACGGGACCCCACTTAAACCTCAGAACAGTTTTGTACTGACGGACGTAACAATTCATATTTCACCGGAGAAAACGATCGAAAACGGAACGATCATCGTGCGGGATGGAATCATCCAGGATGTCGGAAAAACCATTATGCTTCCAAACGATCTGCCGATCATTAACGGAAATGGTCGCGTTGTTGTTCCATCGTTCATCGAGATCAATTCCTCCATTGGTTTACCGGAAGTAAAAGGAAAAGGTTGGGATCCTTCTCCGCAAATGGATACCAAAAAGAATGGACCATACTACTGGAACGAATCGATTCATCCCGAAATTGATCCGACAGATTTATACAGCGTCGATGGTCAAGCGATCGATGAATTGCAGAAAATGGGCTTCGGCTTAGCAGTTACGCATCAAGCGGATGGGATTGCGCAAGGTACTGGAACGCTGGTCATGTTAGGTAAACAAAACGCCAGAGATCAGATCGTGACTCCGAAGATCGCGGGATTCTATTCTTTCCGCAAAGGAGTTTCGCAACAAACCTATCCAAGTTCTCAAATGGGTTCGATCGCCTTATTGCGTCAAGCACTTTACGATGCAGAATGGCACGCAAGCTATGGAAAAGAACCAAACTACTCCTTAGACGCCCTGTGGCAACAACGGCTAAAACCTAGTGTGTTTTCAACAAGCGATGCCTATGAATTGCTCCGAGTAAATCAAATAGCACGTGAGTTCGGTCGTCAGTTCATTATCGTAGGTTCCGGACATGAATATGAGTTGGGAAACATTTGGGACACTCTGAAGCACACACTTGTCATTCCGCTCACCTTTCCGGAGGCTTATGAAGTGAAAGACCCTTACGTGGCGCGTCAAATTCCATTGGCGGATCTGAAACATTGGGAATTGGCTCCTGGAAATCCGGGATATTTGTACCAACAAAAAGTACCGTTCCTGATCACCACCACCGGTTTAAAGAATGCTGCCGATTTCTGGAAAAATATCCACAAGGCTTTGGCGCATGGCTGGTCTGTTGAAGATGCATTGCGCGCTTTAACGATTGCACCGGCCACTCAATTAGGGGTTGACAAACAATTTGGAACCATCGAAAAGAACAAGTGGGCTTGTTTTACATTATACGACAGCGACCCCTTCCTTTACGATGCAAAGGTAACCGATGTGTTCGTGAAAGGTTTGCGTGAAACAAAGATCACCTTACCTGAAGCAGATATCCGCGGAATTTACAGCTTGAATATCGATGGTGTAAAACACATTCTGACAATTGCCGGAACGAGCCAAAGAACAGAAGCAAAAATCGGACTTCCACGTATCATCAAAGATGAAAAGACCCAAACAGAAAAAAGAGACACCCTTACGGTGGACGCCTATTTGAACTATACCGAGAATGACGTGGTGTTGCAATTTTCCATGAACAACAAGACGATAGAGAACTATAGCTTGAAAGGAATTCTGAATACCCGCGTTTGGATCATGGAAGGCCAAGGAACTAACGCAGCCGGAAAATGGATCAAGTGGTCGGCAATTCGCAATAAAGGTCCGGAAAGCACCAAAGCTGAACCTGTTTGGACTGCCAAAACGGACTTCCGTATGACACCGAGTTATCCGAACATGGCTTTCGGTTTTGATTCCCGACCAAAAGAAGAAACGATCATCTTTGAAAACGCTACCGTTTGGACCAACGAGGCAGAAGGAATTCTTTCGAACGCCACCGTTGTTGTGAAGAACGGAAAGATCCAAGCTGTATATGCCGGGTCCAATTCATATACGGTACCGGCAGGAGCGCGTGTTGTAAATGCACAAGGAAAGCACTTAACAGCCGGAATCATCGATGAGCACAGCCACATTGCCATTTCGAAAGGAGTGAATGAAGGCGGGCAAGCAATCAGCGCGGAAGTACGCATTGGTGATGTTGTGACTGCAGACGATATCAATGTTTACCGCCAATTGAGTGGTGGCGTTACCGCTGCTCAGTTGCTACACGGAAGTGCCAATCCGATCGGAGGGCAGTCGGCACTGGTAAAATTGAAGTGGGGACACTTGCCACAAGATTACTTGATCAAAGACGCGCCGAAGTTCGTGAAGTTTGCCTTGGGTGAAAACGTGAAACAAGCCAACTGGGGCGATTTCAATACCGTACGTTTCCCGCAAACGCGTATGGGTGTGGAGCAAGTATACGTAGATGCATTTGCACGCGCCTTGGCGTATCACGATGCCCGCATGAAAGATCAAACAATTCCGCGCGAACTGGAACTAGATGCCTTGTACGAGATTGTTACTGGCGTGCGCAAGATCAGTTGTCACTCCTACATTCAATCCGAGATCAACATGTTGATGCACGTGGCGGATTCTTTCGGCTTCAAAGTAAATACGTTTACACACATTCTGGAAGGATACAAAGTAGCCGACAAAATGAAAGAACACGGTGTGGGTGCTTCTACCTTCTCCGATTGGTGGGCTTACAAATTTGAGGTGAAAGATGCCGTACCGTTCAACGCTTCGTTGTTACACCAAATGGGTGTTGTTGTGGCAATCAACAGTGACGATGGCGAAATGGGACGTCGTTTGAACCAAGAAGCAGCTAAAGTGATCAAATACGGAGGCGTAACGGAAGAAGAAGCCTGGAAAATGGTGACCTTGAATCCGGCGAAACTTCTGCATTTGGACGACCGTATGGGAAGTGTCAAAGCCGGTAAAGATGCCGATTTGGTGCTTTGGACAACGAATCCATTGAGCATCGATGCGAAAGTCTTGTATACCGTAGTTGACGGAGAGGTCTTGTTCGATCGCGATGCCGATTTGAAGAAGCAACAAGAAATGGAAGCTGAGCGCGCACGCATCATTGCACTCATGGTTGAGGCAAATAAGAATGGCGAACCGAGCAAACCTTTTGTTCGCAAGAAACGTGGTGCTTACCACTGCAGCACTTTAGGAGAAGAATTGAGTACAGGAAGTAACGAACATTAATCGCATGAGAGCATTTATCCTTTTCATCTTTGGTGTGCTGATCCATTTAACAGCATTTAACCAAGAAAAACGCATCCTGATCGAAAACGCAACCGTGCATGTTGGCAATGGCCAAGTGTTCGAAAAAGGTCTGGTTGGGATCGTTGGAAACAAGATCACTTTGGTGCGCAACGCACTGGCATATACGTACAAACGCGACGATTGGGACACCATCATCAATTTGGATGGTCATCACTTGTATCCCGGATTTGTGGCACCAAACACGACATTGGGACTTACAGAGATCGAATCGGTGCGTGCATCCAATGATTTCCGCGAAGTAGGTCCTTTGAATCCGCATGTGCGCGCCTTGATCGCCTACAATTGCGAAAGCGACATCTTAAGTACCGTGCGCACGAACGGCGTCTTATTGACACAAACAACTCCACGTGGCGGATACATTTCCGGTAGTTCATCGGTGATGTTGACAGATTGCTGGAACTGGGAAGATGGAGCTGTTCGTCAGGATGACGGGATCCATGTCAACTGGCCGGAGTCCTTACAAGGTGGAGGCTGGTGGGCAGAACCTGCTCCGAAAAAACGCAACGAAAAATACGAAGAGGAGAAACAGCAATTGTATGCTTTCTTCGATCAAGCGAGAGCTTACCAACGCAAAGAGGGTGAAAGTGAAGATGTGCGTTTTGCAGCGATGAAAGCGTGTTTTAACGGGAATAAGCGCGTTTATTTCCACGCCAATGAAGTACAGCAATTGTTGGATATCCTGGATTTCGTGGCGCGCTTCGAATTGCCTTTCCCGGTGATCGTTGGTGGTTACGACAGCTACATGATCACAGAGAAATTGGCAGAAAAGAAAATTCCGATCATGTTGCCACGCTTGCATTCTTTGCCGGAATCTGACGGCGACGCGATTGATCTGGTGTACCGTTTGCCCTTCATCCTTCAAAATGCGGGAATCAAATTCTGCTTGCAAAACGAGGGCGATATGGAGGCGATGAATGCGCGAAACCTACCTTTCCTGGCTGGGACGGCGAAAGCTTACGGTTTGAACGAAGAAGAAGCTGTTCGTTGCATTACCTTGAGTGCTTGTGAGATCATGGGTGTGGAAAAGACTTTTGGTTCTATAGAAGAAGGAAAGAACGCCACTTTGTATGTTTCCACTGGTAATGCCTTGGATATGCGCACCAATCAGGCGAGTTTGATCCTCGTGAACGGGAATTTTGTTTCGACGGCGAACTTTCAAACAGACTTGTATTTGAAATACAAAAAGAAATACGGATTATAAAAAATGATAACAAACCCTTGTCTCTAAAATTTGTTCTTACATTTGTTCAACAACTAAAAAAATCAAAATTATGGCATTCGAATTACCAAAATTACCTTACGCCTACGATGCGTTAGAACCTTATATCGATGCACGTACAATGGAAATCCACCATACAAAGCATCACCAAGCGTATATTACC
This sequence comes from uncultured Fluviicola sp., assembly GCA_964383785.1. Lineage (GTDB taxonomy): Bacteria > Bacteroidota > Bacteroidia > Flavobacteriales_D > Crocinitomicaceae > Fluviicola. Next base: position 48,525 of record CAYLJB010000002.1, read on the forward strand.
AATTTGAACAACGCGATCGCGGGTACAGATTTGGAAGGAAAAACGATCGAGGAGATCTTGAAAGTATGTAAAGACAAACCGGCTGTTCGCAACAACGGAGGTGGATACTGGAACCACAACATGTTCTGGGAAATCATGGGACCAAATGCAGGTGGTACACCAACAGGAGATCTAGCGCAAGCGATCAACGATGCATTCGGAACATTTGAAAACTTCAAAGACGAATTCGCGAAAGCAGGAGCTACACGTTTCGGTTCAGGTTGGGCATGGTTGTGTGTTGAAGGCGGAAAATTAGTGATCTGTTCTACAGCAAACCAAGACAACCCATTGATGGGTGAAGGGTGTAACGGAACTCCAATCTTGTGTTTGGATGTTTGGGAACATGCTTACTACTTGCATTACCAAAACCGTCGTCCGGATTACATCAACGCATTCTTTAGCGTGATCAATTGGAACGCAGTTGCCGCTCGTTACGCTGCAGCGAAGTAATTGGCAGAAATACATTTAAAAAATCCTGGTGTTTACACCGGGATTTTTTTTGTCCGTTCATTTTCCATTTCAAACAATTCAACCTATTTACTCGACAATTGAACTTATTTTTGAGTCCCAATAATTGATTCATTTGTAGCATTGTACCGAAAATCAAAGTCATGAAGAAAATACTCCAACTTTTAACACTGTTGTTCTTACCAACACTACTTTTCGGACAAAACCAAACCATCAAAGGAACCATCACCGATAAACAATCTACCGAACCGCTTTATGGCGCTCGCGTAGTGATCGTGGGTACTGACCCGCTCGTTGGTGTTATTGCTGATCTCAATGGTCAGTACCGCTTGGAAAACTTGAATCCGGGTCGTTACGAATTGAGCTTTACAATGGACGGTTACCGCTCGCAGACCGCTGCAAACGTTATTGTGAGCGCCGGTAAAGAAACGGTTATCGACATCCAATTGGAAGAGTCCATCAATACGGTAGAAGACGTGGTGATCCTGGCGAAAAAAGGAGAAGTGAACAATGAAAACACCAGCGTGAGTAGCCGTTCGTTTTCCATGGAAGAAGTGAACCGCTATGCCGGAGGTCGCTCCGATCCCGCTCGCTTGGCGGCCAATTTTGCCGGAGTAAGTTCGCCTGACGATTCCCGAAATGACTTGGTGATTCGCGGGAATTCTCCCATCGGTGTTTTGTGGCGCTTGGAAGGCTTGAACATCGGAAATCCAAACCACTTTGCAACGATTGGAACCACTGGTGGACCGGTTTCAGCCATCAATACGAACTTGTTGCGCAATTCAGATTTTATGACCTCTGCTTTCCCTTCAGAATACGGGAATGCAAATGCAGGAGTCTTTGATCTCGGTTTTCGCAGCGGGAATAGCGACAAGCGCGAACACACCTTTCAGTTTGGAGCCATCACCGGTTTGGAATTTGTAACCGAAGGCCCGATCCGCAAGGACAAAGGTTCTTCCTACCTCGTAGGCTACCGCTACGGTTTCCCCTCGATGGCACAGAAACTCGGTTTGCAAATTGGAACCGCAGCCACACCCTATTACCAAGACTTGTCATTTAAAGTGGTGAGCGGAAACACCAAACTGGGTAAGTTCACCTTCTTCGGAATTGGAGCAGTGAGTAGCATTGATTTCCTACACGACAAGATCGATAGCGCCGATTTATTTGCAGATCCATCGAAAGACAGCTATTTCACCAGTCAAATTGCAACTGCCGGGATCAAACATTCCATTCGCGTATCGGATAAATCTTATGTGCTTACCGTGATTGGAGGAAACTACTCGGGTTCCAACTACCTGCAAGACAGTATCGGGGTGGATAAAACGCCGGCGCGCACCATTGAAAACACCACTTCGCGCTTGACGATGACCCTTAACTCCAGTTACAACACCAAACTAAGCGCCCGTCATTTCTTGAAAGTAGGTGTGATCGCCGAGCAAATGAACATCGACTTGTACTATCGAAATCGGGAAGAAACACCGGTGTGGGTAGAATATTGGAATACAAAGGAACAAACCTATCTCCTTCAAACCTATGCGCACTATAAATTCAGCTTCAGCAATAATTTGACCTTGAATAGCGGACTACACGCCCAAGTGTTGACCTTGAACAACGCTGTAGCCTTGGAACCGCGTTTAGGAGTGAAATGGCAATTGGCCAAGACCGGATCGCTCTCTTTTGGCTACGGATTGCACAGTCAGATGCAGCCTCTGGATATTTACTTCTTGCAGAGCTATGACGCGCTTGGGAACAAAGAATTGTTGAACAAGGACCTTGGTTTTACAAAAAGTCACCACCTAGTTGCTGGATACGAATGGTTGCCAAATGCACACTGGCGCGTGAAGACAGAAGTGTATTACCAGTATTTGTTCCAGATTCCCGTTGAACGCACAAGCAGCAGCTATTCCATGATCAATGCAGGTGCTTCCTTCTTTCCAAATGATGAAACAAACTTAGTCAATGAAGGAACTGGCGAAAACTACGGCTTGGAACTTACCGCTGAACGCTATTTTCACAAAGGATTCTACGGTCTGCTTTCCGGAAGTATCTACGAAGCTAAGTACACCGCCAGTGACAACATAGAACGCAATACCGCCTTCAACGGGCGCTATGTGTACAATGTACTTGTAGGAAAAGAGATCAAAGTAGGAAAAGCAAAGCGCAATACCATTTCCTTAGATGTGAAATTCACGCATGCAGGAGGACGTTTTTACACGCCGGTGGACTTAGTGCTCTCGCAATTAGCGGGAACGCAGATCAACAAAGGAGATGCGTATGCGTACAGCGAACAATATGCAGACTTCTTGCGATTGGATGTAAAAGTTGGATTTACTTTAAACTCAGCCAAGCGTTCGATTTCGCAATCGTGGTTCTTTGATGTGAATAACGTAACGAACCGCAAGAACATCTTTGCTGATCGCTACAATCCCTTAACGAACAGCATTAACACGGCATATCAGATCGGTTTCTTCCCGAATTTCGTTTACCGCATTGAGTTTTAAATCATGAAAAAAGTACTAATAATCAACGGGCATCCCAACGAAAGTTCCTTAAACCGAGCAATTACAGAATCGTTTAGTAAAGGGACTATAGATGCAGGAAATGATGTGCGAATCATTCACCTTTCTGAATTACAATTTGATCCAAATTTGCACTTTGGTTATTCGCAACGACTTGATTTGGAGCCAGACATCCTGTTAGCTCAAGAACAGATTTTATGGTGTGATCATCTGGTGGTTGTTCACCCAGTATGGTGGGGAGGTATGCCCGCATTGTTAAAGGGTTTTATTGATCGCGCTCTTCTTCCCAAATTCGCTTTTCAATACCGTGAAAACAGTGTTTGGTGGGATAAACTACTTGCAGGAAGAACCGCGGAAATCCTATACACAATAGACCAACCGATATTTTACTACAAATGGTTCAATGGTGCACCGGGAATCAAACAATTGAAACGGATGATTCTTCAATTCTGTGGATTTAAAGTAAAACGTGTTACCGGTTTTCAGCAAGTTCGCTACGCAAATGCAGAGCGAATTTCCGAATGGTTGAGGAAAGCTGAAAAACTTGGTAGAAAAGTTTAAATTAGACCTCATGTTGCGTAACAAATGGCGTTTTGTATTCATGCTGATAATGGGGATTCTCATTGCATTTGTGATGCGCGCCATTTTGCCCTTACCTCCGGAATTTGCCTTAAATAATCCGAGCAACTGGTATTTTTCCATCCTCCAATCGGTGATCATTACCTTTTGTATTTGGGAGAGTACCTTGTGGTTGGATCATTGGGTCAATAAAAAACTCACTTGGGAACAGGCCTTCTTTAAGCGTTTGCTGACAGTATTGGCGGGAAGTATGGTACTTTGTGTGACTTTCTTCTTTACGGTAGGTTCGTTTTTCAATGCCTACATCTGTCCATTTCCATTGCTGGAAAACGCGAATATCTTCAAGATCTCATTGGCAATCGCGATCAATTTCAGCGTCATGATCTTAACCGTTGAATTTGCCATCCAGTTATTCTTTAAATGGAAAGCATCTTTGGTTGAAATTGAAGCCTACAAAGCTGAAACGGCAATGGCCAAATTGGAAAATTTGAAAAGTCAGATCAATCCGCATTTCTTGTTCAACAATATGAGTGTGCTGACCTCATTGATCTACAAGGACCAGGATAAGGCCGCTGATTTTGTGCAGCAAATGAGCAAGGTTTATCGCTACCTGCTAGACAATGCTTCGCGTGAGTTGGTGACCTTGAAGGAAGAGATGGAATTTATCGAAAGCTATGTCTATTTGCTGCAGATTCGGTACTCCCCTAACCTCCTCATTGATCAGCATATTGAAGTCGAAAATCTGAACAAGGTCCTACCGCCACTTTCGATCCAATTGCTATTGGAAAATGCGATCAAGCACAACGAGATCACCACAGAAAAACCATTGACGATTTCCATACATACCGCCAATGATTACCTGATCGTTTCGAATGTAAAACACAAGCGAATCTCTGCTGAAGAAAGCTCCGGCACCGGGTTGAAGAATATCCGTTCCCGCTACGCATATTTTACGGACAAAGCGGTTGAGGTCATCGACATCGAAACCAAATTCATTGTGAAGATCCCCTTAATTGAAGAAGCATGAAAGTGGTAATTGTAGAAGACGAAGTATTGTCGCAAGAACATTTGGAGCGGCTTCTCAAACGACTTCCGTATGACATCGAGGTGTTGGCAAAATTGGATTCCGTGAAATCGTGTCGGGAGTATTTTGACGAACACGAACAGCCGGATCTGATCTTCATGGACATTCATTTAGGAGATGGGAATGCGATGGATTTTTTGCGGGACCATTCAGTGAATACACCGATCATTTTTACCACAGCCTTTGATCATTACGCCATCGACGCCTTCAAGGTAAACGCGGTAGATTACTTACTCAAACCGATTTCCGGAAAAGATTTGGAAAATGCCATTCAAAAACATCACCGCTTGTCCTTGAATCAGCAACAGGAGTTATTGGAAAATATCCGAATATTGACGAAGACATCGGCGTATAAGTCGCGCTTCATGGTAAAGATCGGCGACACCTTGAGTTCGATCAAGACAAGTGATATCCATCATTTTCGATCAGAGGATGGGATGACCTTCTTGGTCAATCGTGTCAACAAACGCTACCCTTTGGATTACAATTTAGATCAGTTGGAACAATTAGTGGATCCCACGCAATTCTTTCGGATCAATCGAAAAGTGATCGTGAATTTGGAGTCGATCAACAAGGTTAGTTCCTTCTTCAATAGTCGTTTAAAAGTAAATGCTGAAAGCCTTCCCGAAGACGACGCCATTGTGAGCCGAGAACGCGTGATGCATTTTAAAGAATGGTTCAATGCCTGAACCAGAAAAGAGGTGCACGGATTAATTTACTGCTTCAACAGCAACAACTTCAGGAGCAATTTTCTTAACTGCTTCTTCCAGTCCGGCTTTGATCGTCATCATACTCATCGAGCAATCGCTGCAAGCACCCAATAAGCGCACTCTAACAATTCCTTCATCTGTGATCTCAACCAATTCCATATCGCCGCCATCTGCATGCAAATGTGGACGCAATTCACTCAGTGAATAATTGATCTTTTCCGCAATTTCTACTTTATTCAACGACATATTAAACAGCTTTTACGGCTTTACGCGCTTTCAACGCATTCACCTCCTGTACAAAAGTATCAACTAATTCTTCAAATGCTTTGGCTGTAGGTGTATTTTCCTGGAATACAGCAGGTCTGCCCACATCTCCTGACTCACGAACACTTTGAACCAATGGAATGTGCCCAAGGAATGTTTCATTCAATCCGGAAGCCAAATTCTTCACACCATCTCTTCCGAAGATGTAATATTTGTTTTCAGGTAACTCAGCTGGTGTGAACCATGCCATATTCTCAACAAGTCCGACGATTGGAACATTGATCGTATCCAATTTGAACATGTTCACTCCTTTACGTGCATCGGCCAAGGCCACTTCTTGTGGTGTAGAAACGATCACCACGCCATCCAACGGAACCGTTTGCACCAAAGATAAGTGGATATCTCCTGTTCCCGGAGGAAGGTCGATCAATAAATAATCCAAATCGCCCCAATAAGCATCTGTGAACAATTGCGTCATGGCTTTCGCGGCCATTGGTCCACGCCAAACAATTGCATCATCCTGAGACGAGAAAAATCCGATTGACAAGATCTTGATTCCGTAGCTCATTACCGGATTGATCATCGGCTGTCCATCTACATCGATCATTGTCGGACGTTCACCTACCACATCAAACATGGTTGGCATGCTTGGTCCGTAAATATCGGCATCAACAACTCCCACTCGGAAACCGGCTTTTGCCAAACCTCCGGCAAGATTTGCAGTAACGGTAGATTTCCCTACACCTCCTTTTCCGGATGCTACTGCGATGATGTTTTTCACTTCAGGCAAGATCTTTCGGTGCTCTGCGCGTGATTCAGCCGGCACTCCTTTCACGGTACATTGAATGGAGATCTCCTGACCAAAAACGCGTTTCAAGTTAAACTCAACTGCTTCCTGCATGCGTTTGCGAGCGTGCAAAGCAGGGTTTGAAACATAGATCGTAACCGAAATACCGGAATCAGAAACTTGCAGATCTTCAACAAAATTCAGACTAACTAAATCCTTCTTCAAATCTGGTTCTAAAATCGAACCCAACACCTCCAGTACCGCTTCTCTTGTCATGATTGTAAAAATGATGCACAAATTTACTGCTACTTTAGACTTATTCCAAATAAAAAGCCCCTCCAAATAGAGGGGCCTTCCAATTATTTTAAATCAATTACGGATTTACTGGCTGAGCCGGTGTTGCCGGTTTTGGTTTAACCGTTGTTCCAGGGCGTGTTGTAGGTTTTGCAACCGATTTGTTTCCGCCGTTTCCGCCGTTCCCACCTTCATTGTTGCCACCTTCGTTTGAGTTTCCGCCGCCGTTCGTGTTTCCTCCACCGTTAGAGTTTCCTCCACCGTTAGAGTTACCGCCATTGGTATTTCCTCCACCATTTGTGTTTCCACCATTCGTAGAACCTCCATTTGTGTTTCCACCGTTGTTAGAACCGCCATTGGTATTTCCACCTCCGTTATTTTCGTTCTCATCATCGATTTCACCACCTTGTTCACCGTTTGGTCCTCCCCCACCTTGTCCCGGGTTCGATTCATCCACTCCGTCCTCGTTGTTGCCATGGCCGTTATTGCCATTTCCATTTGCAACGATTATAGAGATAGTACAAGACTTTAAATCGGAGCCACCAGCATTGGTAGCGTTAATTACCAAAGGAAGGTTTACGGTAGTATTCGAAATACTGATCTGGAACGAGAATGTCAACACACCATTTGAAATTGACGATGTAAAGTTCACCGGACTACCATTATAGCTGATAACTACTTGGTTCGCATTCGTAATATTAGTTACTGATCCCGAAATTGTCTGCACTCCTCTTGGGAAGGCTGCCGGACAAGAAGCAGGATTCGTCAACGTAATTACAGGAGGCTGAACTACAACTGGCTCTTGATAGATCACCGTTTTTGTATCCGTTGCAGAACCTGCAATATTCACTACTGTTGCAACAATTACGTTCGGACCAGGATTGAATGCCGCATTGAAAGTAACACCACCATTGGCTGCATTGAAGTTGAAATTCGTCGCAGCCCCGTTTACAGTGATCGAAACTTGGTTCGCACTTGTAATTTGAGTAGTTGTAACTTGAACAGTCATTCCACTTTGAGAGATCGTGTAAGGTGTTGTCGAAGGATTCACGATAGATACCGTTGGAGGCAATACCGTTTGCTCTTGACGACGCGTGATTCCAAATTTCATTAAATCTGATCCACACTCATTTTGTGCAGTGATCATGAATGAATTCACACCCAATATCAACGCTTGATTGATTGTCAACACCCCTGTTTGTGGATTAAATACAAAGTTTATGTCCTGCGAATTCAATTTCACTGTGATCTGACTGCTTGATGTAATCCCAGTAATTGCAGCTACAAAATTCAAGTTGTCATTGTACGTTGTTGTGTTAACCGGAACCGATGAAGTAGTCACTGTGATTTTAGGCGCCACACAAACTGTACGAGTTACTGTCCAATCTACGAAAGCTTCACCACATTCATTTTTCACTTCTACACGAATTGTATTTGCTCCCTCCACTAAACTAACAGTGGCAGTTACTAAATGTGCAGCAGCATCGTAGTTGAAGTTTACCGGCGCATTGTTCACGAACACCTTGATTTGAGAAGCATTCGCAACATTTCCTACCGCAGCGCGAATTTGAACACTCACATCTTGTGTAGTCAATGTTTGCTGAACAGGCTCAATACGAGTCACAGTTGGTGGCACACAAGGTGCAGCAGCGGGTTTGTAAATGATCACAGTAGTCACTGCGCTTTCACCACAAGGATTTGTAGCAATCAATTGGATGACATTCTGTCCTTCATTTAGTGCAACTCCTTTGCTGTAAACTTTCGTGCTTGCGTTATATGTCCCAACCCCTTGAAGCGTACCATTGACCAACAATTGAACTTGGTTCGCATTAGTAATATGTTGGATCGTTGCAGTAACTGTGTAAGCCGCGTTTTGAACTTCCAAACCAGAAGCGGCTGGCGCTGTTAACTGGATTTGCGGTTTATCACACACCACTACAGGCACTTCGTATCTGATATTTGTGGAAGCAGTGTGCGAACCACCTGTATTCGTACCAGTGATAGTAAACACATTGTTACCTGAATTCAAATTGGTATTCATGATCACCTCATGACTTGCAGCATTGAAGCTCCACAAAGCTGGGTTCACAATTTGGCCATCTTGAACAACCACGATCTGCGATGCTTGAGACACATTCGATACTGTCGCACGCATAGTATAACCTGAAATGTTCACAGTTGTACCAGGAGCGGCAGGCTGGATAAAGGTTACCAACGGTGGGTTCACAATTTCCTGACGGATGTAGTTGATCACACGACTATCAGATGCAGTTCCAGCAGTATTCGTAGCTGTAACTGTAACATTATTTGCCCCTGTGTTTAAGTTCGCCGTGAAAGTCAATTGCTTGTTTACAGAATTGTAAGCAAAATTCGTCAAGGCAACACCGTTCACATTTACCTGGATCTGTTGTGGTCCATCTACGTTTAATACCGTTGCTTGAATCGCAGCTGTGTTTACGTTCACAGTTGATGGATTTGAAGCAGGATTAGTAATTGTAACCACTGGTGGAACCGCTGGATTATTCACGCGATAAATGATCGTCGTAGACTCTTGGTCTTGTCCTGCAGTATTCGTTGCTGTGATCTCAACCACATTTGCACCAACAACCAAAGCTGTTGTGAACTCCATAATCTCACTTGATGCGCTGTAGGCGAAGTTGCTGGAAATTTGTCCGTTGATCTTCAACGTAATATTAGAAGCTCCTTGCACAAAACGAACTCGAGCGCGCACATTGTAAGTGTTGTTGTAAACTGTAACAGGTGAAGTTGCTGGATCAATGAAAGTCACTACCGGCGGTTGAACTACCGCTGGTTTGCGATAAATGATCGTCTGTGATTCGCTATCTGTACCAGCAGCATTTGTACCAGTAACCGTAATCACGTTTGCACCTTCCAATAAATTCAACGGCAAAGTAACCGTATTGTTGGCAAATGTAAAGTTGGTCACATTCGTTCCATTCACGTTTACGTTCACACCTTGAGCAGAGGCCACATTCAATACAGAAGCAGTCAAAGTCATTGTTGCTTGTTGTGAAGTATACGGATTCACGTTCGGATTCGTAAAGTTCACTACCGGTGGCTGCAATTGCTGAGCCTGGCGGTAAATGATCGTTACTTGTTTGGAATCTGTACCGTCTGTGTTTGTTCCTGTTACCACCACGATGTTTGTACCAACAACCAAATTTAGATTTGCCGTAACATTGTTATTCACGTTGTTGTAAGCAAAAGCAATGTTTTGGTTATTCAACTTCACTGTGATCTGGCTTGCCTGAGTCACGTTCAATACAGTAGCTGCCAAGTTAAAGACAGGACTGTTTGTATTGTGTGGTGTACTTGCAGGATTCGTGATCGTTACAATCGGCGGCTTAGGAGCTGCACGATTGTAAATAATGATCGTAGATGCCTGAGCAGAACCAGCAGAATTCGTTGCAATAATCTCGAAAACGTTTTGTCCCGGAGTCAACACCACCGCACTTTGGAAATCATCTGTTTGTGCGTTATAGGTGAAGTTTTGGTTCATCGCACCGTTCTGTTTGAACGTAATATTCTGAGAACCTGCCACATTCAATACATCTGCATTAATCGTAAAGTTTGGCTGCGAAGTCGTGTACGGATTCGCATTAGGATCTACGAAATAAACGATCGGAAGTGGTTCCGTTTGAACCGGTTGATAAATGATCGTGATTGACTCTTGATCCGTACCGTAAGGATTTGTTGCAGTAGTTGTAACGATGTTAGTTCCAACCTGCAAGGTCAAGTTTGCGGCTGCTCCTGTAGTACCAGCATTGTATGTGAACTGAACCGGTTGACCGTTCAAGGTCATCGTCATTTGGTTTGCCTGTTGAATATTGGTAACATTTGCAGTCAAATTGAACGCAGCATTTTGAACCGTAGCAGGACTAGATGCCGGATTTGTATAGGTAATTACCGGTGGGTTATTCTGCTCACGCACATAATTGATCACTGTTGTTTCATTATCGGAACCTACGGTATTCGATCCAGTCAATTCAAATACGTTCTGTCCGGGAACCAAATTAACAAGGCACTCGAAAGACTGAGTAGACGGATTGAATACGAAATTGTTCACATAGTTTCCATTCTGACGAAAAACAACATTTGTTTGAGAAGAAACGTGCTGAATATTTGCACGAATAGAATAAGTAGGAACAGAAACTGTAGTCCCTGAAGTAGAAGGCGCTGTAAAATCAACAACCGGAGGAATATTCGTATTTCCGTTGTAATTATTTACATTACCCAAAGAGTTGTTGTTATTATTCGTCTGTTCATCGCGGATTGGAGCATGATCGCGGATCTGGAATCGCATGTATGCACTTGTGTAGTGATACCAGTCATTCGGATAGTTTCCAGTATTTGATTTGAAACCATCAAAATCATCCAAACGCGTAAACGTAGTCTTGTGCTCGATACCCATTGAGAAACGAGGACCAAACTGATAACCCAAACCAATCCCAACGATCGGCATCCAGTTACCTGTTGTAGTCGAGCCATTTGTTTCGTAAGAACCATCTTGCGCATCAATGAATCCGGTATTGTTCAACACAAGTGTAGAAAGCGAATCGTAGTCATACAATGCTTGATCGTTGTACAAGTTCACTTTGCTCTTGTACCAGGTATATCCAATACCTCCAAAAATATAAGGATCCCAACCCGAACGTGCGCGCAAATTATTGAAATGCAACACCAATTCCAGAGACAACTCAGTTGCGCGGGTTTGATGGTTTAACACCGGGTTTTGTCCAACCGAATAATATGGCTGATAAACCGAATTGGTGGAATCGATACCACTAGTTCTGGAAATATCCTGACCTGTCCAATCTCCCATTAGGAAACGACCGCGGATATCGAAACTAATTGGTTTTCCAATTCCATAATTAAACGATTTGCCCAGAACTAATCCCCATCCCAGGTCTGTCTTGTATTTGACGTCTGCCGACGACCAAGTACCTCCAATATTTAAACCCCAAAACCATTTAGAATCATTGTCATAATCCAACTTGGTTTCTTGACCGTGTAGTACAGTTGTGGTAATAAATAATAGAAAAAAAGTAAAAATTCTTTTCATAGCTCTTTGTTTTACAAGTGCGCCTTTCCATCTATTGTGCCAAAAAATCAAAATTTATCGACGAATGACGGTAAACGGACTGTGAAACTACAAAAAAAAGCGTGATCAATCCGCCTGAATGTATTAGATTTACTGAAAATTTCATTCCGCCAGCATGTCATTTAAAGGCCTTGTTAACGTTCTGTTAATGGTTGTTTCAGTAGCGTTTTCCGCTGGAGCACAACCAGCAAACGATGCATGCAATAACGCCGAAACTTTATGTCCTGGAGTCACTTTGAGCGGTTCCAATTTCGATGCAACATCAACAGTGTGTCCGGATTGCGAAGATGATTTCACGTTTTGCTTTTCCGGTGACAATTCTGTTTGGTACACCTTTACCACAAATAGTACCGGTGGCGATGTAAACATTGCATTCAGTAATTTGAATTTCAATGCCGCTGCAGGTTTGGGAAACCAACTTCAAGCATGTGTCGTTCAAGCGGTTGTTCCATGTGATGCAGCTACTTTTACATTGGTTAGCAACTGTGAAGCAGGTGCCTTCGGTAATTTCGGACTTACCGCAACTGCTTTACTTCCAAATACCACCTATTACCTGATTGTAAATGGAGCACGAAATGGAGGAGCAACATCACCTGCAGAAGCAACATTTGACATCTTGGTAAGTGGGCCAGGTATTGATCGGCCGGCACCAACAATATCTATTGGCGGACCAAATTACATCTGTCCTTCAACTCCCGCTGGGTATACGGTTTACCTTGGCGATTGCACAGATACCTCGGCGATTTCTTGGTACATAAACGGACAACTTGCCGCATTAACGCAAGGACCCTATTTTCTAAGTTCTGTAATTGCTAATGGAGATGTCATTTCAGCTTCATGTTCGTGCTTCGATGATTGTCCGGTTGCATTAACTTACAATTTCGGTGCAATAACTCTGGATCCATTGTACGCAGATGCCGGTGCTGATCAAAGTATCGAGGCAGGAGAATCGGTTCAATTGAACGCTACGACAAACGGAAACACCTTCTTATGGAGTCCATCTACCGGAGTCTCGAATGATACATTACAATCTGTGATCGCGAGCCCTACCGAAACAACTTTGTATAGTGTCACAGTCTCAAATGGCGTTTGCACCTTGACAGACAATGTACTAGTTACGGTTAGTGATTTCCTGAATATTCCGGGAAGTTTTAGTCCGAATGGAGATGGAACGAACGACACTTGGATCATTGAAGGAATTGGTTCCTATCCGAACACACGCATGGTCATTTATGATCGTTGGGGACAACAAGTAGCTGATATCAGTGGTTATAGTTTATCCAAAAGCTGGGACGGAACGAATAAAGGCAGACCCGTTACGGATGGCGTTTATTTTTATGTGCTTGACTTCAATGATAAGTCGAGAGAAACGATGAAAGGAAGCATTACGATCATTCGATGAAAGCTGTCCTACTCATATCCTTCATGTTCCTTGGCTTTAAATTATTTAGCCAACAATTACCGCACATGAGTCAATGGGCTTCCCATCAATACGCCATTAATCCTGCACACACAGGGATCAAAAGTTGCCTTGAAATTCAGGGAACTGTTCGCGGACAATGGATTGCAATCGACGGAGCTCCTACCACTGGTTGGTTAACCTGGAGTGCTCCTTTGAAAACCAAACCCAAGAAATTACTCGCTCCTCGCCACGGATTGGGAGCACGATTCATGTACGATCAAATTGGGCCATTCAAACAACTGGATTTTCAATTGTCCTACGCAGGCCACTTTAATTTCAGTATTGATGAGCGCTTATCTCTTGGTCTGGCATTCGGTGCTTCTCAGCTCTCGTTCGACCTGAACAAAGCCTTGCCATTAGAAGCAGATCCGGTTATCAATGGAAGTGCGGTAGAATTACTACCTGATGCTACATTTGGCGCTTGGTGGAATGGAAAGAACTATTATGCGGGCTTGGCATTGTATAACATGATTCCCATGACTTGGAAAAAGATCGGTGGAAGAGCACGTGGCTCTATTCATGGAATGCTGAACGGAGGATTTCGCTATGCCTTCAGTGAATCCGTTACGGCTTTACCGGGAATGTATATCGGTTTTACGAAAGGCGCACCTGTTGATCTGCAGTTACAAGTGCTGATCGATTACAAGCGCAAAGTAACAAGCGGATTGGGGTTCCGAAATACCGACGCACTTATCGGATTTCTCGGTTTTCAATTGGGTGATCGCTGGCGCATGATGTACTCTTACGATTTTGTATTGAGTAAATTGCGACCTGGTTCCTACCACAGTCACGAACTTACACTGAGCTTCTCTCCGTGCCGGATGCCATCCAGCGATCAACAGCTTTGTCCGCTGTTTCAATGATCAAGCTTGATTTTTTCCGAACAAAGGGTTCCAACAGAGATCAACTCGGGTCATCATGAGCCTTTTAACATTTCTTTTGAATGCCGCTGTAACTTATTCCCATTGAGCTAGTCCTATGAGCAAAACAAGTAATTCAGAAATCATGAAAAATATTATCGTACTTATCGCATTTTTCCTTGGAACAACAGGAGCAGCTTTAGCCGGAAATGGTGAAAGCATTTTCAAGAACAAGATCACAAAAAAGATTTGCTACCCGGCATCTGTGTCATCAGAATCGGAAGTGGTAGTTACCGTTAACTTACATATCGATGCTGAAAAACGCATCCAAATTCAATTGGTTGATTCCAATTCAGAGGCCATGACTAAGGCCATAATTACACAGATCCAACGCATGAACCTTCCGGTTAGCGAGGATATGATTGGTAAGGACTACACCTTTCGGTTCGTCCTGAAAAAACAAGCTTGAAATTAGCAGAGAGGGCTGTCACTTTGTGATGGCCCTTTTTGTTTCGTTAATACACAACATCAACCTATTTACTGAACAATTCATCTATTAAAAATCGGGTGTTTATAAATCACGCACAGCGCTGTCGAAACAGCAGCAATACTTGTGAAATTTGAGCTACAAAATATCCGTATGAACAAACTCTTTTTTGCAACGATAATCGGACTGGCGATGGCTGCCTGCGTTCCTGCTAAGAAATACAACGAATTGGTTGAACGCGAGAAGACATGCAGCGAGGAATTGGAAAAATACAAAGCTAGTGCTCAAGCAAATGAAGGCAAGGCCAAGGATCTCGATGCACGTTTGGAGCAGATGAAAAAAGACGTAGGTCAATTGAAAAAAGATACCCTTCGAATGGGTTCAGATTTTCGCTTTCTACAAGCTCAATATGACTTGATGGTCGCTCAGAACGAAGCCTACGAGCGAAAGTTGGATCAAATGCGTCTGAGTGGCGCCAAAGAAACTGCTGGTTATCAAGCGGATATCGAAGCACGTAACCAAGAGTTATTGCGCAAAGAAGAGGCCTTGAAAAACATGGAAACCGAATTAGGGAACAAACAACGCCTTTTAGAAGAACGCGAAGCGCGTGTGAATGAATTGGAAGAAATGATCCAGCGCAAGGACGAAGCGATGAAATTGCTCAAGAACAAAGTGGCAGCTGCGTTGAAAGGATTTGAGAACAAAGGACTGACCGTAGTAGAGAAAGATGGGAAGATCTACGTGAGTCTGGAGGCCAAATTGTTGTTCCAATCTGGTTCTACAACAGTGGAAACCGAAGGTAAAAAAGCCTTGATCGATTTGGCGAAAGTATTGGAAAGTGAAAAAGATCTGGAGATCATCGTAGAAGGACATACAGACACCGATAAATTGGTTTCAGCAAATCACCCAAAAAGCAACTGGGAATTGAGCGTTTTGCGTGCAACTGCCGTAGTTGAGATCATGACTGCAAACAGCAAAATGAATCCGGCGCAATTGATGGCTGCCGGGCGCAGCGAATACCACCCGGTTGATGCAAAAGACAAAGCGAAAAACAGACGTATCGAGGTGATCATTTCACCTAATCTGAATGAATTGTACAAATTAATCGGACAATAAAATTCATGCACCTTTTCTGTCTGCTTGTTTGCTTAACTTTTTCCGGCTTGTTAACCTATGGTCAGCAGATGAATTCTAAGCGCATAGAAAAAGCTTCTTTTTCAGAGATCGAATCTGAACTCTACCTGAAGCCTTATCATTTAGACAGCATCGAAAAGTGGGCAATATACAAAGCACAACTGGACATTTCCAAAGGAAAACGGATCATGTTGTACCAACAAGCAGGAACAGAAAACGCTTGTATCTTATGCAACAAATACCAGGAAGGATTTCAATTGATCCGGTTTGGTTCAGCCGATCTTCCAATTCCGGAGATCGATGCCTTTATATCGGCGTATAACGAAAAGCAAATTGGTCCGGCATTGGTGCAAGCGGAATTTTCCGGTTTTACACTCCAAGCTGAAAAGATCATGGCCAGTCAACAAGTAGTGAACGACAGCATGGTTCGCGTCCAGTTGAATTACCCCGAGCTGGAAAACTTCTTTGGCCTGCATATGCAAGAATTACAGATTGAATTTCAGTTCTTACAACCCATCCAATTGCCCATCAAAGAGATCAATTACCAGACTTTAAAAAACAACGGAATTTTAATTAAAAATAAAGGTTTGAAGGATCTGTATCTACGCGTAGTTTTCGATTTCCAAAAGGTAGGACAACTCCAGGAAAAATGCTGGTGTAGTGTTTTGGAGCAGCGACAATACGTGGAGATTAACCTGCCTTTACTGCGGAATTGATCATTTGCGTTTCCGGATCGCGCTGATACGCAATTGTCGTTTCGCGTGGTAGCGCAATTGCTGATGATACAAGAACCATCCACCGATCGCTCCGATCGTACTTCCAATCACAATATCGATGAAGCGGGTAGCAATCAGATCGTTTACAGGTATGCCACTCGGCGAAGCAGCCTCTGCCAATAAAAGTGTCATCGGTGTAATGAAAACGACTGCCAGAGCGTAGTGACGCACAATTAGCATTTCCACAACGAATTGCAGCGATAGCAAACTGATCACCATCCCCAATTCGCTTGGATCCAGATACAAGATCAACCAACCTACCAACATGCCGATACCAGTCCCCAAAACACGCTGAAACGAACGTTGCAAAACGTGTTTGCGGTTGATCCCTTGCAGCACGGCCAAACACGAAATGGGAACCCAATACGGATTTTTCAAGCCAAGCAACCAAGCCAGAAAAAAGGATAATCCGATGAACACACCAAAAAGCACCGATTCAAAGACGTGATCAAAACCTTGTTTGGGTGCGCGTGCTTGAACACGTTTTGGCGGATAACGATGAATTGCCCACCAACTGTAAAAGAAAGCAAG
>CAYLJB010000003.1:0-65471 GCA_964383785.1 uncultured Fluviicola sp.
GTCTTGTCCCATGATCACCAATTCTGGATATTTCTCCATTGATTCGCGCAAACCATCTTGAATGGCATCAATGAAACGTTTTTCAGTTGTAGCTCCTTTACCTTCGATTACTTCTTGAGAAAAAGGTGCGTAAACATCTTCTAATTCTGTTTCTAAAGAAGCCGTAATTGCTGGCTCTGCATGTGCAGTATCAAATCCTGTTTGAATTTCTTCTTTAATTTCTTTTTTGAAAGTTGCTTCTTGCTCATCTGTCAAAACACCAATTTCTTTCAAATACAATTCAAAATTAGAAACTGGATCTTGTTTTGACCATTCATCTTGCAATCCTTCTGGATAGTATTTTGTCCCTGATGCTTCTTCGTGCCCACGCATTCTGAAGGTCATCAATTCCAAAATATATGGTTTAGGATTTTCACGAATTTC
The DNA here is from genome assembly GCA_964383785.1 of uncultured Fluviicola sp. Taxonomy (GTDB): domain Bacteria; phylum Bacteroidota; class Bacteroidia; order Flavobacteriales_D; family Crocinitomicaceae; genus Fluviicola. The sequence continues at coordinate 424 of CAYLJB010000003.1, forward strand.
TTCATTGATCTTACGAACGGCGCGAATTACTTCAAGAATGTTATTTCCATTCACTTGAACAGCTTCCATTCCGTAACCAATTCCTTTATCGATGAATTGTTTACAGCGGAATTGCTCTGAAGAAGGCGTTGAAAGTCCCCAACAGTTATTTTCAATTGCAAAAATCACTGGCAAATCCCAAACAGAAGCCACATTCAACGATTCATGAAAATCACCTTCAGAAGCACCACCGTCACCTGTAAATACGATTGTTGATTTTTTCTCTTTTTTCAATTTGGCAGCCAAGGCAATTCCATCCGCAATACCTAATTGAGGTCCAAGATGAGAAATCATACCAACCACTTTGTATTCTTGTGTTCCAAAATGGAAAGAACGATCACGACCTTTTGTAAATCCAGAAAGTTTTCCTTGAAACTGAGCAAACAAGCGCTCTAATGGAATTCCGCGTGTTGTGAAAATCCCTAGATTACGGTGCATCGGTAGAATGTATTCATCTTGGTTCATTGCATACGCACAACCTACGGAAATACCTTCTTGTCCCCAACCAGAAAACCATTTTGTAATTTTCCCTTGACGCAACAAAATCAACATTTTTTCCTCGATCATACGAGGTTTCAAAATTGTTTTATAGATGGTCAATAATTCTTGGTCATCAAATCCTTCGCGGTTAAAGTCGATGTATCGTTTTTCTAATACTTCCATTCTTTGTGTAATTGCAATTGAATTTGCAAAATTAATCGAATTTGTGGCAGAAAAAGGCAAAAAGGTGAATTTCTTTAAACGAAAAAAGGCTGATTCAGAAGAACCAGCCTTTTCAAGTATTGTGAATGTGATTAAACCAAACCTTGGTCAATCATAGAATCAGCAACTTTTACGAAACCAGCAATGTTTGCTCCTTTAACGTAATCGATTGTTCCATCTTCTCTTTTACCGTATTTAACACAAGCTTCGTGGATAGAAACCATGATTCCGTGTAAACGTTGATCAACTTCTTCAGCAGACCAAGAAAGACGCAATGAGTTTTGAGACATTTCAAGACCTGAAGTTGCAACACCACCAGCGTTAGACGCTTTTCCTGGAGAGAACAAAATTCTTGCAGCATCAAATTCAGCGATTGCTTCTGGAGTTGAAGGCATGTTAGCACCTTCAGCAACACAGATAACACCATTTGAAATCAATACTTTCGCTTCGTCACCATTCAATTCGTTTTGTGTAGCACATGGTAAAGCGATATCAACTTTCACTTCCCATGGACGTTTTCCAGCAACGAATTTCGCAGATGGATATTTAGCAACGTATTCTTCAATACGACCTCTTTTTACATTTTTCAATTCCATTACAAAAGCCAATTTCTCAGCATTGATTCCGTCAGCATCGTAGATGTAACCAGATGAATCTGATAAAGTAACAACTTTAGCACCTAATTGAGTAGCTTTCTCGCAAGCGTATTGTGCAACGTTTCCAGAACCAGAAACAGCAACAACTTTACCATTGAAAGAATCACCTTTAGTAGCCAACATTTCTTTTGCGAAATATACAGTACCATATCCAGTATCTTCTGGACGAATCAAAGATCCACCCCAATTACGTGCTTTACCAGTTAATACACCCGTAAATTCATTACGAATTCTTTTATATTGACCGAACATGTAACCAATTTCACGTCCACCAACACCGATATCACCAGCAGGCACATCCGTATCAGCACCAATATGACGAGAAAGCTCAGTCATAAATGATTGACAGAATTTCATTACTTCGTTATCTGATTTTCCTTTTGGATCAAAATCAGAACCTCCTTTACCACCACCCATTGGCAATGTAGTCAAGGAATTCTTGAAGATTTGTTCAAATCCTAAGAATTTCAAAATTGATAAGTTAACCGAAGGGTGGAAACGCAAACCTCCTTTGTATGGTCCGATTGCGGAGTTAAACTCCACGCGGTATCCACGGTTTACTTGGACTTCACCTTTATCGTCCAACCAAGGAACGCGGAAAATGATTGTTCTTTCTGGCTCTACAATGCGATCCAGAATCTTCGCGGTTTTGTATTTCGGATTTTCCTCAATGAAAGGAATTACTGCTTCAGCAACTTCGTGAACGGCTTGCAAGAATTCCGGCTCGTGCCCATTCGATGCTTTCACACGGTCCATAAAGGCATCAATCTGTGCTTGGTACTTACTTGACATGTTTGAATTCGTTTTTAAATGAGTATCGCAAATGTAATTAATTTTTAAACCTGCAATCTTTCAACTAAAGAAACCTTAGAACACATTCCTAACAATTATTGTTAACTCAGAATCCTAGATTGAAAATTCGTGCTTCAGGTATGGTCATGTTTATTCAACGAATCCTTGATGATTTCATATTTTCGCCGCAAATTGAATGTTGTCAAAGCAACCTAAATAGAAAAGTTGCGTTTATGATTTACAGATTTACAATTATGAAAAATTACTTTTTATTTGTTTTACTTAGTATACTTACAGCATACCAAACTAATGCTCAGGTAACTGTGTGTTTGGGAACTGACGCCACAGTGTGTACCGGTCAAACAGTTACGATTAATAACTGCGGTGGTGGTGGTGCAAATCCAGGAGGAGGAATCGTATTAAATAACCCAACAAACATCACATTGTCTGATGACTCATGGAGCGGATTGATCCCGATGGGATTTACATTTAATTTTTATGGAGCCAATTATAATAACTGTGTCATTGGATCAAATGGTATTGTAAGTTTCAATTCGGCTAATGCGAATGGATTTTGCCCATGGTCATTGAATGGAACTCCAATCCCAACACCGTCAATTGCTTCGGCAAATAATTCAGCGATGATTGCTTATGGAGACTTGAATCCTTCAAATGCAAATAGTGGACCTATCCAATATCAGACTTTAGGGACAGCTCCAAACCGAATGTTTGTTGTTCTATACAATGGAGTTACCATGTATAGTTGTACTTCTCAATGCGTTTACGCAGCTTACATTTTTTATGAAACTACCAATGTTGTTGAAATGCACATTGGATCTAAAACTGTTTGTAGCACATGGAACAGTGGTTTAGCAATTGAAGGAACTCAAAATTCAACTGGAGCTGTGGCCACTCCGGTGCCTGGTCGTAACAACCAAGTTTGGACAGCTAACCAAGATGGTCGTCGTTGGACTCCGACAGCGCCAAACAATACTACGAATTATACACAGGCTCAGATTTCGTACGTTAATGTGAATTCAACTGGCGGTCAGACACAATGGCAAAACACTTTGGGACAAACATTCCCATACAATAATGGACAATTGAATGTTACTCAAGTTCCACCGGGAACTACCGGTTATTTCTTGACTGGTACTTCATGTGGAGTGTCAGTGGGAGCGGTTTCGGATACAACTTGGATCACACGCATCACTGTAAACGCAAATGCTACAGCTACAACTGATTATTGTAATGGAGGGAGTGGAACAGCTACGGTTACTCCAACTTCTGGAGGTTCACCATTCACTTACTTATGGGCTCCTGGTGGTCAAACCACACAGACAGCTACAAACTTGGTGGCAGGAAACTATACAGTAACTGTTACAGATGCGAATGGTTGTGTGAAAAATGTACCTGTAGTTGTACCAAATTCAACAGCTACATTCTCAGGTATCACGACTGTTGTTTCTTGCCCGGGCGGAAGTGATGGTACGGCTACAGCAACAATGAATCCTGTTTTGGGTACAGTTTCTTACAACTGGTATGATGCAGGAGGTCAAACGACTCAAACTGCCACGGGCTTAGCAGCAGGAACGTATCATTGTGAAGTCTCCTCTTCTGTTGGATGTGTAGATACTGTGGAAGTTGTTGTTACGGAGATTCCGCCAATGGTTGGACAAGTGGTATTAACTCAAGATGCAACTTGTAATAGTTTGAATGATGGTGTTGTTGGTGTTTCGGTTTCCGGAGGTACTCCACAATACAGCTATTCTTGGGATAATTCTACTTCTACCTTACCTGTTGCTAATGATCTATATGCAGGAACGCATACGGTTACAGTGACTGATGTGAACAACTGTGTGATCACTTTGACAGCTACAATTGGAGAGCCTTCTCAATTGGTGATTACTAACCTAACGCCAGATCAAGTGATTTGTTCTGAAAATAGCACTATGCTTTCAGTTGCAGGTTCTGGTGGGTCTTCACCATACACATTTACATGGAGTGAGAATGGGACTGTTATTGGCACGGGTTCAACTATTACAGTTGATCCAGTAAACTCAGGAACACAGTATTGTGTACGTTTGTCTGAACAATGTGGTTCACCAACAACCGATTCCTGTATGATGATCACGTTCCCAACTCCAATCGTGCCTTCTTTTGTTCCTGACAGAACTACGAGCTGTCAACCAGGTACGTTTGTGTTTACGAATGTGTCAAACAACTTGAATGAGATCGACTCTGTTGAGATCAGTTTTGGAGATGGAGAATTTGGTACAGTGCAAGATGCAAATGCTGCAACACACACGTATCTAGACCCAGGCTTTTATGATATGAATGTAACGGTAACTTCGGTGTTTGGATGTGTTTACACAGGTTCATTCCCTCAGATTGTAGAGGTGATTGCAATTCCAACTGCCGAATTTACAATGAGCGCTAATCCAACAACGATCTTTGAAACGGTTATCAAGATGCAGGATAATTCAACTCCGGGTGTAGTAAACTGGCAATGGACAGCTCAGGGAGCTTCACCAATGACAAGTACCTCGGAGAACCCTACATTCTTCTTCCCTGAAGGAGTCATGGGAACGTACACTGTTGAATTGATCGTGGAAACTGCAGAAGGATGTGTAGATACGGTTGAGCATGATTTAATCGTTAACAGTGATATCTTGTTCTACGCTCCGAACTCATTTACTCCTGATGGTGATGAATTCAATCAAACTTGGACGTTCGCTATTCAAGGTGTTGATGAGTACAACTTCGAGTTGTTGATCTTTAACAGATGGGGTGAGATCATCTGGGAAACACATGATATAAATTCAGCTTGGGATGGAACTTACTTGGGTAAAATTGTGCCAACAGGAACTTATACTTGGGTTGCTCGTGTAAAAGATATTTATTCAGATGAAAAACGAGAATTCAATGGTTATATCAATGTATTGAAGTAAACCAGAATCATTTTCTAGAAAGCTGCGTCCATAGTACGCAGCTTTTTTTTAACAGAAAATTTCAGGATGACGCCTAAAGGGTAGTTATTTTTGCATCATGTCGCTGATCTCAAAGATAAGTCTGCTCATTCTGATTAGCTTGTTGAGCTTCGAATTTGTCGATTCAGGTAGATTTTCACCAATAGAACTCGATGAGGATTCTTATATCAGTATTGGGATAGATGATGCGGATGATGCATACAATACACTTGATGGTCTGGTTAATGATCTAATCTTTTGTCATAGTTTTTCAATTCATTTTTTATCGACTGACCCAACATCCCAAGATTTAGATCAAGCGGTCTGTATAGAGTTTTTTCAAATAAAAGAGTTGTATATCTGGTTTAAACAATTGCGAATTTTTCACTTGAAGTTTATTTAAAAAACAAGTGAAAAATTAAAATTGATATACATGAAACATTACATTATAATCTTATCTGGCTTTGTGTCATTCTTTATACAAGCTCAAAAGTCAGAATTAGACAGCAATCGATTTGTTCCGGAGTTTAAATACAGTTGGAATAACAACAAGCAATACATTAAATTCACAGCGGTGAATCAGATTTGGATCCGTCATAGCGAGATGAATCCGGGAACAGAGATTGACAAGCATGCTGTTGCGAATTACACGGATATTGGTATACGACGCTTGCGATTTTCTGTTTTAGCCCAAATAACCAACAGGCTATTCTTTTACACCCAATTCGGACAGAATAACTTCAATTTCCTTTCTAAACGAAATACAGGGGCATTTTTTCATGATGCTATTACGGAATACAAGATTTTTCCTCAGCTTCAGATAGGTGCGGGATTAACCGGATGGTCAGGTTTGGCTCGTTTTGCCTCTCCTGCTGTTGGGTCAGTAATGGGAATAGATGTTCCGCTTTACCAACAAGTTACCAACGGTATTAATGATCAATTCCTTCGTAAACTTAGTGTGTATGCAAAAGGACAATTAAAGCATCTGGATTATCGTTTGGCTTTAAGTTCCCCAATGACAATTGCAAACTCATTAGTTGAGATCAAGCCAATCTCTAAAAACGCTGAGTTTTCACTGTTGCCTCCAAAATTGCAAACCCAGGGTTATTTGCTTTGGCAATTCCTAGATAAGGAATCAAATACACTCCCTTATACCACAGGAACTTATCTGGGTAAAAAGAGGATTGTCAATGTGGGAGCTGGATGGATTCACCAAAAAAATGCAATGTGGAATCTAAATGATAATAACGATACTGTTTTGCATGACATGTTTTTGTTTGGTGCGGATCTTTTCGTAGACCTGCCAATAGGCAAAAAGGGAGCGGCCTTATCATCATATTTTGCTTATACAAGCTATAACCTGGGGCCAAATTATGTACGAAACGTAGGGGTTATGAATCCGGCAAACGGAACAGATGGTTCTGTATTCAATGGTTCAGGTGTTGCTTTTCCAATGATTGGAACCGGAAATACTTTTTATTGGCAAGGAGGGTATAAATTTAAGAACGATTTATTACCTCAAGGAGGATCGTTCATGCCTTATACCTCCATTCAAATAGGTGACTACAACCGCCTGAATAACCTAATGTTTATGTGGAATGCCGGTTTGAATTATTTCATTCATGGGACTCATGCAGGTAAATTGACTCTAGAATACCAATCTCGACCGGTATTCGAGGATGTTGCTGGTGATCTGGTTGCCGTCAGCAGAAAAGGGATGACTGTCTTGCAATTTCAAATAGCCTTGTAACCAAGCTTTCATTTTGCGTTAAGCGAAAACAAGCAACAAACAATGAACTTCTATCTCTCAGCATTCTTCCTTTTTGTCTTTGGCTACGGTTGGACTCAAGTTAAGGCTTGTGAGGAAACCACGGAAATGAATAGCGCAATCATTCGTGTTGTGCAATCAACTATCGGGAAAAAGATTGAGCGTGGAGAATGCTGGGATTTAGTTCAATATGCATTGAATAAAGCTGGTGCATCTTGGGATGGACTGAATGATTTTGGTTCAGAATACGATTATAAGAAAGCGTGTGTTCAACCAGGTGATGTTATACGCTTTGAAAAAGTACAATTGGAATGGACAGATGAAAAAGGGAATGGATTTACTGAGCAATTCGGTCACCATTATGCGATTGTATACGCTGTTTCAGCCGAGGGTGTTCTAACGCTAATTCATCAAAATACGGGTCAGCATGGCCGAAAAGTTGGATTGACCACGATGAATGTAAATCACATGACTAAAGGAAAGCTGTTCTTCTTCAGACCTGAAGTTTAATCGATGCGCATTCGAATACGCCAATCTTTTGGATATAAATTGTTGAAACGGTTTCCAAGATGTTTGATCCATCCAAGCTTGGTGCCTTCAAAACACATCAAGCCATATCCATGATTTCCTGGCAACTGAAAGGTTTCGCCCTTCAAGTAATGTAAAGCTTGCTCCTTGGTTAGTTCGTATTTCGGAATGTCAGATCTTACCAGATTTACAGATAATGCCAGGGCTTCGTGTGGAATTATTCCTTTACGTGATAGTTCTCCAATCTCTGTTCCAAGCTTAATAATACGGAGTTTTTGTTTTATCTTCTGAATAAGTTGAAGGTGATTTTCCGGTAAAGCAAACACAAAATTTTCCCATTGAACGAACGCAATTTGTGACTTTAAGTTCACAAGTTCTCCAACCATTTTCAAATCCTTGAAAGGAGCAAGAGCTGGTTTGTTGTTCTTTTCGTTGCGTTCTTTGGTTTCTGTAGTTTTTTGCAAAACAGCAATAAAAAAGCCTTCTGCTTTTTGTTTACCAGGAATGGCATAATAACCAATTCCGTTTCTCCCGGTTTCTGCAAATGGTAAATCGATGTGGATCAATGCTGCACCGGTTTGCGTGATGATCCAATCTATGTTTCTTTCATTCTCTTGATCGTTAAAGGTACAAGTAGAATAGATCAAGTATCCAGATTCTTTCAAGGCAGACCAACAGTCCATCACGATTCGTTTCTGTCGGGATGCACACAACTCCACGTGTTGTTCGCTCCATTCCTCGCGTGCCTCATGATCCTTTCGAAACATGCCTTCACCGGAACAGGGTGCGTCTACGACAATACAATCGAAGACTCCTTCTAGCTTTGTGAAATCAGCCGGATCGTTATTGCTTACAAGAGTATTTGTGTATCCCCATTTGGTTAAATTTTCCTTCAGGATACGCGCACGTTGCTGAATGACTTCGTTAGAAATCAACAATCCATTACCATTTAAAAAATCACTGATAAGCGTGCTTTTACCACCAGGAGCAGCACATAAATCCAAAAATATTGGTTCCTCTGAAAAATTCAACTGATCCAAGGCTGACCAAAGCAGTTGAGAACCAGCTTCTTGCGGATAATAGGCGCCACCATGGAAATGCGGATCTAATGTAAATACTGGTCTGGATTCTAAATAACTTCCAAAAGGCATCCATGGTATTGCTTGATCGTTTTCGAGATGACCAAGGTATTTTTGAGGGTGCTTGCGGATTGAAACAGGAGGGGTAGCATTGAGTGCATCAAGCAAGGATGTGCCTAAAAAAGGATCTTGTTGGACACGTCTTACAAAGTCCTCGGGCAATTTTATTGATTCCATGAGCGCAAGAATGGTAAACGAGCTTCAGCTCCTTGTGATTGGTTGCCAAAAATTCCAGCATCATATAGGAATTTTCCGGCCATGGCGATCATAGCCGCATTGTCTGTGCAATAAGCAAACTTGGGAATGAAAACGTTCCAACCTTTTTTATTTCCAGTATCCATCAATCTTTGGCGTAATCCCGTGTTTGCAGAAACTCCACCGGCGATGGCGATATCTTTAATGCCTGTATCCTTGACCAATAATTCTAATTTTTTGAAAAGGATGTCTAGAATTGTTCGTTGTACACTCGCGCAAATATCAGCCTTGTTCTTCTCCACAAAATCCGGGTCAACTGCAGTTTGTTTCTGAAGGAAATATAGCACAGATGTTTTCAACCCGCTAAAACTAAAATCGTATCCCACAACCTGAGGCTTTGAAAAAGCAAAAGCATCCGGATTGCCTTCTTGCGCCAATTTGTCAACCAAGGGACCTCCCGGATAAGGAAGACCGATGATCTTTGCGATTTTATCAAAAGCCTCTCCGGCAGCATCGTCAATGGTACTTCCTTTGATCTCTAGGTTTGTAGGGCTATGAACTACTACCAATTGTGTGTGTCCACCGGATACAGTCAAGCAAATGAATGGAAAAGAAGGAATGGCTTGTCCTTCGTTTATAAAATGGGCCAAAATATGTCCATGCATGTGGTGCACGTCTATCAATGGTTTGTTCAAGGCCAGAGATAGCGCCTTCGCAAATGAGGTGCCTACGACCAAAGATCCCATTAATCCCGGCCCACGTGTATAGGCAATGGCATCTATGTCACTAAGTTGGATCTGAGCTTGTCTCAGGGCTGCATCTACAACAGGAACTATGCTTTGTTGATGTGCTCGTGAGGCTAATTCTGGTACCACGCCTCCGTATTGTTCATGTATCGTTTGCGTAGATGTTATATTGGCCAAAATGGTGTCATTTTTGAGTACTGCTGCCGCAGTATCGTCACAGGACGATTCTATTGCCAATATAACCGGTGCTTTTTGATTCAACTTTGTTAAATTTGTACGAATAGATGGCAAAAATACTGAAAATTGTAAGCAGGTTAATCGGCATGCTGATCGAATGGATCATTGTGCTAGTGATCTTGTTTGCATTTGCAATAAGAAGTAGTCAGTTTCAAACATTTTTAGGTTCTATAGCCACAGATTATTTATCTGAAGAATTGGATACCGAAATGCGTATTGGGAAAATTGACATTCAGTTTCTGGATAAATTGCTTTTGAAGGATGTTTTTGTCAAGGACCAATATGGCGACACTCTCGCTTCTCTTGATCTCATTCAGGTTACAGTTGAATCCATAAATCTATCCGGAAATGCAATTACTTTAAGTAATGTCCAATTGCACGACGGGCGTGTAGGCATTAGTCGAGATTCGATTACCGGAGACTACAATTACTTTTTTATTACCGATTATTTTGATTCTGGAAAAAAATCGACAAAGAAAAAAGAACCGATTGCTTTAACCATAAAATCGCTTGATATCGAAAGTGTAGATATTTCTTACGATGACAATCGAAAGGGATATAGCGAATATGGGATGGATTATGACCATTTGTTCTTTGACGAGGTGGAAATGCACGCCAAACAATTCAAAGTAGGAGATGGCACCTTTGCTTTTTACCTGCAGCATTTAAGCACCACCGAAAAATGTGGTTTTCGCTTACGGCGATTGATTTCCAATTGTTTTATTGATCAAGATCGAGGCATCTTTCTTACGGGTGTGAAAATTCAAACCCCAACCACGACTATTTATTCGCACAAGTTCAATATGAAGATGTCTGATCTTCAGGGATTGCAAGAATTTGAAGATTCCGTGACCTTTGATGCGGTAATAGACTCCTCGCATGTTAATTTGAGAGATGTGGCGTACTTTGCCACAGCTCTGGAGGGCATGAGTGATCGTATTGCTGTTAGTGGAGAGTTGCATCGAAAGGTTAAGAACTTGGCAATTAATGATGTTGATTTGCGATTTGGAAGTAGATCCGTGGTTCGTGGAGATTTCTATTTGCCGGATTTCAGGAAGATCAAAGGCTCTGCGTTTCAGGAATCCGTGAGTTACGCTTTGGTTGATTTAGATGATCTTACCCGGCTTAAATTACCCAAGGACATGGGGTCAGGAAAAATAATACTCGATCCGATGATTGCTCGATTGGGATATGTGGAAATCAAAAGATCTGATATTCGGGGTACAACGGATCGTTTTGTGGTTCAAAGTAAAGTTATGACCTCAGCGCTTGGTTCAGTGAGTGTGAATAATGGCGTCACGTTTAACGCTTTGGAAAAGGGAGGGTACGCCTTCAAAAGAACCATGAACAGTAAATACGATGTGTATGTGGATAGTTTCCAATTGGGCAAATTCATTGATAATTCTTTGTTCGGCAAAGTAACTGGTGCTGTTTTCTTGAGTGGTGTTGTTGGTCAAAAAGATGTCATACGCATCGAAGAATTGAGTGGCGATATCCAGTCCTTGCAATTTAATAAATATGCCTATACGAACATTGATGTCGCCAATGGATCCTTGCGCAATAACGTATTTGCTGCGAAGATAGATATTGATGATCCGCATTTAAAATTATCGTATAATGGCACGATTGATTTACGAAAAGACCATCATTACGTATTTGATGTGGATATTCCACAAGCAGATTTGGGTAAATTGAATTGGACCAAGGATCCGAATTCTAAATTGAGTACAACATTGACCATGGATATGCATGGTTCAGGTTTAAGTAGCTATGCAGGTAAGATCGATATTGAGCAACTCAATTATCAAGAGAAAAAGAAGACGATCGAAGTGCCAAGCTTGGTGTTTGATGTCAAACGATTGCCGCAAACGGACATTTTTACCATCAAAAGTAACGTTGCTGATATCGAATTGGTTGGGAAAATTAATCCGAATACTATACTGGGAAGTTTGCAAAATTGTATGGCTCAACTATTGCCAGCCTATTTTGAATACAGGGAATTCTCAAAAAAGAAACCGGTACAAGATCATTTTGAATTAAAGGTTGATGTAAAAGAAGCTGCCGATTTCCTGGCAATTTTCTTGCCGGATGTTTCCATAGCTAAAGGAACAGAACTTGTTGGGGCTTTCGATGGTAGAACGGGAGATCAATCTTTGGATATTCAATCAAGCGAATTGGCATATACTGAAGTGGATCTGGAGGATTCGACAAACACCTTTAAGAAATATTTGACTGATTTTTCTTTGGTGCAGACGAAAAAGAACCATCAAGTTACGTGTCAGATCAACGCATCTCATGCACAGTGGAATGACTCCATTTATGCGGAGGAATTTGATTGCGAGATAACCGGTGATTCTGCTTCATTGACAACGCGTTTAGGTTGGAACGACAAATACCCAAATCCTGCCGAGATCAACTTTCTGACCCAATTTAAACGAGACAGTTCTATTCGGATGTTAATAAAACCATCCTTTTTTACGATCAAAAAACAGATGTGGGAGATCATGAATACAGCTGAATTGGTATATGCTTCAGACAGGGTTTTGATCGATCACTTGGTAGTGGAGCGTGATGTACAATTCTTGGCAATTAACGGTGTTCTTTCCAACGATCCCAAGGATGTGATTTCCATTTTTGCAAATGATCTGCACATTGAAGAGTTTATCCCGTTAGTAGATCCGGAATTGGATATGGCCGGAAGGTTGAATGGGACAGTTCGCTTATCCACACCGTTCACGAATATTGGAATTGACGGTGATCTGAGTGCTAAACAGGTTTACATAAATAAGCAGGAAATTGGTGATATCAACTTGGGAGGAAATTGGAATGATGAAATCGACGGTTTTTTCTTACAAGGGAATCTGAATTATTTACAGCAAAAGACCTTCGACTTTGGAGGACATTTCTATCCTTATCGCGATGAGGAAAATCTTGATTTTAGATTAAACTTCCGCGAGATGGACATTCAATTCCTCAATGCGTTCATGGATCCTGATGTGCTTTCGGATATCAAAGGATTGGTGAAGGGAGAACTTACCGTGAAGGGAAGAACCGAAAATCCGAACATTAATGGTCGCTTAAGTTTACAAAATGGAAATGTAAAGGTTGGCCTTCTTGGTGTGAATTATAAGGTCACAAAAGGTCCTATCCGTTTTGATGGCGACAACAGCGGTATCTACGCTGAATTACCTGTTAAGGATGAAGAAGGAAACGATGCCTACATATTCGCCCAAGCTTTCCATACAAATTTTGAAAATTGGAATATGGATTTGGACTTCGTTTTTGATGAACGGGTTCGAAAGTTTGGAGCTCCACAAAATCGTTTGTTAGTCTTGAATACAAAGTATAAGCCTGGAGATGTTTACTACGGGAAAGCTTACGCAACTGGTTCTGCTAACATCAATATTCAAGAAAATTTAACGTCCATCACAGTTACTGCTCGTACAGAAAGAGGAACAAAAGTAGATTTGCCAATGTACGGAAGTGGGGAACTCTCCGAATTTGATTTCATCAGTTTTGATCAGGATACTTTAAAAAATTCAACCAGTAAAGTCAACCTGACGGGAATCGACCTAAACATGAACATCATTCCAACGACCGATGCGGAGGTTCGATTGATCTTCAACGAAAAAACGGAAGACTTGATGATCGCAAATGGTCAGGGAGATTTGAACATCACCGCAGATAATTTTGGAAATATCTTCATGTCCGGGCAGTATATGATTAACTCCGGGAAATACAATTTCGTTTTTAACCCGATTCGTGAGGAGTTCTTCTTGAAAAATGGTGGTACTATCACTTGGACTGGAAATCCTTACGATGCCAATTTGAATATTTCGGCTTATACTCCGGTGAATGCCAGTTTGGACCAGTTGACCGGTGGTGTTGTGGGAGGTACTACTTCGGATAACAATTCAATCGTTCATTGTATTTTGAATGTTACGAATACGTTGAATGATCCTTACATCGGATTAGATATTGATGCCCCGAATGCTACAGAGGCAGGAAAAAGTGCTTTGAATAGAGCTAAATCCTCTAAGGATGATTTGCAAAGACAATTCTTTTCGTTACTGGTAATGAAGAAATTCATTCCGATAAACGGAGGATTGGGAGTTGGCACCGGTGGGATCGGAGATTTGGTGTCTGAACAGTTGAATGCTATTTTGGATAAAATGTCTTCAGATGTGAAGTTCCGCGTTGGTTATTCAGAAATGACTTCGGTGAACCAGGGATCAATGACGGTTGGTATGCAGTCAGCTCTCGGTGAAAAACAAAACATAATTGTTAAGGGAACCTTTGGAGTCGCCAACACACAGGGTGCGCAAGCAAATACAACTTCAAGTTCTTTGATTGGTGACATGAGTATCGAGTACCTGATTAATGAAGAAGGAACATTTCGAGCAACAGTTGCAAATGAATCCAATAAGAAAGGGGTATTAACCGAAAGTGACCGTGGTGAATTCTCGCAGGTGGTCGGGGTGTATTATCAGGAAGAATTCAATAAAACGAGTGATTCTAAGATAGTCAATTTCATTACTGATCCGTTCAATCGGAAGAAAAAACGACCAGGTAAAAAGGGAAAGAAAGTACCATTGCCTCAAGAGCAGCCTGTAACGGTACCAGAAACACCAGTTGTTTCTCCTCCTGACCCTGCGAAGACTGAATCGAATTAAGAAAAAGGTAGATTTTCCCGTCTCATGTCATTTGGACAAATCGTTAATAAAAAGTGAGAATTCCTATATCGGCAACGAAGAGGATTCGCTAATTTTAGCCCATAAATAAATCAGATGAAAAAAGTACTTGTTGCAAACCGTGGTGAAATTGCGCGTCGTGTTATTCGCTCTTTGAAGAAAATGAATATCGCAACGGTTGCGATATATTCAGATGCAGATGCTATGGCTCCACATGTTTTGGAAGCAGATGAAGCCGTTTACGTAGGTAAATCACCTTCTTCTGAATCGTATTTGCAGCAAGATCTGATTCTAAAACATTGCAAGGATTTGGGTGTAGAAGGGATTCATCCAGGTTACGGTTTTTTATCTGAGAATGCCGGATTTGCACGCAAAGTGAAGGATGCCGGGATTAAATTTATCGGGCCGTCACCTGAAGCAATGGAGATCATGGGTGATAAATTGTCGGCTAAACAAGCTGTAAAACACTACAATGTTCCCCTTGTACCGGGGGTTGACGAAGCTATCACAGACGTGAATGCTGCTAAAAAGATCGCTGCAGAAGTTGGTTTTCCTGTATTGATCAAAGCTTCAGCCGGAGGTGGAGGAAAAGGAATGCGTTTGGTAAATAACGTAGAGGAATTCGAGGAGCAAATGCAGTTGGCACAGAGCGAAGCGCGTTCTTCCTTTGGTGATGATGCAGTTTTCATTGAAAAGTTTGTTACAAAACCACGGCACATCGAGATTCAGGTTTTTGCGGATCAATTGGGCAATACAGTTTACTTATTTGAGCGTGAATGTTCCATTCAACGACGTCACCAAAAAGTGATCGAAGAGGCTCCATCTGCAGTTCTGACACCAGAATTGCGCAAGCAAATGGGGGAGGCTGCAGTAAACGTTTGTAAAGCTTGTAATTACGAAGGAGCAGGAACAGTTGAATTCTTGTTGGATGCTGATCTGAATTTCTACTTCTTGGAAATGAATACACGCCTTCAGGTGGAGCATCCGGTGACGGAAGAGATCACAGGAACAGATTTGGTAGAATGGCAAGTTCGCGTGGCACGTGGAGAACGTTTACCGAAATTACAAGATGAATTGGAGATCAACGGGCATGCTATTGAGGTTCGTGTATACGCAGAGGATACTTTGAACGGATTCATTCCGGATATTGGAACTTTGAATCGATACAAACGACCAAGAAAAGATCTGGCACGTGTGGACGACGCATTCGAAGAAGGAATGGAAGTTCCGATCTATTACGATCCGATGATTGCGAAGTTGGTTGTTTGGGCCCCGACACGCGAAGAAGCGATGGATAAAATGGTTTCAGCGATCAATGAATATCAAATCTCAGGTGTGAAAACTACGCTAGATTTTGGTAAATATGTGATGAAGCATCCTGCATTCAGATCAGGTGATTTCGACACGAATTTTATCAAGCATTATTTCTCGGATCCGAACACGATGTGGGAGTCTTACGATGAAGAGGCGGCAGCACTGAAAGCAGGTTTAGGTGATATTTGGAATAAACTTACCCAAATGGCCAATAAAGATGCTGCATCGAAACACATTGCATCGACTTGGAAAATGCATGCGCATTAAGCGTTGTATATAATCTATCAGAACAGGTCTTCATATGAAGACCTTTTTTTGTCTTATTTGAGATCTAAATTCTTTAATACCATCGATTAATTTCATGCTTTTATTCGATGTGTTGAACGAATTTATAATTACCTTTAGCGCACTAAAAAATAAAGAGCTGTCATGAACTTACATGAATATCAAGGTAAATCCATTCTACAAAAGTACGGAGTAGCTGTACAACGTGGAGTTGTAGTGGATAAAGTTGAAGAAGCCGTAGCTGCTGCAAAGAAATTAACAGAAGAAACTGGTACCGGTTGGTACGTAGTAAAAGCGCAGATCCACGCAGGTGGTCGCGGTAAAGGTGTTGTTCAGGAAACTGGATCTCACGGAGTAGTTTTGGCAAAAGGAATTGACCAAGTTGAGGAGAAAGTAAAAGGTATCCTTGGCGGTCATTTGGAGACAGCTCAAACAAATGGAAAAGGTAAGTTAGTAAATAAAGTGTTGATCGCTGAGGATGTTTATTATCCAGGTGAGGCGCAAACAGAAGAATTCTACATGTCTGTATTGTTGGATCGTGAAAGAGGTCGTAACATCATCATGTACTCTACAGAAGGAGGGATGGACATTGAAACTGTTGCGCATGACACGCCACATTTGATTTTCAAAGAGGAGATCGATCCACGTGTAGGTATCCAAGGATTCCAGGCGCGTAAAATCGCTTTCAATTTGGGATTGTCTGGAGAGGCATTCAAGCAAATGACAAAATTCGTTGTGGCTTTGTACAGTGCTTACGAAGGTTGTGATGCGGCGATGTTTGAGATCAACCCGGTATTGAAAACTTCAGATAATAAAGTTATTGCGGTAGATGCAAAGGTTACTTTGGATGGAAACGGATTGTACCGTCATCCGGATTACGCGGCAATGCGTGATACTTCAGAAGAAGATCCAATGGATGTAGAAGCTGGAGAAGCTGGTTTGAACTTCGTTAAATTGGACGGAAACGTTGCTTGTATGGTAAACGGAGCTGGATTGGCGATGGCTACTATGGATATCATTAAGTATTCAGGTGGTAACCCAGCTAACTTCTTGGATGTTGGTGGTACTGCAGATGCTGAGCGCGTTGAGAAAGCTTTCCATATCATCTTGAAGGATCCAAACGTAAAAGCGATCTTGATCAACATCTTTGGTGGGATCGTTCGTTGTGACCGTGTAGCTCAAGGTGTTGTAGATGCATACAAGAACATTGGAAACATTCCAGTTCCGATCATCGTTCGTTTGCAAGGAACAAATGCTGAGGCAGCGAAGAAGTTGATCGACGAATCTGGATTGAATGTTCATTCTGCAGTATTGTTGCAAGAAGCAGCAGATAAAGTAAAAGAAGTATTGGCGTAAGCCGATCAGACAAATAAGAAACCCTCGGTACTTGGTATCGGGGGTTTTGTTTTTAAAACTAACATCAAATCCTTTGCTTAAGTTTACTGGTGCAGAAGCTTTTTAAATGATCTTTACTCCATTAAATAGAGAATCAATATTACCACTAACTTGTTCCAGGTCGGGCAGTTGTTGTCATGGAAATCGGGTGCGTTTGAATCCGTGGGAATTGCGACTATTGGCGGATGCCAAAGGTTTATCCGTTGTGGAGTTTCAAGAATGTTTTACAACAGGCGGTGGAATCTTTTTGCGCTTTGATGGAAAAGCGAATAAATCAGGACGTAAAGCGTGTAATTTGTATCTCGATGATTCTGGTTGCAGTGTGCATCCTGCTCGCCCTTTAGCTTGTCGGTTATTTCCCTTGGGTCGAGTAATTCAACATGGAGAAGCTACTTACATGCATCCGGGAGCTGATTTCCCTTGCCTGTCGGAATGCGCAGAAGTTTTGGATTTGCCAAAAATGTCAGTTGCAAACTATTTGTCCGGTCAGGAAACAGCCCAATTCGAACAGGCTCAAGATGCATACATGGAAGTCATGCAAAACCTGGCAGATATTGCGCTAACCTTATTGCTGGATACAGGTTTATTGGAACGTGATGAATTTCAAGTTTTGGCTACCTGGAAACAATTGGGAAATACCACTCCGGAGCTACTTTCCTCAAAAATTGGTGAAGCATGTTTGAAACGCTTGTTGCAACCAAATCTGTCAATGGATCCGCTTGATCCGGGTGACTTCATTCAAGCTCATAATGAACTGTTACTCCAAGATGCTCAAATCCTGTGTGATCGCTTAACAAGCATGGAAGAAGTTTTTGATGCCTCAAATCAAATGATGGCCATGGCTTTGTTTATGGCACATGCTGTTGGAGCGGATGCTTCCGGTTTATCTGAATGGTGGGTTCAAATTGCCACGGAAAATGGGGCAGAGCATTGATCTTTAACGAAGAACTCAACTGTATATTATTACCTTCTTCCTCCCGGTTTTTTCGCGCCACCTTTTGGTTTTCTTGGACCTGAGAAGCTTGGTTTTCCTCCGGGTTTTGAATGATTCGCCATCCGTTTGCGTTCCTTTAGTTGCGCTTCCTTTAATATGGCCGCATATTCCAGATCCATGGCGGCTTTATCAGGCGAATTTCCGCGTTTCTTAGAAGGTTCCTTTTTCGCTTGTTGCCTGCTTTGTTCTTTTTCATAGGCTAGCTTGGCCGCTTGATCATTGCGAACAGCCTTTTCACTGTCCTTCCGACTTCCTTCCAAGCTTTTAAACAACAGTTCCAATTCATCCGGTTCCAATTCACGGGCTTCACCAACTGCCAAGCCTTTTAGCTCCAAGTGCATAATGCGAATGCGCTTCAAATCGATAACTTCGTAACCAAAATATTCACACATCCGTCTGATCTGACGATTCAACCCTTGGATTAAAGTGATGCGAAACATAGTCTGGTTGACCTGTTCTACTTTACATTTTTTAGTCACTTGACCCAGGATCGGGACACCTTGTGACATCTTTTCAATGAATTGTGCATTGAAAGGTTTATCCACTGTCACCAAATATTCTTTTTCGTGGTTGTTCCCTGCGCGCAATATTTGGTTTACAATATCGCCATTACTTGTCAATAGGATCAATCCGGTAGAATCTTTGTCCAAACGACCTATCGGAAAAATGCGTTCGCTGTAGTGGATGTAATCAATGATGTTTGTTGGGTCTGTTTTATCTGTGGTACTCGTAACGCCAACGGGTTTATTGAACATCAAATAAACGGCGTCTTTCTTTTCTTTCACTTCTACCACCTGTCCGTTCACCATCACTTTGTCGCGCGGTTTTACAACGCTTCCAACTTTGGCAACAGTTCCATTGATCTTCACCATTCCCTTTTCTATCAATTGATCTGCTTGTCTGCGAGAACAGAGTCCGCTTTCACTAATGAATTTATTGAGGCGAATGGTGTTAGACATAATTTCTCTTTTTGCCAAAGATACGCTTTGATCAGGAATAAAAATGGAATGACGTCATGTGGTTCAAAGGTCTTTCAAACGATTTATTGCCAACAAACACAAATGGGCGTAGCTGTTTCTTGGACTTTTGGTGAAAAGTTCTTCAATCTTGACCTGAAGTTCGGTTCTTTTTCTGAATTTTGACTTGAATGATCAGCTTTATGTAATGGTACATTCATTTGATCATCAATTGAAACGGGTTATGAAAATTTGGTTTGTCTTGTCTGTGTTTTTTCTAATGTCCGGTTCTTTGTATAGCCAGGATACCCTTGAATTGGTGACTGAAGAAGAAACGTTACCTTCCATTTATGAGTTGCTGGAAAAAGCAGACAACGTTTATCAAAGTACAGATAGTGTCTTTTTGTATGTGACAAAGAATCCTCATTTCCCCAAAGAAATTGAAGTGGTGATAGCGAAAGGTTTGGGAACAGAAAATGAGCAAATGGCTCTGTTCATGGCAACTAAAGAAACACAAGCCAGTCAAGTGGTGATTTACAGACATTCCATGACCGAGCCTGATAAAGATTTTTTATTGCTCAAAGTGAGTCCCGGTAGCGTGATTCTCGATACGCGATTCTTCGCGCATGTAAGTGTTGATCTCAGAGAGTTGTGCAAATCGGACAAAATGATCTTTACCAAGGTGCGATAAGTCCTTAATTGGGTGCGCTACGGCTACAACTACAACACTCATAAATTTTATCCTCCCAATTGATACCAAATCGAGCCGTTAAACGGACATTTACGAAGAAATTATGGAAGGATGATCTGAAAAGCAGTTTTCTAGTCACCACACAGCCGGCAACAGGTACAAAGCATACTTTGAATTTGTTCTGAGCTGAATCACAAGGACCTCTCCATGAAGCATAGCCGTAAGTTAAAAAAAGCTGCATGCGTTTTCCAGATGGTGTATGCTTGTACTTTTTGTTAAATCCAAATTTGTATCTGTTTTTGTCCGTCAATTGTCCGTTTTGATAAGTCTTCCAAACGCCATGTTTTCGACCATTGAAAATGACCTTCCCGTGTGACGTGATTAGCCCAAGCGAATCGTAATTTGTTTCTTTTCCTTTTCTTAAGAATTTGTCGAATTGCACGTACCGTTTCAAACTTCCATTCATGTAATATTCTGTGAGCGAATGATTGTATGAATAGATAGACTGAATCTTTCCGTTTTCATAATAGGTGGTGTCAGCACTACAATACTGGGTGCTGAATAGAAATACGAGAAGGGCACGCAAGACTTTAACCATTTCGGATTAATTTGATGGAAGATAATGAAAAGAGCTGAAGTTGGAGCAAAGTTGTTTCATTTAAACGTTGTTTAATTCGAAATTTGGAATGTTTGAACTTAGCAACTTTGCTAAGTTCGAAAGTTGCAACATTGAGCTGAAAATCAAAGAACGCTGTTTGATTTCCTTACATTTGAATTATGAAACAACTTACCTTCTTTTTTTGCCTGATTGCCGGGATAGGGATCGGACAAGCACCTCAACCTAAATTTGGATTTTACATCCTGAAAAATGGCGAATCAACAGAATACATTCAAGTAGTTGACGATGTGGATGTAGACGGAGAGGAAGCGGGTAATATCTACGTCGGAGATGCTGAGGTACTTCAGTTTTTCCGCTACAATTCCGCTGAGAATCGTTTTGAATGTCGACCTGAAGGAGAATTGTCCATGTACCTCACATTTTCAAAGGTTGAAATTCCAGAGATCAAATTGACCAACTTGCGTCTTGAAACTACCACAACTTGGGTTTATTTTGGAACCAATCCGCCGGAAACAGATCTGTCTTATGAAGAAGAATACGCAGGAGATTATAGCGAGGATGAAGAAATGTCCAGTTCCGAAGAATTTGAATTTGGAGAGGAAGATCCTTTAATCGTTGGAAATCCACATCATATTGATAATGTGGAATACTTCAACCCCGAAAGAAGCGAGAATCTTCCTGCGCTGATCACGTTTTGGGAATACCGTTCACAATCCCGCTTAGTGGAAATTTTCGAGAATGTTGATGCCTTGACTGCAGAGAGGAAAGAGCAGATCGTAGCCGTGGTTGATGTGATGGATAATAATCAAGCCGTAAAAACCTATTATGTGATCTATAATGAAAAAGAGCAAACGCATGATTGTTACGACATTAGTAACACCTTGAAAATGCGCATGAAATTTTTTGAAGAATGGCTCTACATGGATATCATTGATGTAAAAACGAAAGGAGTTTTCGGTCGTATGAATCAATTGAATTTCGAAAGTCCTGAATTCACACCAAAGGGATCTCGATTATTAGGTATTTACCACTTGCAAAACGCAACTAATGATCGAATTACATTGGAATCTGATTTTGAGTCAGGAAAAGGGATGTTCTATTTTGAAAACTCTCCATACGGTCGTGTATTTAATTTTGATCTAGAAAACATGGGGGATCAAATTGTTTGTAAGGATGAAAACGGTAAGGCCATTTATTCGATCAGCTATCCAAAAGACGTCGCCGGAGTTTTGGAGTTAAAAGACCTAAAAACAGGAGTTATTGTACGTGGAACCTTCGATTTTGATCAAGAATAGTGGATTCCATTTGTTACTTGGTCAAGAACTTTGCTCTCGCACAATTTACTACCTTTGCATCTCATGAATTTTCTGAAACCGAATATGATCAAGTACAAAACAGCCGAAGAGATAGCTATCATGCGCGATGCAGCGTTGGTAGTAAGCAGAACTCTCGGGAAAATAGCCGAGGTAATCCGACCAGGAATCACTCCCAAGGAATTGGATAAAATGGCTGAAGCATATATCCGTTCTCAAGATGCAATTCCGGGATTTCTGGGTTTGTATGGCTGTCCGAGTACTCTTTTAATCTCGGTGAATGAGCAAGTGGTTCATGGCTTGCCTACCGATCGTCCTTTGGAAGAAGGTGATATCGTTTCGGTGGATTGTGGCGCTGTTTACAAAGGTTATTATGGCGATCATGCCTATACCTTTGCCATTGGGAAGATCTCTCCAGAAAAAGAACAATTGTTGAAGGTTACCAAGGAATGTTTGTACCTGGGAATCGAGCAGGCGGTTGTGGGAAATCGTATCGAAGATATCGGTTGGGCGATTCAAACGCATGCTGAGAAACACGGATACGGCGTTGTACGCGAATTGGTAGGTCACGGATTGGGTAAAACCTTACACGAGGATCCGCAAGTTCCAAACTATGGTCGTCGTGGTCGTGGTAAGAAGATCATGAACGGATTGACGATCGCTATCGAACCGATGATCAACATGGGGACTGAAAAAGTGGAACAATTGGATGACAATTGGACCATTGTCACGGCTGACGGATTACCAAGTGCACATTTCGAACACGACATTGCCGTGGTTGACGGAAAACCGGTGATTCTTTCTACGTTCGATTACATCGAAGAAGCGCTGGCAAAACGCAATGACTAGTAACCGCGTAGCTGGATTGGCGATCATCACCTTAAGTATGTTCGCTTTTTCCATCTTCATGAAGGATGGCGTTTTTCTCTATCCTTTCGGCTTATTCAAAGCGGCATCGTTTCTACTTTTTCCGGTAATGCTGATCGTTGATAAGGTGAAACCCGGTATCAAAGATTGGTTATTGCTTATCGCAACAAGTTTTCTGTTCATAGGATCTAATTTCGCTCTTCAGATCGTTTATCCGGAGATCTCTGACGAACAAACAGCTGATCGCATCGTACTCATTCAAAGTTTGACCTTGGTCTTTGCATCCGTGTGCTTATTGGTTAATGCAGTACTTTTTGCCAAGGATTACAACGACAGACCGTCAATCTTTTTTGGAATAGGTTTTCTAGGCTTGGCGACGGCAATTTTAAGCAATCACCTGGAATGGGGAATAGGAACTTTACCATGTTGGTTTTTGGCGGTTTATACAAAAGGTAAATTGGAGGAGCGTTTCCGATCGTTTTCCTTGCTTTTGGGATTGCTGATCCTGATCACTGCACTTTCGGCATTCTATTTTGGGAAAGACCAAGTGCTATTTTCCTTGTAACAAAATGCCGCTCCATCATTATTTAGGCAAACGCAGACTACCATGAGAACGCTTTTGATCAGCTTCCTTTTTCTTGGATTTGCGGCAAAGGGCCAAACAACCACCGATGCCTTGATCGAGCAAATTGTTCGCATTACTCCACGTTCTGTAGAAAAATATACGGTCCCGAAAAAGGACAAGGTTCTTGCTTTGGAAACTTCGTTTAATAACGCTGTTTACAAGGATGCTGCGGCCCTAAACACTTTGAAGGATAAGATCATTGTAAAGGTGGAATTGGTTTATACCACTTACCGCAAATCTGAAACCTTCGATCAGCACGGGTTGAACCGTAAACGACTCAAAACCCTTATGAACGTCGCTCCGGATATTCTGACTCAAGCAGGTGTTGAGTGGATTTTGATTGCACAAACGGGGTGTACGAGTGCGGAAGAGGGCCCCAATTATTTTCATGGTGTGGTCATTACCTACCGCGACAGGCCGAACAATCTAATGACGCAGATCGAATTAAAATACCTGGAAAAAGTTTTTGACGGATCGGTGCCTGCGCATGCCTATGATGCTTTTGTGCGCAATGAGATCAAGAATGCTAAACCGGATTCAACCGGACAATTGGTTGTTGAAAAGGAATATAAATTGAAAGAGCCTAAATTCCCCGGAACGGAAAAACAACGGATCGATTATTTTACACGCAATTTGAAGTTTCCTACTTCGGTGAAAAAGTTAGACCAGCGTGTGGCAGTTCAGTTTACAGTTGACAAAACGGGAAAGATCAAAGATATTGTGTTGCCCGAAGATTTTGCAGATCCCGCTTATCGCGAAGAAGTGAAAAAGTTCGTGGAACGCATGCCGAACTGGGAGCCCGGATCAGTCGACGGAAAACCGGGAGAGTTCATGGTGCAGTTTACAGTAGAATACCTGAGCCGCGGTTCGATCCTTCCTTCTCCTATTAAATCCTATTCCACGGAAATTCCAGCTCCCAAAGACGATAAGAATCGCGTAGATTACTCCAAGATCAAACCGGGAGCACGACCGAAAATGGTGATAGATGCCTTGACGCGTAATAAATGGACAAATTATTACCTGGTTATCGATATCACTGGTAGTATGGCCCAATACAACGCACAATTATTCGAGTACTTGCGTCAGGTTTATGCTCAGAAAGACACATCCATCCGTGGGGTAATCATGTTCAATGACGGGGATGGAAGAGCTGATAAGACGAAGAAAATTGGCCAGGTAGGGGGAATTTATCAAATGGATCACCCTACATTGGATGAGGTTTTGAACAAAATGATGACTGCCATGGCAAAAGGGGACGGCGGCGATACACCGGAGAATAACATCGAGGCGGTTCTGGCTGCGCAATCTGCTTGTACTTCTTGTGAACAGTTTGTGATGTTGGCGGATAATGCAGCAACTCCGCGCGACATGAAATTGTTGGATCAGGTACAGAAACCCATCCAGATCATTGTTTGTGGTTCCAGTAACGCATTGAATGAGAATTATCTGACCATTGCTTACCTTACAAAAGGCTGCGTGGAATTCAACGGTAAGCGTTATGCCG
Organism: uncultured Fluviicola sp.; assembly: GCA_964383785.1. Lineage (GTDB taxonomy): Bacteria > Bacteroidota > Bacteroidia > Flavobacteriales_D > Crocinitomicaceae > Fluviicola. Next base: position 25,449 of record CAYLJB010000003.1, read on the forward strand.
ATTTACACACCTACGAAGAAGGCGCAACGGTACAAGTAGGTAAAGAAGTGTATATACTGAAAAACAAGCAATTTGTTCGTCGTATCGGGAAATAAGATCTAAAACCAAATTCCCGCTGACAAGATCACTTCAAAACGCTGATTGGTACTCTTATTTTGATAAAAAAAGATCTTCTCGTCGTTGGCAAGGTGCAGGTAACGAGACTCTAATCGGATAAAACTGTGGGAAACCGGTTTGAATTCTATGCCAAGTGTTGCACCATTTACTTGAAGCCCGATTAAGGTGTGGTTTACGTTCAAAACCGGACCTGTCAAAATCTCTTGCAGATCACTGAAGAATTCGTAACGCAGATAACTAGCAAAAGTCGGTGTGAATCGATGTTTGTAAACTGCTAATGCAGAATAGAAAAAGGCCGTTTTTGAAGTATCAGAAAGTTGGCTGTTTTGCTGAGCACCGAAGTTAAGATCAATACCTAAAGAATTTCTTCTTGATTTAAGAATACCAATATAATTGATATAAATCCGTTGTTTGTCCTTTGTCAAACTTTCGTCTGTCGTCATCAAATTCAGGGTGTGCGACTGTTTACTGTTTGGAACAAACTGTGATGAAAGTGTGAGTGCTTTATTATTATTTGTTTCAATGAATGTATTGTATCCATTAAATACACCTGCCTGTAAGGTCCAGTGATCATTCATGGAATAGGTGAGTTTTGCTCCGCTTAAAAAATAGGGCTCATAATATGTTGTTGTCGCAAAACTTACTGTTGGATTCTCGCGGGGTTGAATAGATTCAAGTCCGAAATGTGTTCTGAAGTAACCCAAATCTACCCAAAGTCCTTTCCGAATGCGGATTCCCACATTTGCCTCCTGAACCATGTTTAAGTAACTTGACCAGGCAGAGCGGGCGATATCCCCATAAAATAAAGTGGCAATGCCACGAATATGTTCAGCTTGATAGGTTGCATTCAGCAAGATCATATTCAACCCAAACTCTTTATTTCGAGGGCTTCCTGTAGGAAACTTGACGAAACCTTCGCTGTTATTAGTGTCTGAATAATATGCGAAATAAGTATCAATATATCCGGAATAAGAAAAGTGACCGGTAGAATCGTCGTGATCTTCATACGGATCAAGTTTTGTTCCTGTAAAACTGATGTCAGTTGAATCTTTTTGTGCTTCAATGTGAAATACAACAATTGATGTATATATTACTACAATTACATGCTTCATTTTCATACAACAAGTTTAGAAAAATTCCTCATTCCGACAGCAGTGTTTAAAGCCTTCGATTTAATTAGAATAAGAAAAATCTTTTTGTACATTCGATAAGACTAAAGTTATCCGCTATGGGTCAAGAAGAAGATAAGATCAATGATCTTGAAAAGCGCTACCGCGAATTATGGGACCGCCACCAGGCTTTGAAAGAAGAGATTCGCACGAATTATGCAGAATTCAAAGCGTGGAAAGAAGGCAAAACTTCGGTAACAACCGAAAAGCAATCATCTGTTGAGGCCCCAATTCCCTCCTCCGAAGATCGCCCCGTTCAAGCTGAAACACCCAAAAAAGAAAAACAACTCATCGATTGGGAGCATTTTGTAGGTGAAAAGCTCTTGGCCCGAATTGGAATTGCTATCGTTCTCATTGGTGTAGCCATCGGTGTGAAATATGCGATTGACCATCAACTGATCGGTGTAGGATTGCGAATTGCTGGAGGTTATTTAGTTGGAGCAATTTTAGGATTTGTAGCCATTCGTTTGCATAAGAAATACGAGGCTTTCAGTGCGATACTGGGCAGTGGGGCTTTGTCAACTATTTATTTCATGACCTATGCGGGATATGCATTTTATCATGTGTTTCCACTCGGACTTGCCTATGGAGGAATGTTATTGACAGTAATAGCCACTGTATTTGCAGCCCTTCGAATGAATCGCGTGATCATCGCTCATTTAGGTTTAGCGGGAGCTTATTTGTTGCCTCCACTCGTTAGTACAGGTAATCAACATATTAGCTACTATTTGGGTTACATGCTTTTGATAAATGTTGGTATGCTGGTGCTATCATTCCTACGTGCTTGGAAAAGCTTGTTCATCCCCATTATAGCATGGTCCATCATTATTTTCATTGTTTGGTTTGCAGACGATTTCAGACCACAGGACACCTGGTTGGCAACTATCTATATTTGGTTGTTCTACATCGTCATTTCACTTGGCGTAAAAGCAAGTAGTTTGCGTTTGAAGGAATCTTTAGATGCATGGGGACATACGCAATTATTTGCCTTAACAACCTTCACGTTTTTAGGGTTAAATGCTGCAGGTCACAATTCTGATTTAATGAATTTGCTGGCTGGGGTAGTTCCTGTTTTGGCATTGGTGCTTTATTGGTTGAAGGACAAACAAGTGGCAGATAACTCAGGAACAGACCTCCAACTGTGGTTGGGCATTGCAGCAATGTTCATGTTGCCTTTTTCAGCCTATTATCCGGTATTTATACTTGCAATTGCTACTTCGATCTGGTCGTGGTGGGCAATGGGTGTTCGGGTTGAATTGATCCGTATTCTGGGTGCATTGTTTACGGGCATTATGGGATTGGTGATCATGTCCACGGGTTTCACCAGAACGATGGGTGGACATACAGAGGTGGCATGGATGAACGATTATGTGCTGGCTTTGGTGTTTCTTGTTGTTTTCCATTTGGTGCTCTATTGGCGACTAAAAGCTCAATTTGCGGCGGTTGAAAATCGCATTTATATACAGATCAATTCCTTGGTGCTGGTTACATTAACGGCTGTGTCTGGATTCATGGCCATTAAATATGCCGGAAATCTCGCATTAGCTGAGCTTAAAGACCCCAAAGAGCCCATCACCATCTTTACCAATTTAGATCGCTTAGACCCGAATAAAGCTCAAGCTTATCGCATGCTCGGTTACTTATGGATGGCCTTTGTTTTGGCATGTTCTATTTGGTATCGTAAATCGGTGCTTGCTTTGGTGAACGCTTATCGGACAGGGATACGAATTAGTTTTTTATTGGGACTATTTTTCTTGTTGGTAGGTGTGACCTATGTCAATTCCTGGTCGGATGATTTTAATAACGGGGATATAGACCGAACCATGTTCGAAGCTTCACGCTATGGTTTCTTTGTTGTACTTTGTTTCATTGGCTGGTTCCAATGGCGAAGCATGCGCGAATCTACTTGGGAATTGGCATTTGGACACGTTGGATTATTGTGGCTGCTTTCCTTGGAATTGATCCATTGGTCACTGATCTACGAAATAGGAGTGGGCTACAAATTGTTGCTCTCTTTGCTATGGGGAACTTACGCCGTTTTCTTGCTCATTCGTGGATTAAAAACAGAGTCCTCAGCTTTACGTGTTACCGCACTGTCAGTTTTGGGAGTCATGTTAATGAAGTTATTCTTTTACGACCTGACAATGCTTAGCACCATCACCAAAACCTTGGTATTCCTATTGGTAGGAGGTTTACTCTTGGTTGGAGGTTATTTTTACCAGCGTATGTCGAAACAACAAGAAGAGTGATAAACATCTTCGGTGCTTTCCGTATCTTTGCGCCATGGTGAAGATTCGTGATATAGAATTGGGGGAGTTTCCGCTTTTATTGGCGCCAATGGAGGATGTAAGTGATCCGCCGTTTCGTGCCTTGTGCAAAAAGCACGGAGCTGACCTGATGTATACCGAATTCATTTCCTCTGAAGGACTGATCCGAGATGCGATCAAGAGTCGTCAAAAGTTGGACATCTTCGATTACGAGAAACCAATCGGTATTCAAATTTTCGGAGGGGATGAGGAAGCGATGGCCTTATCTGCAAAGATCGTGGATGCGACGCAACCAGATTTATTAGATATCAACTTTGGTTGTCCTGTTAAAAAAGTAGTTTGCAAAGGCGCTGGAGCGGCGGTTCTAAAGGATGTTGATCTCATGGTTCGCTTAACAAAAGCGTGCATCGATTCTACCAAGCTTCCGGTTACTGTTAAAACCCGTTTAGGCTGGGATTTCGACAATATCAACATCATGGAAGTAGCAGAGCGATTGCAAGACATTGGAGTAGAGGCGCTTTCTATTCATGGAAGAACACGAGCGCAGTTGTACAAAGGCGAAGCAGATTGGCATTATATTGCTGACGTAAAGAATAATCCGCGTATTAAGATCCCCATTTTCGGAAATGGCGATATCGATTCACCGGAAAAGGCTTTGGAATACCGAAATACATTCGGAGTGGACGGAATCATGATAGGTCGTGCAGCCATTGGTTATCCGTGGATCTTTCGTGAGATCAAACACTATTTTGCAACCGGAGAAAAATTAGCTCCACCAACAATTCAAGAACGCGTTCAAGCTGCCCGCGATCATTTAGATATGAGCGTGAAATGGAAAGGTGAACGTTTAGGGGTGGCAGAAATGAAACGTCATTACACGAATTATTTCAAAGGAATTGCTCATTTCAAGGAATACCGCACAAAACTGGTAACCTCTTTCGACCTGAATGAAATTCAGGACCTATTGAATTATCTGGAGGAGAATTGGCAGCAATTTGAATTGGTCAGCGAGTCTCGTTGATCATTCCACTACGTAAGTGAATTTCACACGCGCATGCTCAAATTTGGCGAAACCTGTTCCAGGTGTGAACGTCAGTTTTTTGGCCGCATTTTGAGCCGGCATAAGTGCAGGTGTACCTTTGATGCCTTCTGCGTCCACCACTTTAGCAGACGTCACTTTACCAGTGCGATCGATCGCCACTTCAACAGTTACAGTACCCGCTTGCTTGTACGTGATTGTAAGCGTAGTTTCGCTTGTGATCACTCGTCCGCTTTCAACAGCAGTTCCGGAAAGCAATTGTCCGTATGATTGGACGGAAAAGAAAAGTGTTGCAATAAGGATCAATCGTTTCATATCAGGAAATTTCTGCCCAATTCGGTTTGTCCCGAAGGCGTTTCACTAACTCGATACGCAAGAAATGGTTTTCAGGTTGCTCTAATCGGGGATCTTTTTGCAAAATTTCTCGAGCACACTCACGTGCCTGAGCCACCAAAGGACCATCCTTCGCCAAATCAGCGATTTTAAGGTCTAAGTTGCCGCTTTGCTGGGTTCCCATGATGTCGCCTGGACCTCGTAGTTCCAAATCCACTTCAGCAATCTCAAAACCGTCGTTTGTGCGGACCATTGTTGATAGTCGCTTTTTGGTGTCATTAGAAAGCTTGTTTCCTGAAAGAAGAATGCAATAGGATTTTTCTGCACCGCGACCAACTCGTCCGCGCAACTGGTGCAATTGAGACAATCCAAATCTTTCAGCGCTTTCAATGATCATGATGGAAGCGTTGGGTACGTTCACACCCACTTCAATAACTGTAGTTGCGACCATGATCTGCGTTTTTCCCTCCACGAACTGACGCATTTCGTAATCCTTGGCCTCTGGCTTCATTTGCCCGTGAACAATGCTTACACGGTAATCCGGCAAAGGGAAGGCGCGACAGATCGATTCGTAGCCATCCATCAAATTCGCATAGTCTAATTTTTCAGATTCTTGAATAAGTGGATAGACAATGTACACCTGACGTCCTAAAGCAATTTCCCGCTTGATGAAACCAAAAACCACTAAGCGGTCCTTCTCGAATCGATGCTCCGTTGTAATCGGCTTTCTTCCTGGAGGTAATTCATCAATTACCGAAACATCCAGATCACCATAAAAAGTCATGGCTAAAGTGCGTGGAATTGGCGTTGCCGTCATCACCAAAATGTGCGGGGGAACACTGTTCTTCTTCCACAATCGCGCACGCTGTGCTACACCAAAGCGATGTTGTTCGTCAATGACAACAATGCCTAAATTCTTGAATTGGACCACGTCTTCCAATAAGGCATGGGTACCAACCAAAATATGGATGCTTCCATCCAGCAATCCTTCATGGATCCGCTTGCGTTCTGCTTTTTTGGTAGAACCGGTAAGCAATGCGATCTGGATGGGTGTGTTTTCCAATAATTCACTTAATCCAATGTAGTGTTGATTGGCCAAGATTTCCGTTGGAGCCATCAATGCTGCCTGAACTCCGGTGTCAATACCCATTAGCATGGTTAGCAAAGCCACGACTGTTTTTCCACTACCTACATCTCCTTGCAATAAGCGGTTCATTTGATGTCCGGAACCCAGATCTTTTCGGATTTCTTTTAAAACGCGTTTTTGCGCATTCGTAAGAGGAAAGGGAAGGTGCTTTTCGTAAAAGTCTAAAAATATTTGACCGACCTCCGTGATCTGATGTCCAGCCGTTTTACTCAATGAGATTTGCCTGCGCAGTAATAACTCCAATTGTAAATGAAGTAATTCTTCAAATTTGAAACGAGCACGAGACTGTTGTGCCAACTGCACATCTTTCGGTGCGTGAATGGCTTGAATAGCGCGATGGATATCGGGAAATCGATAATGGTCGAGTAAATGCTTTGGAAGCGTTTCAGGCAATTGTGAAATTCCACCCTGAGCCAATAAACTGAGGATGATCTTGTGTAAACCACGTGAATGAAGTCCTGCACTGGTAAGTTTTTCAGTGCTGGAATAAACAGCTTGCCATCCCAAGTTTGGATCGACCATTGCCATGGGGATCACTTCCGGATGAGGTATGTTCCAATTTCCACCAAATTGTTTGGGTTTACCAAAGACTTGTATGGGAGTATGTGGTTTTAAATTCGGCAACACGAATTTGTAGCCTTGAAACCAAACAAGGTCAATCGTTCCGGTACTGTCTTGAAATTTCACCGTCAAGCGTTTTGCACGACCTGTCCCGGTTTCTTTGATGCCAATGATCTGTCCCTTGAGCTGAACGAAATTATCTATTTGACCAATTTCACTGATCGTGTGGTATCTCGAGCGATCGATATAGCGAAAGGGAAAATGAAATAAGAGATCCTGATAATTGAAGATACCCAATTCTTCCCGCAACAATTTTGCCCGTTGTGGCCCAACGCCTTTAACAAATTCTACAGATGTCTGTAACCAATCACTCACCCTTCAAAGATAAGGAAGATACGAAATGAAAAAAAGTGTTAAATGTTTAATGTTTTGCACAAAAGATTAAACAAAACTAATAAGTGCTTGTTTCTAAGATCGTAACAAAACAACTTATTATGAAAAAAGCACTATTTAGTATTACATTTTTGACCCTGGCATCTGGGGCGATGGCACAAGCACGTTTACAAGTTATTCACAATTCAGCAGATGCAGCAGCAGCAACGGTTGACGTTCGCGTAAATGGAGGTTTTCCGGATGCGTCATTTGACGATCTTTCATTCCGCGAGGCAACACCTTTTATTACTGTGCCTGCAGGAACCTACACGGTTACTATTAACGGACCTTCCAGTGTTGATGCAAGTTCGCCGGTATTTACAAAGTCTTTGACCGTAGTTGATGGCGAAACGTATGTGGTAATGGCTGCAGGGATTGTAAGTCCAACAGGATATTCTCCGGCAACACCATTTGACTTATTTGTAAAAGCAGACGCCCAAGAAGCAGCTAGCGTGCCGACTAACAACGATATCTTGATCTTCCACGGGGCGACTGATGCTCCGGCGGTTAAAGTGTCAGAAGTTTCCAACCCATTAGCGGTGCTTGAATTGGCTTCGGGAGCTGAGTTTGGCGATTTTACAAATTATATCGTTGTTCCAAATGATGATTATTCGGTACAAATCCGCACGATGGATCAAACAACCGTTGCTCAATACAGCGCACCTTTGCAAACTTTGGGAGCTAGCGGTGCTGCGTTGACAGTGATGGCGTCCGGATTTTTAAATCCATCAGTCAACTCCAACGGAGCGGCATTCGGTTTGTTCGCAGTGTTAGCGGATGGTACAGTTATTCAATTGCCAAGTCAGGCTATTTCAACCGCTCGTTTGCAGGTGATTCACAATTGTGCAGCAACAGACGCAGCAACTGTAGGAGTATGGGTTAACGATGCTATCAATTTGATACCGGCGTTCCAATTCCGCACAGCTACAGCATTCATTGATGTACCAGCAAACACGAACTTAGAAATAGACATCACAGCTCCGAATGCTGCTTCTAGTGCAAGTCCATTATATACGCAGACAATTAACTTGGCTGGTGGTGATAAATATGTGGCCATTGCTTCAGGAACGATTGGTTCAGGAACTTATTCACCTGCAACACCATTCAATATCATTGCATTTGGTGGAGCTCGCGAAAGCGCTAATGCAGCAAATCAAGTAGCGGTAAAAGTATTCCACGGAGCAACAGATGCACCGATGGTAGATGTACGTGAGACAGCTATTCCAGCAGGAATTATTGTGGACAGCTTATCTTACGGTGAAAATGCTGGTTATTTAGATTTACCAAATGCAGCATTTGAATTACAGATCGAAGCCGGAGGTACACCGGTGATTTCATACGACGCAGATCTGACGACATTGGGAGGAAACGCAATTACAGTATTGGCTTCTGGGTTCTTGTCTCCAACAACGAATAACAACGGAGCAGGATTTGGTTTGTGGGTTGCTTTGCCAACAGGAGGGAACTTGTTAGGCTTGCCTGTAGCATCAGGATTGTCAGTAAACGAGGCAGTAGGATCAACGTTGAAGTTTTATCCAAATCCGGTAACAACTTCATTGGTGGTAGAAAATACAGTAGAAGGAGATATTTTAACAATTTCTGACTTGTCAGGTCGAACAATTTTGACTCAAAACTGTTCTAATATGCAAACAGTTTTATTGTTAGAAGGAGCGCCTGCAGGACAATACCTGTTGTTCAACAACGGAATGCCTGTGGGAAAACTGGTAAAACAGTAGTATTTTTAGTAGTGGTTAGGTAAAAGAGAAGAGGGATGCTTTTGGCATCCCTCTTTTCGTTGTTTCCAGTCAATTTCAATCAGGATAACCGTTAAAAATTTTGTTGATTTCTTGGGTCAAACGGCATAAAAAAAGGGATGTTTTTACATCCCTTTTTTAGTTTGATTAAACTTATTTTGAGACTTTTTTAAGACCACTTTCCAACCATTTTTGGAAAACTGAAGGGTCGGAATGATTTTGATAATCCGCAGAACCTACTGGTACATCTTTACCGTCTGGAGTTTGAATCACATAATACGGCTGAGAAGATGTTTTGTATTCTTCAATTTGTTTTGCAGTCCATTTGTTTCCGATCGTTTTGATAGCGAAATTGCGACCATTCAATTGAATAGTTTTTTGTTGATCTTTAGGCAATTCAGTGCGTTCGTCAACATATAGTGACACAATCACGAAATCCTCTCTCAAATGTTCGATCACGCCAGGCTCACCCCAAACGGATTGTTCCATTTTTCTACAATTCACGCAGCCCCATCCTGTAAAGTCTACGAATAATGGCTTGTTTACTTCTTTCGCGTAAGCCAAAGCTTTGTCATAGTCATTGAATGCTAACAGACCTTGCGGACCTTCGTGCATGCCATCAACTGCGTGTGTCGAAGATTGAACACTTGTGTTTCCTCCGCCACCGAAGCCTTTTGGAGATTCAGCGTAAAAGTCAGGCGGTAAAAATGCATTGACAAGTTTCAAAGGTGCACCCCAAAGTCCTGGGATCAAATACATCGTGAATGCCAGTGTTAGCGTTGCAATCATAGTGCGTCCAACAGAAAGTCTGTCTACTTCACTGTCATGCGGCAATCGGAGCTTACCGAACAAGTATAGCGTCAACGTTCCAAATACTGCAACCCAGATTGCGATGAAAATTTCTCTTTCCAATAGGTGCCATTGCATCGTTGTGTCAGCAGTAGAAAGAAATTTGAAAGCAAATGCGATTTCAAGGAATCCTAAGAAAACTTTAACTACATTCAACCAACCTCCTGAACTTGGCATTGAATTCAACCATGACGGGAATAAAGAGAATAACATGAACGGCAATGCTAAAGCCAATCCAAAGGCAAACATTCCTACCATCAATGCGCTACCACCTCCGTAAGCTGAAAGTCCTCCTAACAAACCACCTAAAATTGGTCCGGTACAAGAAAAAGATGCCAAGCATAATACCAACGCCATAAAGAAAATTCCAACAAGTCCACCTTTATCTGCTTTCTCATCAGCTTTGTTCGTCCATTTGGCTGGTAATTGAATTTCGAATGCTCCAAGGAACGAAAGTCCGAAAAGGAACAACATCAAAAAGAAGAAGATGTTGAAATAAACGTTCGTAGACAATTCGTTCAAGATATGTCCAGCACCTGTTATTACTACGATTCCACCGAGAAGCACATGGATCAGCACAATGGATCCTCCGTACAAGAAGGCATTTTTTATTCCTTGTGCTCTGGTCTTACTGCGTTTTGTAAAGAAACTTACAGTCATCGGGATCATAGGAAAAACACATGGCATGATCAACGCTGCGAATCCGCTGAAAAATGACAAGAAGAAAACACCCCAAAGTGATTTATTTGACACTTCATTTGTGTTCTTCTCTTTATCCGGCTTTTTCTCGTTGGCAATTGTCGTTTTAGCATTCGGATTAGGCTCTGGCGTATCATTCCCCAAATTTCCTGAAGCAGCAGCTGTGTTTTCACCGGTAGTTTCCTCTACACTTGCTGTTCCGTCTGCATTTGGTTTTACTTTCACACTGAAAGTGCCATCATATGGAGGCAAACAATGAGATGCATCGCAAGGCTGGAAGGAGTAACTACCACTAACTGTAAATTCTTTGTCCGTTATGATTTTAATTTTTTGCTTAAATTTTACTTTTCCCTCATGAAAACATAAATCTTCATCAGATTCTTCATCATGTTTAAGAATTGGTTTTGGCTCTGTTACACCCCCTACTAATTTGTAATCTTTACTCTTGTTTACAGTATATTTGGTTGCATAACCAAAGCTTCCTTTTGGCAGAACGATCGCATTGATGTGCCACTCCTTAGCGATTGATACTTCTGCTATAACGGTAGCCTCGTTGTCTTTCCCCATTTCAACAGAGAATTTCCACTTGGCTTTGTCCTCTGGGAACTCTAATCCTTGGGCTCTAACGGCAAATGAGCATACGAAAAGCACTGCTGAAAGTGCTGCAAAAAGCTTGGTCTTCATAGAAAAAATCTGCATGTGTTTAAGGAATTATAATGGTAAACGGGACATCAACCGGAGGAAGACACATCACGTCGTTACAGACCATGTAGGTCACGTAACCGGTTAATGTTCCCTTTGAACCGGATTTGATCTTTTGGGTGAAACGCACTTGATCTTTGAAAAAGTCCAGTGTTGCTTCAAAATTTTCATCGTATTCCTGAATAGGTTTTGGTTCTGCGATCGGCCCGTCAACAGTGATTCCAGCTGATTCGGTATATACAAAGTTTGTGGGCACAGGACCAATGTCGTTCTTGATGTGTTGGCTGTATAAATGCCATCCCCCGGCAATAGTTGCCTGAAATTCAACTTCTTTCGTCTCGTTGTTGTAGCTAAATGACCAAGAAACTTTTTCCTGTGCTTGGACTGCCAACGTTAAAAAAAGGGCAAAAAAGAAGACAATTCGTTTCATCATGATTGGGTAATATCGTCAATCAAAACTACAAAACGAATTGTCGTCATCAATAGAACAATCCAATAAATTCTTGAAAAGCTAAAATTTCAATTCCACAATGTGGTCTATCGGTATCCACATACCGCCTTTTAAACAGATGTACTTTTGACCTGTTGCCCAAATAGTGGTATTTACGCGTTTTAAACCGCTATCGTCATGGAAGATGATCCCCACTTTAGTATGATAACCATTACCCAAGCGCGTCGCCTCTTCCAGTTTTCGGTGGATATCTGGTTCTTGTTTTACAGCTAAGGGCTCCTTGAATGTCAATTCTTTGACAAGCTCTTTTTCGATTACTTCTGGTTCCATGGTTTTTATCGTTTGCAGGTTACCTAATTTAAGTAAATTTTTAAATGAAATCAAGAAGTCGGAAAAAAATCATTTTTTTTCAACGCGCAGGATGGTGCGTGATGAAGCATCTGCTAAACAACGCTTGTCTACTTTGATGCCCGGAATCCAGATAACTCCACTTTCGTCGGCTAAGACCCGGAAAACTTTGCGATCGTTTTCAGGAATACCAGCGTCTTTTAAGATCTTGTGAACCCGTTGTTTTCCTTTTAAGCCAGGAGGTGACATCGTATCGTCTGATTTTACTAATCTAATAAGCAGTTTTCCAGCGATCTTTTCTGGATCGAGATAAATACAATTGAGATCAAAAGCCGCCGGAAGTGTTTGCACAACTTTACTCTTGAAATCCCAAGTGGAATTGTTGATCGTCGAGACTATCGGTTTTAACGTATTTTTAACGTGCTGAAGTGTAGTAAACCCAAAATCTATTTTAGCTCCTGATTGCAATTTCTCGAAGGTGTTGGCTCTTTTCAATAAATGATTTGGTGCACCAATTTCTCTTAAAAAAGTCAATCGCTCGGCTTGATCCCATTGAGACCATTCCTTTATATCGATCGTTTGTTCCAATTGCCATAACTCTAATGCCGGTAAAATTCGCTTGCCAAGTTCTATTTGATTCTCACGGAGTTTTTCTTGAAGGTAAAGAATACTCTTCGCAAGATCCGGATTTTCATTTTCCAGAATAGGTAATAAGTAATGACGAATTCGATTGCGCAAATAATTGTCTGTTTGATTGGAGGAATCTTCCCGCCAGTATAATTTATTCGCTAAAGCAAAGTCGTACAATTCTACCTTTCGCAAGTTTAAAAATGGACGTATAAACTGTTGACGGAGCTGGTGCATTCCAGCCAAACCGTAACTTCCACCTCCTCGGGCCAATTGCGTAAAGAATGTTTCCAATTGATCATCTGCATGGTGCGCCAACAAAACAATTCCATTTGGATGTAGATCAGTCCATTTACGCATGGCTTGGTATCTGATCTTCCTCGCTTCATTTTGTACGTTTTTTCCCTTGCGTTTCAATAGTTTCGGATCAGCTTGGACTACATGTAGCGAAAAGCTATAATTGACGCATAAACTGCGAACAAAAGCCTCGTCGGCGTCACTCTCTGCTCCACGCAAATGATAATTCACATGTAGCACGTCTGCATTTCGTTTTTGCAAGTAACACACATGTAACAATACGCGGCTGTCAAGTCCACCGCTGCAAGCGATGAGCATTGGTCTGTCTTTCGGGACCAATTGTTCAAAGGCATCGATTACCACGGACATGTGCCAAGGAGATTCAAAAGTTTGCCGACTTTTATTTGACATTCCGCATATTCTTTCTCAGGATCTGAAAGACTTGTGATCGCGCCACCAACGGGACAAGACAGGTAGTTTTCCTGTTTGTTGTAAATAAACGAACGGATCATCACATTCAGATCAATGATACCATTTGGGTCGCGGTAACCAATACTTCCGGAGTATAAACCACGTGAAAAAGACTCGTGCGTTTCGCTCAATCGAACTGCTGAACGCTTGGGAGCACCGGTCATGCTGCCCATAGGAAATAATGCTTTTAAGATCTCAGTAAATCCAATTTCTGGTCGTAAGTTACAAGAAACGGTTGAGATCATTTGGTGAACCATCGGAAACGAATAAATGGCGCACAATTCGTCTACTTGAACGGAGTTCTTTTCAGCGATCTTAGAACAGTCGTTTCTTACAAGATCTACGATCATGACATTTTCAGCACGCTCTTTGGGATCGGATTTCAACTGCTCGATGATGCGCTGATCTTCTGTTGGATCCGCCGATCTTGGAGCTGTTCCTTTGATCGGTTGACTGATCAATTTGTTTCCTTTTAAACGAAAAAAGCGTTCCGGACTAGCAGAAACCACTTCCCAATTCGGACTATTCCAATAAACACTAAATGGAGTAGGAGATTGGCTTTGCAAATGCTGAAAAAGTGATTTCCCATCGAAATCGTTCACCTGTTCTGCGTAGAATTCCTGACAGTAATTGATCTCGTAGATGTTTCCCAATTGAATTTCGTTTTTCAAGGTTTGTACACGAGATAAATAGGTTTCGCGCGATTCACGTGCTTTCCAGCTTACTTTTTCAGAAGGCTGATAATCCATTAATGGAGTAGTATTGGGAACAATACGAGTCTCATTAGCAGTCCAAAGACGTAGTAAAGGAAATGAACTGGGCTTTTTGGTTTTCTCCAGATTTAAAAAGTGGTGTCCGAGATCATAGCTGATCGCAATGAATACAAAATCATGTTTGTAACTTTCTAGAAACGCATCAGCCAAATACAGCTCCTGCGGATCGAACAGTTCAAAAACTGCTGCTTCCCCCAAGCCGATAAGGCGCTTTTCATGGTCCAATTGCACATTGATCTCGTACATAGTACAAATTTACGTGGAAATGATCGAATGACGTTGTTTCTGAAATGTGTAAATTCGTTTCATGCTATACCGCATTTTAAAATGGTTGGTGGGACTTGGAATTCGCATGTATTACAAAGAAGTGCGTATTCATGGTTCAGACAGGATTCCTTCGGAAGGTCCGGTGATTTTGATCGCCAACCACCCCAATACCCTCATGGATGCCTGGATGGTGGGTTATGCCAGTAAACGAAAGGTCCATTTCTTAGCCAAGGCGACGTTTTTCAATTCTCCATTTAAAAAGAAAGTATTGAGTGCTTTGGGTATGATTCCGATCAATCGAAAATCAGATGGAGCTACCAGTGGTGTGAGTAATAAGGATTCCTTCGAAGCATGTTATAAATTGCTGGAGCAAGGAGAGGTGTTGGTTGTATTTCCTGAAGGGACTAGTTATTTAGAACGTCGTTTGCGTGAATTGAAAACGGGAACCGCACGCATAGCATTGGAAGTTGAAAAACGCAATGGAGGAAAGTTAGATGTACATATCGTACCTGTAGGCTTGAATTACATAGATGCCGACACCTTTCGAGGCAAAGTCATGGTGCACATTGGTAAGCCGATCTCAATGAGTGAAGAGCTGGTGGAAGCCTATGTAAAAACTCCGGGAAAGGCGGCGCAGCAGTTAACGGAACAATTCCGCATCGCTTTAACAAGGGTTTTTGTGACCATGGACGATGCAATAAAGGAAACAATATCCGACAAATTGCGTTGGATCTTTGATACTCGTTACACCAATCGAGGAGCACAAGTAGAAACCAGTATTCAACTACTGCGAACAATACAGGCGAAAATGGACAGTTTTGCCCTTACAACTCCGTGGAAAGTGGAAGCGATCAGCAAGCAGGTAGAGGAATTAGAGCAAGATTTAGTGAAAGCCGGAATTCGTCCTGATTTTCTGGATCGTCCTTATCGAGCAACGCTTTATAGTCGACAATTTGTGCAGACCACGATATTCTTAGTGGCTTGTTTCCCTTTGTTTCTCTTTGGTTGGTTGCACAATATTGCCACTTACAAATTCATTGGATTCGTAGTTCCTAAAATGTCGAAGGATGTGGAATATCACGCTCCACTAGTTGTGTTATTAGGTTTGCTACTTTATCCGATAACTTATTTAATCTTTTGGCTCAGCGCGGATGCCTTTTTTGAATTGTGGTGGTGGCAAGAATTGATCTATCTAGGAGCGATGCCCTTGAGTGGGATCTTTGCGCATTACTATGCAAGAAGTTACCATCATTTGCGTTCAAAGCGTAAATTCAGTCGTTTTGCGCGCAAGCGTAGAGAGTTTTTTGAGGAGGTGAAATCGAAACGCGAAAAGCTGAAAGACTTGATTTTTAGTGAATAATCAGATCGTAAAAAAGGATTGAAGGGGCAAAAGCTATTTTTTTTCTCAAAATTGCTTTGCAGGAACGCATGAATTGTTATTTTTGCCCCCACGTTCTTTGAACACAGGTGGGATGGGTGAGAGGCTGAAACCAACAGTTTGCTAAACTGTCGTACGGGTAACTGTACCGCGGGTTCGAATCCCGCTCCCACCGCAACGATGCGGTGAAAAAAATGAGAAAATCATTTTTGTGCTTGCAAAAGAGAGAAAAGTCACTATCTTTGCACCCGCAAATGAGCATTCCACTTCGCAAGCGGCGAAGTGCTGAAAGACATAAAAAAGCCTAGTTCGGGGCGTAGCGTAGTCCGGTCATCGCGCCTGGTTTGGGACCAGGAGGTCGCAGGTTCGAATCCTGCCGCCCCGACGAAACAAAAGGGGATTCTGATATTTCGGAAATCCCCTTTTTTATTTACTAGGAATAGACATGAGCTCACATAGCTCATCCCGAAAATGATCGGGAGGATAGAGCATCCCGACCTTCAAGTCGGGAAGGTCTCAGGTTCGAATGAACTATGTGTGTTAGAATAAAAAGAAATTAGGTCCCATAGCTCATCCCGAAAGCGATCGGGAGGATAGAGCATCCCGACCTTCAAGTCGGGAAGGTCTCAGGTTCGAATGAACTATGTGTGTTAGAATAAAAAGAAATTAGGTCCCATAGCTCAGCTGGATAGAGCAACTGCCTTCTAAGCAGTAGGTCTCAGGTTCGAATCCTGATGGGATCACGTTAAAGCCACCTTCGAGGTGGCTTTTTTGTTTTTATAATTCCCCATCCAAGACAAGATAAAATTGCCTTTTTACAAAAATGTAATCGCGTATTCAAATTAATATCGTAATATTGCAATATGTAAATATTAAGATGGGAACAACAAAGACCGAACAATTTACAGCAGAACAAGTGGAACAAGCCGCGTGGTTCAAAGCGATTGGCAATCCGGCGAGACTGGCGATCCTGCAATTTCTGGCTAAGCAATCAAGTTGTATTTGTGGCGATATCGTGGATGAGATCGGACTGGCACAGCCAACGATTTCAGCACACCTCAAAGAACTGAAGCAGGCCGGATTGATCCAAGGAACCATATCCGGAAAAGCAATCTGCTATTGTATTAACCAAGATGCAGTGGCGCGTCTCCAAGAGGCACTGCTTGGCTTTTTACCTCCTGCTAAATCTTCAAAATGTTGCTAATTATTTAATTGAATAGATATGAAACTTTCAACTTTTAAAAACGCGTTGCAGTCTGTGGATAGTCTGCAATTTGTATTGCCAAACGGCCAATCTGTACCGGCTCATTTTCACATCACCGAGATCGGAAACATCACGCGTCATTTCATTGATTGCGGAGGAACTGAACGCATCGAGCGCAAAGTAAATTTCCAATTGTGGGTAGCTGGAGATACGGACCACCGTTTGAAATCAGAGAAATTGCTACGCATCATTGAGTTGGGTGAAAAACAATTAGGTCTAGGCGACTTGGAGATCGAAGCAGAATACCAAGGAGATACTATCGGGAAATTCGCTGTGGAGTTCAATAACGGGATCTTCTTCCTGAAGTCTACACAAACGGCTTGTTTGGCAGAGGATGCGTGTGGTATTCCAGTGGAGAAGCAAAAAGTTTCTTTACAAAGTTTGGGTACCCAATCAGATAGCAGTTGTTGTACTCCCGGTTCAGGTTGTTGTTAAACACAGAGTTATGTTATTGGTTTCTATCGCGCATCTATGCCGAGAATTAACAACCGGTTTTGATCAGATTTCGGAAGAACGAAAAGCAACACTGGAACAACTCAGTGCATTTGTACAAACACGACTGGAAAATGGACAACAAGTAGATTTAATCTATGTCTGCACCCACAATTCGCGTCGTAGTCATATCGGTCAGATAGCGGGAGCTGTTGCGGCGGCATTTTACGATCTGGATAACATCGAAACGTATTCAGCGGGTACCGAAGCCACTGCGATTCATACGAATACATTGACAGCTTTAGAAGATCTTGGCTTTCATGTACAAACGCTTGAAAGTGGATCAAATCCAAAAATGCGTATCGGTTTCGGAACAACGGAACATAGCATCTGTTTTTCCAAGACCATCGACGATGATTCTTTGCCAAAATCGGATTTTGCGGCTTTAATGACCTGTGGTGATGCAGATGAGAATTGTCCGTTCATCCCGGGATGTGCGATCCGTTTGCCATTCCGTTATGTCGATCCGAAAAAAGCTGATGGTACTCCGGAAGTGAAACAAGTTTATCAAGATAAGGTGCGCGAGATCCTGCGCGAACAATTGTATGTATTTTCAAAAGTAACACGATGAACGCAAAACGTAAAAGACTCACATTTTTAGATCGTTACCTCACCCTATGGATCTTTATGGCCATGGCCGTTGGAATTGGTTTGGGTTATGCTTTACCTGGTTTATCGACGGCAATTGATAACATGTCAAGCGGCACCACGAACATTCCGTTGGCGATTGGTTTGATCATCATGATGTACCCACCGTTGGTGAAAGTGAAATTTGCCGAGATCCCGAAGGTGATGGCCAAGCCGAAATTACTGCTTGCGTCGTTCTTCATTACTTGGATCGTTGGACCTTTCATCATGTTCTTGTTGGCAACGACCTTGTTGCGCGATTATCCGGAATACATGACCGGGTTGGTGATCATTGGTCTGGCTCCATGCATAGCCATGGTGATCGTTTGGAATGAATTGGCTCAAGGGAACAGGGAATTGGTTGCTGGATTAGTTGGTGTAAATAGCTTGTTGCAAGTGGCGTTCTTCAGTTTGTACGCGTACTTTTATCTGGAGATCATGATGCCTCTTTTTGGTATCCGCGGCTTGTCCTTAGACGTCACCATCGCTGAAATTGCACAAACGGTCGGGATTTACCTCGGAATTCCTTTTGCTGCAGCAGTACTTACTCGTATGCTGGTTATTCGGGCTAAGGGTATCGATTGGTTGGAGCGCAAATTCATTCCGTTCATTTCTCCGTTCACCTTGATCGCCTTGTTATTTACGATTGTTGTGATGTTCAGCCTGAAAGGAGACCAGATCATTGAATTGCCGCTGGACGTATTGCGTGTGGCTTTGCCTTTGGTGATCTTTTTCATCATTATGTTCTTGCTGATGTTCGCCGTAGGGAAATGGATCGGTGCGTCTTATACGGACAATGCAACACTCTCTTTTACGGCATCCGGTAACAACTTCGAATTGGCCATTGCAGTGGCGATCGGTGTTTTTGGTGTCAACAGCGGACAAGCCTTTGCAGGAGTGATCGGACCCTTGGTGGAAGTACCCGTGCTCATCGGTATGGTAAACGTAGCGTTTTGGCTGAAAAAGAAATGGTATTAACTATTAGTTTGCTTCTACTTAGAATTCCACGGGATTATTCCTTCTTTCAAGCCTTTTCCTATCTTTAACATATCATGATTCCACCCAGAAAATGTGTGCTTTTGGTGTCGCTGCTTGTGAGCGTGCTTTCGCTTCACGCGCAAGATGATCCTTTAGATCATATTTTGGATTCATTGGTGCGTGTAAATCATGTGAAAGAATTTCGATTGGATCTCCGTTCGATCGGTTACCGTTCGGATACAACTTACTTCATGGAGATCTTGCGCTTTGATCAGCGTGGAAATCGGATCGAAAGCATTGTGCCCAAATCGCGGAATCGTTTTGACCGCCGTGTGGAAGCCTACGACAGTTTGAATCGCCGTGTTTTGTTTAGAGATTACAATCCCGAGGACACCACACGTTTTCACACCGAGAAGATCTGGATCTTTCAAGACTCGATGAATTACCGCGAGGAAACCTATTCAGAAGGTAAAAAAGTCTCCTATGCCGATATCTCCGCGCGATCTTCGAAAGATACCATGTGGATCACGCAAGATGAATACAATTTGGAATACGATACCCACGATCGAACGGTGTCACGTTACCGACCTGTTGGGGATACCATGCAGATTTCAGAACACATCAATTTCGACGACGAAATGAAACTCAAAGGTGTCGATTCGTATTATCAAATCGTTCGTACATTGGATACAGGAACGCTCGTGATGCAAGGAGTCTGGCGAGTCAAAGAATCTGAATGGGATGAATTTCACAACGACATAGATCTCATGCGCGATTTTTACCAGAATCCGGAAAAATACATCCAAATGCAGTTGGATGGCAAGTTTGAAATGGAAGTGGATGAAGATCCGTTCATTTACCAGATATATAATCTAAAGGGACAGTTGGTGCAAGATGATCAAGGAATTTTCAAGCAGACTTACAGCTACAATGTAAAAGGGCAATTGATCCAACAGATTGGTTGGGGAGAATTGGATGGGGAAGAATATGGCGATCTCGTACCGATTCATTACACCGATTACGAATACAATGAACTGGGGCTGCCGCTGAAAGTCACCGAATCCTCCGTTAAAAACAACAATAAACGGATCATGATGTATACCTACACCTATTGGTGATTCGTTTCTACTTTTTTTACCGAAAAAAAGGTAAGCTCTTTCTTTTGACGGCTCAAAAGAAACAAAACGCCTTGTGCCATTCGAAGCCGTTCGGATAAAAAACGGCCTGTCGGTGATTTGAGGCAAAAGTGACAAATCAGGATTTGAAACGACAAGCGCTTTTACCAAAATCTCACGCCATCCCGTTTTTTATTTTCCTCACTTCCAAGAATGGCACGAACATCCGCAGTGAAAATTTGTGGTTTGTTGCTAGATAAAATTCCGCGGGATAATCTAGTTCCCTCCGAAGGGGGAACCGGTTCCGATATTAACTATGTGTTCTATGTGTCTATGTGGTTAAAAAGAACCATCATATGGTCAATCCGCTTACGTTCCCTTCCGTTTACGTGTATCCGTAATGTGTAAGATCTTCCAAGTGCCGTTGAGGTAAACCAATTGAAACGCGTTCACGCCGCTGTGGCTAAAGGTTGTGTCCACGTAGAATTCGTAATCCATCCAGACGCTGGCCAGGTTGTCCGAGATTTGGATCTTCACTTTCGAAATGCGTTCATCCCACGTTTCTTCATGGGGTGTGCCCACCGCTTCTAAAAAGCCTTGTACGGTTTCACTCACTACCTGCGGATTGCCACTGCGATCGAAAAAGGTGGTATATAGGTCTGCTTCCGGGTGTAAGGTCTTGGCCACCATCGCGCTGTCGCCCACACGCATGCCTTGAAAAAAGGTGTCGATCACGGCTCGTACCGCTGCTTTTTGATCCGTGTTCTTCTGAGCAAATAGTCCGCCAACAAGCAAACAGAACCAGAGACTTAGTGCGTATTTCATGCTATTTTCCTTTAAATGATGCAATGCGTATTTCGTTCAATAATTTGTATTGGGCATCGGTGATCTCCTGAATGTGCACGTAGCGGCCTTTTCCAAAGTCGGCTGCTTCCTGCATCAAGGATACATCGCGATCCTTCGTTTGGATCCCCACCACCGAAAAGATGATCCCTTTCTTCGAGTACTTGCGCACGATCTTTTGATAGTCATCCGAATCTTTGTTGAAGGCTCCATCGGTGATCACAACCACCATGTTCGTTTTTCCGGCGTCGTAATTCTTCAAAACTTGTTTGTAGCCCAATTTGATCCCTTTTCCTCCGGCAGTCATACCACGTGGTCTAAGTTCGCTCACTGCCGTTTGGATTGCTTCTTTATTCGCTCCTTTCGTTGGTGCTTGAAATACTTCCGCATTGTCGGAATAGGTCACCAAGCCCATGATGTCATCCGGACGCAAGTTGCTCACCAATTGATTCAAAGCATATTTCATCAAGTCCATTTTCTCGCCCAATTTCATACTGCTGGAAACGTCGAGCACGAAAACCACATTGACGTCGTTGAAGTAGGATTTAGAGAACTCTGTTGGTGGCAATTGTGCCAGTTCTGGAATCTTTTCCACCGCGGTATCCTTCACCGGAGCTTGCTCCTGAATGATCTCAACAACGCTTTCATTCGGCAATTGTACCGGTTCTTCCGAAATCGGTTCCGGTTCAGGAGTTGGTGGAGGAGGTGAGAATGCAGGATCTTTGCGCAATGGAATGGTAATTTCGCTGATCTCTGGTCCAACGAATACACCGGCTTCTTTTTTCAAGTATCCTTCGTGTGTTGCCAAAAAGTAGAAATACCCGCTGGGAATAGCTACAGAAAACGCGCCTTTTCGTCCTGTGATCCAAGCGCCGGCAGGTTCTCCATTGCGGATGATCGCTACTTTGGATTGCGCCAACGGAAGTCCGGTTTCTTTATCCACGGTGATGATGGTCAATTCTTTGGTGCGCACGGAACTAGGAGAGGCGTTGAAATCCGGGCAGCGTGTCATCTGATCACCTGAAAATCCGGGTAGTTCCACAACATTTCCCTTCACGCGAATCACTGTTGGTTGAGCCGCATCACTGAAATACACGTAAACTTCATGCTGGAATTTGCCTTTTTTCGTTGGATTCACTTGCAAGCGCAAGGTCACGGTGCTATCCGGTACAAACTTATCGGTGGAAATGCGGTAACTGATCTCCGGTCCGTGTTGGATGCGGAGCAAATAACTCATTTTAGTTCCCTTGTTCTGAATCGGAATGTCCACATAGCGCTGGGTGCTGCTGTACAAATCTCCCAGATCAGCAGATGTGTTGACGATCGTTGTTTGTCCGAAGAGGAAGCTACCGATCAACAACAGGAAAAAAGTGAGTGCGCCTTTCATAAAACGAATTTAACCCAAATTACGCAATAGCTCTTCTATTACAAATCCAATCTACTTCAAATCAGTAAATTAATCAATTAAATCTTGCAAACATAGCTCGCTATGCTTTTAGATTTAACTGACTGATTTCTTGTGTCTTGGATTTTCATTACGAATTCTATTGCGGAATTTGGGTTTAAACTTAAAAAGTCAAAAAGGATCGTTTGGGTACAAAATGACAAATTCAGACAAAAAAAAACGCCCCGATTATCGGAGCGCTTCTTCAATTTAATGGGGTATTCTTGTTATTTCGACCACGTTGAGATAGACTCATTGAATTGCTTCACGTAGTCAGCATTTTTGCCTTTTTCAGCCAATGCCAATCCAGCTTGAGCGGTTTTGATTGCTCCTGCCTTATCGCCTAATTCAGCTTGGATCAATGATTTTGTTCGGAACATCCAGTATGCATCCGGACGCATCTCACATGCTTTTGTCGACCATTCCAATGCTTGATTCAAATCGCGTTTTGCATTGTAGTAATACAAAGCTGCCGAGTTGTAATCGTTTGCGCTAGGTCCGGCCAAGGTTTTCTTGATGTTCGCCATCACTTTCGCATCCGTAGGAACTTGGAACGGTACACGAACTGTCGTTTTATCCCAAGTGAAAACCAAAACAGCACCGTTGTTGTCCATGGCATCTACAGAGATGGTGAAGTTTTCAGTAACTTCTTTCACATGAGAAACCGCTACACTCGTTTTCAAGGCCACTTTTGCATCCGACCATTCTTCCGGAGTTCCCCAGTTGTTGGTCTCTGTATAAAAGTAGATCTCCCAGCTTTCTTTTCCAGGCTTTGTGAACAAAGCGTAAGTACCAGCTTTCAAGGTGTCTTTACCGAAGATCACAGCATCCGAACACGTAAACTTGGTGTTTTCGTTTGCTCCGGTGCGCCAGATCTGATCGTAAGGAACTACATCGCCAAAGATCTCACGACCCTTTTTACCTGGACGGGAATAAGTGATCGTCAGGTCAGTTAGACCAACGCGTTGTTCCATTTTGCTCGCCGGACTTGCCTGAGGAGCGATCTGTGCATCTGCTGCGCTCCACATTGCTGCGGACAAACAGATGGAAAGAATCCATTTTTTCATGTACTCGTTTTTAGGTGAACAATTCAACCGACGTCTTGTTTGATCAACCGATCAATTTTTCCAAGGCAGCCGCTAAATTGTCGTTTGCGTTTCCGTATTTCGCTGTGTAGTCAGCGTGAGATCTGCGGATCACTTCGTAAGCTTCCTCGCGACCGTATACGTGCGTGATCTCTACATTTTTTGCTCCTCCGTCCAAATCTTTGTAAGTAAGGAAGAAGTGACGTACGCGATCGATCACCATTTTAGGCATTTCATCGATGTCGTTGATGGAACCATAAGCTTGGTCACCTTTCAATACAGCGATGATCTTATCGTCTGCTTCACCACCATCCAACATGCGGAATCCTCCGATCACTTTCGCTTCACACAAGATGTTCCCATGATTGAACGAACGCTCAGACAACACACAAATATCCAACGGATCGCCATCTCCTACGATGTCTGTACGACCTGTTTTTTCATTTGCAAATGCTGCAACTTGCGTATCACAGTATGTTTGCGGAACGAATCCATACAAACAAGGCATGTGGTTCGATAATTTTTGCGGACGGTCTACCATAACGTAACCAGACGCTTTGTCGATCTCGTATTTGATAGAATCTGCCGGAATGATCTCAATAAAGGCATTGAGGATCTCCGGTTGTTTTTCACCGATCTCGATTCCGTGCCAAGGGTGCGATGTAAAGCGTTTGCTCATCGCGTCAATAAGTGCTTTTACTTCTGCTTTCATGGGCGCAAATATACGATACTTTGGATTTTACAAGTTGAAGCCAGGATGAAATGATCCGGCTATTTTTGATTGTACATGTAAATTTCGCGTTGCGGATACGGAACACTGATGCCGTAATGACGGAAAAGGCGATCGATCTCGAAGCGAATTTCGGATTTGTACTGATTGATGTCCCAACTTTGGTCAGCCCAGAAAATGAGCTCCATCAATAAACCGTTTTCAGCGAAATCAACCATACGGACTTGTACTGGTTCGGTTTTCTTCACTTTCGGGTGACTCATAGCCGCTTGGATCAATAGGTCGCTTACCATTTGTGTGTCTGAGCCGTAGTGGACCGTCACGTGGATGCGGAAACGCGATAAATGTGAACCATGACTCCAGTTTTCGATGTATTCCTGCGTAAGCTTCGCATTCGGAACGATCAATACGTTTCCATCGCGTGTTTCGATCTGAGTAGTACGCACATTGATCCGCAGGATCTTCGCTACGATCGCTTCAGAAGATTTTCCATCGTACAGTTCGATCACATCTCCCACGCGAATACTTCCTTCAAATAACAGCACGAAACCAGAGAACATGTCCTTGAACACATCCTGCAATCCCAATCCCAAACCAACCAACAAGGCTGCCGAACCTCCAAGGAAAATGGACGGCTCCACATCCATGGCGCTCAAGCAGAAGAAAAAGGC
The DNA here is from genome assembly GCA_964383785.1 of uncultured Fluviicola sp. Classification (GTDB taxonomy): domain Bacteria; phylum Bacteroidota; class Bacteroidia; order Flavobacteriales_D; family Crocinitomicaceae; genus Fluviicola. The sequence continues at coordinate 50,379 of CAYLJB010000003.1, forward strand.
CAAGGTATAGATCACGTATTTCGCAACTTGCATGTATACGTACTCCGTTCCTTTGTCGTATTTATCCGAATTGCGGAAACGGCGCTGCAAGAAGAGTTGTACAAAGTTGATAGCTACTTTGGCTCCGAAAATGATCACTACTACCAACAAGACATTCTCGAAACTGATCTTGATCTTCTTGGTATCGATGAATTTATAGTCAAGGAATTCCTTGAAGGAAACTTCCTGATTGTTGATGCTGAAACTCAGAATTGCCAAATAAACACCAAGGGCATAGACACTTTGAGAAAAGATCTTCAAATACGTCACACGGCGACCTTCCAAGCGAATATTTGCTTCAGAGAGGTAGCGTTTTAGCGAACGTTGGATCATGCGACGCAAGATGAATGCAGTCACCATCAATCCGCCAATGATCAGGATATTGAGCAAGCAAACGTTATAAGGACCTAATTGAAATAGCGTAGCCAACATAGTTTAATGCATTATGGTTCGTCCGAGTTTTTGCGCCAAGGACATTTTTACGCGCTCTAAAATAATCTGTTCTGATAAGAGATCCATCATTTTTTCTTCATCCGTTCCAGCTAATTTTTCCAATTCCTGGCGAATGGTAGCGATCCGTTTCAACACGTAGTGACTTTTGAATGCGTAGATTGCACTCATTACGGCGTTCTTGATCTTGTCGATCTCGCGGTTCGTGTCCACGTTGTATTTGATCAGCCACTGCGGACTTAATTCATGAATATCTGTTTCAACGTTACTGACCCATTGCACGATCTCTTGATCCGGGTGCTTGATCCAGTAGCTGCTTTTGTACAAGGTTTTGTTCGACAAGCCCTCCACGGTGTGCTCATACATACGCTGGAACAGCGGATAGGAGAAGGAAAGTCCGTCTTTATCCAATTCGTGGTGAATCAATTCTGCAACCGAGACCTCTACTTTCTGCGTTTCGCCATGTTCGTCCAAATGCTCCGTATGCGTGGCAATTGGTGCGTATTTAATCAAAATGCGGATCAGATCGTATTCTTCAAAAGGGTAGGGAGTGGCAGGAACTGTTTGAGCTTGCTGCTGAGTTGGGATCACCGTATCGGTTAATTCCGGATTCTCAACAATTGCAGGTTCCTGTAGCTCTTTCGCTAGTTGTTGTTTCTTGGTTTTGTTCAGTTCGTTGACAACGATCGACTCGTCCAGGTCGAACTCTTTCGAGATCTCTTTAGTGTAAACGGAACGCGTGATCGGATCCGGAATGAGTGAGATCGAATGCACGATGTCTCGGATCATCTGCGAACGCTGAATTGGATCGGCATGTCCCTCTCCTAAAAGAAGTGAAGTTTTAAAACTGACAAAATCTTGCGTGTTTGCCTTGATGAAATCCATCAATTCCGTGGTGCTGACTTTCTTGGAATACGAATCTGGGTCATCACCGTCCGGGAACAGGACCACCTTCACGTTCATGCCTTCTTCCAAGATCAGGTCGATCCCGCGGAAAGACGCTTTGATACCTGCTGCATCTCCATCATACAAGATCGTGATGTTGCTGGTGTAACGTTTGATCAATTTGATCTGTTCCTTCGTCAAGGAAGTACCCGAGGAAGAAACGACGTTTGTAACACCCGCTTGATGCATGGAGATCACGTCCGTGTATCCCTCACACAAGAAACAGTTGTCGTATTTGATGATATCGCCTTTGGCAAAGTACAATCCATACAAGATCTCACTCTTGTTGTAGATCATACTCTCCGGCGAGTTGAAGTATTTGGCTACTTTTTTATCGGTGAACAAGGTGCGTCCTCCAAATCCAAGCACGCGACCGGAAATGGAATGGATCGGGAACATCACACGACCGCGGAAAAAATCGAAATGGCGATCTTCTTTCGTTTTCACCAAGCCCACTTTTTCCAGGTATTCCAGCTTGTAGCCTTTTGCCAGTGACGCTTTGGTGAAGTCGTCTCCGGAGTTCAAGCAATAACCTAACTGGAATTTCTTGATAATATCTGCACGAAAACCGCGTTCCTCGAAGTAGGAGAGACCCACACTTTGTCCTTCGTTCGTTTCATGCATGTTGTGCATGAAGTGTTCCTTTGCAAATTCGTTGATGATGTGCAAGCTCTCGCGTTCACTCACCGCAGCCAATTCTTCGGCAGTTTGCGGTTGATCTTCCGGAACTTGAATGTTGTATTTATCGGCTAGCCAGCGCAAGGCTTCCGGATAGGAGAAATGTTCCTTTTCCATGAGGAAGGAAACCACGTTCCCACCTTTTCCGGATGAAAAGCATTTGTAGATCTGCTTGGCGGGCGACACCATAAACGACGGTGTGCGCTCATCCACGAAGGGACTCAACCCTTTTAAGTTAGAACCCGAGCGCTTCAAGTTCACAAATTCCCCGATCACCTCCTCAATACGGGAAGTTTGCATGATCTCATCGATGATATGCGGGGGAATGCGAGACATGTTTCTTATTCTACTTTACCGTAATCTTTTTCGGAATCGAGGGTGCCGTCTTCTTTGTAAAAACGCCACAATCCGGACTCTTTGTCATTTGAAAATTCTCCGGTATAACGCATAGCGCCATTCGGGTAACGGACAAAAATAAATCCGTGTTTTTTTCCTTTCACGTACTCAGTCATAGACATTTCAGTTCCATTTTCAGAATAAAAGAACCAGCGCCCATCGCGAATCCCATCTTCAGATTGTGGACCTTGAAATTTGATCGCTTTTCTACCCGGATAGTATTCGGTGTAGATACCATCTTTGTATTCCACCAAAACTTCCGCTTTTTTCTCCTTTTTTGGTTTTGGAGCCGGTTCAGAACCACAAGCCGTGGTCAAACCAATGCAAACGGAGATGATTCCGAAATAAATGAATGCTTTCACGTGAGATTTTTTTGTGAAGGGTAAAGATAAGGAAAGTTGAAGCATAATAAATAAATTTAGTTTATTCTGAAAGAATAGACGTTCCTCGATGATGATTGGTTAAATTCGCTGGAAAATGATAGTATGATCCCATTCATTCCGGGAATAATTCTGGGGAAATTATTTTTCGATCTGGCAACCAAGCACGCTAAGAATGCATGGTTGTTCGCAGTAATCGGAGCATTGGTTTATCTGGTGGCACAATTTGCGTTTGCTTTCGTGGTGTTTGCCATTTTGGTAAGTCAAAAAGGAACCTACAACAATTTGGCATTGTCCATCTCATCCATCGCTTTTGGGATCGGGATTGCGTACATTTTGTTGGTCTTTCTGAAGCGCAACTGGGAACGTGCAGAGAACAAACAGTAATTCATAAAACCATCTAAACATGTTAGGATTATTACCACTTTACTTCATAGGCAAATACTACGCAGAATTGGCAACGGCTTACAATAGAAAAGGTTGGGTATTTGCGCTTATTGGTGTGTTGATCGCCTTGGCTAGTCAGTTTTTATTGGGATTGATCGTTGGGTTCATTGCCGTGATACAAAACAACGAATCGTTATTAGAAAGTGAACTGTTATTGAATTTGGGCGCGATCATGTTTTCGATTTTGGTGGCAGTGATCGTATACAAGATCCTCGAATCGAACTGGAAGAAAAATCCGAAAACCACTCCGGGCAGAGAAGATTTGCTGGACGATCAAGGGGAGTAGATGCTCAATTCATTCAGTTTCTAATTTCGTAAACCGGCAACAAGTTTCCTTCCAAATCATAGTGTTCAACGATTTCCGGATAGCTGTATTCCGGTGATTTTTGAATGGCAATAATTCCATCATGAACACGGATCAATTGTTCCGATTCACTCAATTTCAAGATCGTTTCTTGTGTTTGGAGATTGAAGAGGAAGCCGTTTTGTTTTTGGTCTGTGTAAATACAAAGCAAATTAGGGGTCAACATTTGCACCGATCTGTAGTCCTTTTTTAACAGCGGTTTTCCGTTCAGATCCAATAATTGTTGTCCTTGTTCGCTGTATCCATAAATGTAAGGTAGGAAGGCATTTGCACGTGAATGGTCATGCACAAAATAGCCAGCGATGTAAGGTTTGAGGATGCTAATGGTGTCTTTATTCTTATCAATAATCCAGGCGCTCTTAGACTTCACTTCTCGGATGACTAGACGATCATGCACAAACCAGTCTGTTTGGGTTCCGTAATCTTCCATGTTGTATTTGCATGGCAAGAATTCGTTTCCTTTTTCATCCAAGAGTCCATAACCGGATCCATTGATAAAGGCACGAGCAAATCCTGCTTTGAAAGGCAAGATATCGTAATAGACTTTGTCATTAATGAATTTCCCTTCTTTGTTTATCAAACGGCATGAAAAATTGCGTTCAGTTCCAAATACACGCACGGGAGCAGTTCCTTTATAGAATCCCAATGCTTGCTCAAATTGATAAGCGATCATCACTTTTCCGTTGGTATCGATATAGCCCCACTTTTCGTTTTTAAAAACTGCAGCGAAACCATCTTGAAATTCGAGTCCCCAGTTCGCCTTCAACACAAACTTTTCATTCCCCAGTAAATCGACATATGCGATATGATCTCTGTCCTTTTGAACGAAGATCAATCCTTCTGAATATTGACCGACTTGAGAAAAGGTGGATACATACAAAAATCTTCCATTTTCATCTACGATACCGTGGTCATTTTCAAGTACGGCTTCATAGCGATGACTTCCAATATATTTCAGCATATTGAAACGATAGGGGATCAAGATGTTGCCCAACGAATCCATGACGCCTTGTTTGCCTTGATTTGTAAGGAAAATGACATGACCATGTTCGTTTGGTAGATCAATCTGTACGATATTCATTGGACCTTTGCGGTTTCCTTTCCCATCTGTAAATCCGTAAATCCGTGTTGTGTGAATCAGGATACTGGAAAGGTACAGGCTATCTGAAAGTTTTCTATGCGTGGCATATTTCAAGGGCAGTTCTTGTCCGCGGGAATCCAATAGGAGATAGGAACCTTGCGGGTCTTCTACCAGAAATTCAGTCGGTTCAGGCGAAGGAGTTTTGTTTTCTTGCCAATGTAGGTCGTAAAAAAATCTTGGTTTCAATACGTCGTAATATTTCACAGAAAGCGTACCTGTTGAATCCCGAAAGCGAAAATGCGTGGAATATTTGTCATGTGTAGCAGCAATTTCATATCGCTCGTAAATCTTCAGTCGCTGGATTCCGTTGAGCGCAGGAAAAACGATCGTATCATAAACCTGAGCACGTTTCAATTCTGTGCAACAGCTGCATCCGGCTTGACAACAAATGTGACCATGAGCGCATTCACTCAGGATATTTGTATGAGTGAAAAACTCCCTGTTTTCAATGGTTATCGGCGCGCGAATGGTATCCTGGCTGTGAACTGTCTCACTCAATACGAGCGTAAAAAAGAACCAAAAACCAAAAATGATTTGTTTCATGCCAAAGGGATACAGTCGCAGATGACTTTGGTTCAAAAACTTATTTTTGATTCTCTTTTGTTCTCGATACACCGCTTACAGCGGCACTCGAACAGACAGTCGCGTGGGAAATTCAGTCGACCGGTAGGCGACGCTAAAATTTGTGCATTTGCGGGAAAGCAAACTAGGTGTCCTTTGTGTCTATGTGGTTGATGATTCTGGTTTATGAGCCAGCGAATAAGGTCTTTGTGTCCTTGAGTTTCGGGGGTAGGATACAAAAATCTCCTTTGCGACTTTGTGGTAAAAAAAACTATGTTCTCTATGTTTCTATGTTGTTCAAAAAAAGCGAGCCCACGCGCAAAAGGGTAGATCTTCCTGTTTCATTTTAACACAAAGAGCGCAAAGTAAGGAAGAGCGCAGAGGAAGAATTTGATCATCCTTTTCAATTCTTCATTCTCAATTTTCAATTATCATTCTCTCCTTTACTTCTTCACTCCTTTACTCTGCGTTTAAAAAAGCGAGCCCGCGAGCAATAGTGTGAACACGACGATTTCTTATTTAAGTAAAGAAGATCGCAGCGTCAATATAACTGACAGTCGAGTGGGAAAATCCATCGACCGGTAGGGGACGAAAGACAATTGCGCATCTGCGGGAAAGAAAAAACTTTGTGCCTTTGTGGTAAAAAATGAAAACGATTTATTTCTCGCGGTTAACGGTATATTCCACCAATCCTACTAAGGAGCGTTTTGCGGGTGAATCTGGAATGTCTATCAGCAAGTCCAATGCCTGCGTCTTCAGCTCGATCATGCGCTCGTGAGCGTATTCGATACCGCCGGCTGCGATCACCAATTCGATGGCGCGGTTAACGTATTTCTTTTCTTCGTTGTGGCGCTTTACAATGTTGATCAACTCTTTGCGCGTTTCGCGGTCGCAGTGTGCCAAAGCATAGATCAACGGCAAGGTCATTTTGCGTTCACGAATGTCGTTCCCGGTTGGTTTTCCAATATTCCCCGGAGTTCCATAATCGAAAATGTCGTCTTTGATCTGGAAAGCCAAACCTACCAATTCACCGAATTGACGCATGCGATCGGCCATGTCTTCGCGGTCCACGGACGCAGCAGCTGCTTCACAAACCGTTGCGATCAAACTAGCAGTTTTCTGGCGGATCACTTCGAAATACACTTCTTCAGTAATGTCCAGTTTACGCGCTTTTTCGATCTGCAGCAATTCTCCCTCACTCATTTCACGTACCGCTCGGGCTACGATCTGCAAGGCACGGACATTATCGTTTTCAATGGAATGCAATAAGACACGAGAAAGCATGTAATCGCCCACCAAAACAGCAATCTTATTCTTCCACAAGGCATTTACAGAGAAAAATCCACGACGTTCGTTGGCATCGTCTACCACGTCATCGTGTACCAAAGTAGCGGTGTGTAACAATTCTACCAAAGAAGCACTTTGATAGGTGCGGTCGTTGATGTCTCCCAACATTTTTGCGGTTAGGAACAAGAACATCGGACGCATTTGTTTTCCTTTTCTGCGGATGATGTAATGGGTGATCTTGTCCAACAAAGGAACTTTAGATTTCATGCTCTGATGAAACCGCACTTCGAAGAGTTTCATCTCTTCTTCAATGGGTGCTAAAATTTCCTTTACGGTCATGAGTACAAAAATACGCTAAATCGGAAAGGGAGGATGGAGAAACGAAAAGATTTTTAGTGAGTATTAACAGAAAGGAAGAGCTCCTTTTTCAGAGCTGCCTTTTCAATTCTTAATTTTCAACTTTCAATTCTCAACCGTTCCCGTTTTCTTTAGAACGCGTCGATCCATCATTTTGTTCTTATTCGCCAACTGACCACATGCCGCATCGATGTCTTTTCCACGACTGCGACGTACATTGACGATCAAGTTGCATTTCTCTTCCAGGAACTGTGCAAAAGCATCTACCTTTTCGCGGTCAGCTTGACGGTATTCTCCGCCATCGATCGGATTGTACTCGATGATGTTGATCTTGCACGGAACGCATTTCGCGAATTCTGCTAACTCACGTGCGTCCTCCAAACCGTCGTTGAAATCCTTGAAGATAATGTATTCAAAGGTCACGCGAGAACCCGTTTTTTCGTGGAAATAAGCGAGCGCCTCCTGCAATGCTTCCAGGTTATTCGTGTCATTGATATCCATGATCTTCGAACGCTTCTGATCATTTGCAGCATGCAGTGAAAGTGCTAAGTTGAATTTCACATCATCATCGCCCAATTTCTTGATCATCTTGGCAATTCCGGCGGTAGAAACTGTGATGCGTTTCGGGGACATGCCCAAACCGGTTTCAGAAGTGATCAGTTCAATACTGCGCAGTACATTCTTGTAGTTGAGCAAAGGTTCGCCCATGCCCATATACACAATGTTACTCAGGGGTGTGGCATATTTGTCCGTTGCTAAATTCCGTAAGTAAACAACTTGGTCTACGATCTCTCCGGCACTCAGGTTGCGCATCATTTTTAAGCGACCGGTGGCACAGAATGCGCAGGTCAAACTACAACCCACTTGCGAAGAAATACAAGCGGTCATGCGGGACGTTGTCGGGATTAAAACACCTTCGATCACTTGACTTTGTCCGTCAACACCAAAAGCACATTTGATGGTTTTATCGGTTGAAACTTGTTGGTCCTCCACCGTCAATTGATCAATGAAGAAATGACTGTTCAGTTTCTCTTGCAATCCTTTGCCGATGTTGTTCATTTCACCGAAGGACTTCACTTGTTTCTTCCAGATCCATTCAAAAACCTGCTTTGCACGAAATGCGGGTTCGCCTAAAGCAACCAGACTTTCCTGGAGTTCTTTCTGACTCAGATTTCGGATATTGATCAACTTTTCAGACATTGTTACAGGGCTTTGTAATCCTCGTAGATCGTTTTCAAGAAGTAATGACAGCGTTTTTCCTCGCGCTTAAAGTCGGCTGGTTTCAGGTTGTTCTCCCCAATGCGTTTTTGCTCCATGTAGTAGGTGAAATTCCCTTCAGGAACAATCCAACCATATCCGCGAATGATACTGTGGAAAGCAAATTCCGGTACCTGCGGATTCATCAAATCTTTACTCCATGGATAACGTGAAATATCTCCTTTCATCTGTGCGATCAAAGTAGCAGCTACATCGGCTTGCGACCCGATCTTGTCGATACGTCTTCCGCGGAAATTCTTCTTGATCGGTTCACCATAGAACAACAAAGGAATACGGTAAAGACGACCCATTCCTGGATCAGTAACTGTAGGTGTGGCGTGTCCGTGATCTGCGACGAAAACGAATAACGTGTTTTTGTACCACGGTTGTTTTTTGCATTTGCGGATGAATTCACCCAAGGCTTCATCGGAATACACCAAGGCATTCATGAAATCGGCTTCTTCACCGGTAAATGTTTTCCCTTTTCCTTTTGGTTGGTCGTATGGTGCGTGAGTCGATCCCGTAAAGGCACATTGTAGGAAAGGTTTCTTGTGCGTATTGATCTCGTCTAGCAAGAAACGATACAAGTCTTTGTCAAAGAAATTCAACTTTCCTCTTGGAAGATCAGATGGGAAATCCGATTCGTCTTTTACCACGTCAAAACCGTGATCCATGAAATAACCTCCAATGTTCCCGTATTTTAAGTCGCCGCTGAAGATATAACTCGAGTGATAGCCCCAGCCTTCCATATCTTCGTTCAAGCAATGCAGTTTGCGGTGTTTTTCCGGCTGCATCGAAATGGATACTTCCGGTACCGCAGGATTTCCGCTGAAGATGGAAGAGTTTCCGATTTCACTGGTTGTTCCGGTTGCATACAGGTTGGTAAAGAGCACTCCTTGTTTTGACAAACGATCGAAATTGGGAGTTGCGCCTTTATTCGGACCCAAACAGCCAATGGCTTCAGCTGCCCATCCTTCCAGAACGATCACCACCACATTCGGACGGTGATTACTCAAGAAATACTCGGTGGAATCTTTCGGGTAGTCGTACCAACTTTTTACCTCTGCTTCCGCAACAGCTTTATCAATGTTTGGAATGAAGGCATCGATCTCACTGCGGTTGTATAACAAGAAGCTCTTCGCGAAGAAGTACAAGGAATTGATAGAAATGTCGTTTGCCACAGTATTGTTGGAATACGTTGCTGCATTGATGTTCAACGGGATCTGTTGCCACCCCCCACGAAGTGCTAGGAAGTTTAGTGAACCGACCAAAGCGAAAAGAACCGGAATGCGCCAAAAGCCAAACCAGTGTTTGACCAAATGTTGTTCTCCAGGTTTCGGGAAGATACGTGAAGCCAACCAGAAATAGGCAAATAATTCAATGATCGCGAATAAGGCATACCAGAAGATCATGCTGTAATTAGCCGTGCGAACTACTTCATCGGGATTGGCAAGATGCATGAACACACGAGAGGTCAACTTGTGATTCCATTCACCGTAAGCGACAATTTCACCTGCTTGTACTGCAACCAAAAAGACAATGAAGATTCCGAGAATGATGCGATAGATGCGATGCCAGTGCTTCCAAGGTGAAAGCTTACTTGTCAAACGGAATAAGAATGGTAATGTAGCTAAAGCTCCTGCTGTTGCAAGATCTACGCGGAAAGAATAGACAAACGAAAGTAACCATTCACCGATGCCCACTTCCTTCAATTTTCCCCAGTGAAAAACCGAAAACAACAAGCGATGGAAGTCAAAGCAGAGAATCCAAAAGACAATCAGCAAGACTGCATCCCGAAATAGTTTGAAAAACGTTGTCATAATCCCCGACAAATTTAAGGCAATTTATCCGATTTTAGCGCATTTCTTTTGTCAGTTTCTCTGACACCTTGTCGCGTTTCCGCCCTTGGCAAGGTAGTTGAGTACACAGTGCAAAATTTCATAGAAATGGCAGAGGATAAAGAGCAAAATGAAGCATTGAATCAGGAAGCAGAAGCGCAGGAGAATCAGAAGGCGAATGAACAGCCGTCGGAGGAGACTGCTTCAACTGACAATACGTCAGTGGAGCTAACGGCAGAAGATCAAATTGCAGCTCTCAACGATAAGTACATTCGCTTGTATTCGGAATTCGACAATTACCGCAAACGTACGAACAAGGAAAAATTAGAATTGATTGCTACGGCGAGTTCCGGTGTTTTGAAGGATCTGTTAACGATCTTGGATGATTTTGAACGCGCCATTGCAAACAATGAAACAGCAGAGGATATTGAATCTGTAAAAGAAGGATTCAAGTTGATCCAACACAAATTTAAAACCATCCTGGAAGGAAAAGGGTTGAAGCAAATGGAGGCGAAAGGTTTGGATTTCGATCCTGAATTGCACGAGGCGATCGCGAATATTCCGGCTCCATCTGAGGACTTGAAAGGAAAGGTTGTGGACGACGTAGAGCGCGGGTATTTCTTGAACGAACGCGTGATCCGTTACGCAAAAGTAGTGGTAGGTAACTAAAACAAAACTTGCTGAATAGCAATGGATAAAAGAGATTTTTACGAAGTATTGGGCATTGCGAAGAATGCTTCAGAAGCCGAGATCAAAAAGGCTTATCGCAAGATGGCTTTGAAATATCACCCGGACAAGAATCCCGGAGATAAAGAGGCAGAGGAGAAATTCAAGGAAGCAGCTGAAGCGTACGAGGTTTTATCTGACCCGAATAAAAAAGCACGCTATGATCAATACGGTCATGCCGGCTTAGGCGGCGGAGGTGGATTCGGCGGAGGCGGGATGAACATGGATGACATCTTCTCGCAATTCGGCGATATTTTCGGTGGTGCATTTGGCGGTGGAAGTTTTGGTGGAGCGCGTGGTGGCGGTCAGCGTGTTGTGCGCGGTACGAACTTGCGTGTGAAAATGAAATTGACGCTGGAGGAAATTGCTGAAGGTGTAACCAAAAAGATCAAAGTGAACAAATTGGTGAACGCAGAAGGCGTTACCTACAAGAATTGTTCAACCTGTAATGGAACCGGACGTATCACGCGTATTGCACAAACTTTCTTAGGTGCAATGCAAACTCAAACTACGTGTAATGCCTGTCATGGTGCCGGAAAAATGATCGATTCGAAACCGGCTGACGCGGATAGTCAAGGATTGAAACGTCAGGAGGAAGTGATCGAGATCGATATTCCTGCAGGAGTAGAAGAAGGAATGCAGTTGAGCGTTACCGGAAAAGGAAATGCAGGTCCATTCAATGGCGTACCGGGTGATCTGATCGTTGTGATCGAAGAACAGGAGCACGAAGAATTGCGTCGTGAAGGAGAACATTTGCATTACGAAGCATTCGTGAATTTTGTGGATGCAGTTTTAGGTGAATCCATTGAAATTCCAACAATCAACGGTCGTGCGAAAATCAAGATCGAACCGGGAACACAAAGTGGTAAAATGCTCCGTTTAAAAGGCAAAGGATTACCGGTGTTGCAAGGGTACGGTCATGGAGATCTTTTCGTGCACATCAACGTTTGGACTCCGAAAAAGGTCAGCAAAGAAGAACGCGAGATCTTAGAGAAATTGAAAGAGAGTGAAAACTTTAAACCGAATCCGGGCAAACACGAAAGAGGATTCTTTCAACGGATGAAGGATATGTTTCAATAATAAATGATCCCCTGCTTCGGTAGGGGATTTTTAATTCCAATAGGTTCCGTCAAGGCCTAAAATAAAACCGATCCAAAGAAGTGGAAAGCTGAATACGATCGCAAGGATCGTGTATAACCACAACCAATTTCCGAATCTACGCATTTTAGTACGTATCCAATAGCAGAAAAAGCCTGCAAATGCTCCGGCTATGGGTGTTATTACCAGTGGTTTGATACGCCAATAACTTGACCATTCCGGATTGGGTTCTCCAGCCGTGAAAAGAAAAAGGGTAACTAAGCTCAATCCAATGAAGAATCCTGTGAGCGTGAACAAACGCATTTCCTTGGTAAACATCTTAAGTGTTTTGCTTTATAACGTAACATTTTCCGTTTCATTGTTCTAAGAATTTCGGTTACTTTCGCAAGTACACATGGAAACAGAAGATCAACAACCGGAAGTAGGCACGTATTTGCGTTCGCATCAGAATCAAACCGCCCGGTCTTTGGTGGCGGCCATTTTTCTCGCTTTTGGTGGATTTATAATTTTGGGGAATATGGCAGCCGGATTGATCATCAGCACGCGCGTTCAAAAGCTGGATTCCATGGATAGCATCCGATCTCAGTTTTCAACCAACGAATTCTTCGTGATCAATTTGATCCCTTTTGTGATTGGATTTTTGATGTTGGTTTGGTCGGCAAAAGTTTTACTTCGCGAACGCTTTCAGTTTTTGATCAGTATACGACCCCAATTTTCCATGAAGCGCTTCTTGGTGGGTTTAGGCACCTGGTTAGGGCTTTCCTTAGTGTTGTTTGGAATTGATTACTTCCGTTTTCCGGCAATGTATCAGTGGAATGCCAATGGAAACGAAACCTTGATCTTGCTAGGGATCACCTTATTCATTGTTCCGCTGCAAACGGGTTTTGAAGAACTGCTATTTCGAGGAGTCTTATTCAAATTGCTCGGCAAAAGCAAGTTGCCGGGTATCGCATTGGTTTTGATCAACGCAGTCTTGTTTGCTTCATTGCATTTAGCCAATCCGGAGGTGCAGGAATTGGGATGGATCGCTATCGTTTACTACGTGTTTTCAGGAGTGTTCTTAGCGCTCATAACCTTAATGGATGATGGTTTGGAGCTTTCCTGGGGCTTTCATTTTGCCAATAACGTATTTGGCGTGTTTTTCTTGACAAATGATTGGCAAGCATTTCAAACGGATGCCTTGTTCAAGGATATCTCACAGCCGGATTTCAGCTGGTCCATGTTGATCAATCTGTTTGTTTGGTATCCGCTGTTCATTCTTTTATTCGCTAAAATTTACAAGTGGAAGCATTGGAAACAACGCTTGCTAGCGTAACCAGACCAAAGCAAATTGTTATTTTAGTCCATTCGATAAACGCACATGCTGGAAATTCAAGAAATTACGAAACGGTATAACCGCAAATTAGCTCTGGATGAGGTTTCATTGTCCTTGCGACAGGGAGAATTGTTTGGTTTGCTGGGACCTAATGGGGCCGGAAAGACAACTTTGATACGGATCATCAATCAAATTGTAGAGGCCGATTCAGGAACCATTCGCTTTAAGGGAGATCTGATGCAGCAAAAACATTTGGCATCGATTGGCTATTTGCCGGAAGAGCGCGGTTTATATAAAAACATGACCGTAGAAGCGCATGCCTATTTTCTGGGAGCCTTGCGTGGTCTTTCTAAACGAGATTGCGAAAAGGCCTTGAATTATTGGCTCGACCGCTTCGATATTCAGAATTGGCGTAAAAAACGTATCGAGGAACTTTCCAAAGGAATGGCGCAAAAGGTGCAATTCATTTGTACGGTCTTGCATGAACCAGATCTTTTGATCTTGGATGAACCTTTTTCCGGCTTTGACCCGGTTAATGTGGAGCTCATCAAACAAGAATTGCTGGAAATGAAAGCGCGTGGTAAAACCATTATGATCTCCTCGCACAATATGCGAAGTGTAGAGGAAATTTGCGACCGTGTGGCTTTGATCCACCAATCGAAAAAGGTGTTGGAAGGTCGCGTTTCTGTTTTACAGGAAGAGCGCAAGACTGGAGAATATGCAGTCAAATTCCGTGGAACAATGATCGCTTTTGTAAATGCCTTGTGGACAGGATTTGAGTTGGTAGATAAAGAAATCCTGGGAGATGATCGCTTCATAGCAAAGGTTAAAATGCGTGGAGAGAACAGTTTCGAGGACTTATTGAAAGTGCTCATGGGACAAGTACGTATCGAAGCTGCTTGGGAAGTATTGCCTTCTATGCAGGATATTTTTATTCAGGAAGTAGCACCTAAAAAAGAAACGGAAGATGAAAAATAGTTGGATCATAGCCATGCGCGAATTGCGCGAACGAATCGGAAGCCGCTCTTTTTTATTGATGGCTTTCCTGGGACCAGTGGTCGTATTGATCCTGACCTACCTCTTGTTTGCCTTAGGTGGAAATGAACAACAAAAATGGCATGTCTTGATCGTAGATCCGGCCAATGTTATGGAACAAAAGATCATGGCCAAGGAAGATCCGAATATCACGTATTCCTTTGCCAATAACTACATCGAGATTGAGGATTTTGCTGACAAACCGGAATACCAGCCTTATGATGCTATGGTGGAGGTAAATGAGAAGATCCTTTCGAATAAATCCAGTTTTGTATTCTACCGCGAAAAGCCATCCTTTACGATGACGGTGAATGTCCGCTATCAGGTGGAGCGCCGCTTGGAAGAGGTATTAGCAGCTGAATTCACGAAATTGTCGGTTTCCGAGTTTCGTAAGATCAAACAACCTTTGAACATGGCTTTCCGAAATGTATATGACCCTTCGAATTCCTCTGCAGACATTGGGGCATGGGTAGGTTTATTCTTCGGAACAGTGATCTTTGTTTTTATCTTCTTGTTCGGAATGACGATCCTGCGTTCTGTATCACGCGAAAAATCGAATCGCATTGTAGAAGTGCTGCTTGCAACGGTTCATCCGCGCGCCTTGATGTTGGGTAAGATCATTGGCATCGGTTTGAGTGCCTTGCTACAAGTAGCTATCTGGTCTTTGGTGATCGGAGGTGGTTTGTACATCATGCGTGAAACTATTTTCATTGATGCTTATGACCCGGTAAATGTGGCTGCCGGACAAACAAGTGATTACAATCAATTTGTAGAGTTGG
>CAYLJB010000004.1:0-59046 GCA_964383785.1 uncultured Fluviicola sp.
AACCGATCTATCCAGCGTGGAGGTTTGTAAATTTTCATAGTTCTTAATTGCGAACGGCTGCAGTTTCGTCCATCACAGGCGCCATCAAGTCTGAATCATTGAGAATTGCTTCGCTCGGCATGTCAGGCATGTTACCTGGTCCTTCCGGCAATTGTCCTTGATCGGCAGCGGCTAATACACCCATGTAAACGCCCAAAGCATCTAAGTTTCCTTGTAAATTCACAAGCTGACCTGAGTAATAACCGTTTCCACGACCAACTTCGCCATTTTCACGAGCCATTTGCTCCAGCGACTTGTACAAGGCTACTAATTTATTGCCGTAAAGTTCACCTGAGAATTTCTCCAGTCTTGCTGCAAAAGCACCTGAAGGATTTCCTAGTTGTTTGTCAACGGCAATTTGACGCATTTGCAAATATCCAGCTACAGCAGCTGCAAAGTCTGTGTAGTTGTGTCCTGCAATAGAAGCTTCAGATTCCGTAAAGTAGTTAATCGTGCTTTCCAATTGGTTTGCAACTACTGCCCCTAATTTCTCCGCTTCAGTTTTCGCTCCTGCACGGTAAAGCAAGGTTACATATTCATGCAAGTTTCCGTCAGAGTACATGAAATATTGTGCCCCGTCAGCTCCTTGCAAGCCACGTGTTTTTCCAGCTTGTTCCCCGTAGTCGATCACAATCTCTGCAGGCATAACTTCCAAAGAGCGTTTGATCAAATTCACTGCTCGTTTCTTGTAGTCTGCAATGCGACCATCAGCTCCCTCGATTACATTTTGAAGAGAGTCAGCACGTTCTTTTTGACCAGCTGCACGAAGTCCTTTGATAGCCGGCGTGAAGTTGTTAACGTTTGCTTTCTCTTGTTCAGCCATGGCAACATAGTATCCTGCCAATTGACCGAATTGTGAACGGTATTGTGTAGTTTGACGACGTGCGTAGTAATCTGTCAATACATCCGCGTCGTTCATCTTACCATACTTGTATTTTGTCATCAAGTTGGTGTACATCACTTCTGCATCGAATGGTTGGTTCGGGTTAGATTCAATTGGTGAGATCTCCCAAGCCATTCCATTTTGACGCAAGAATCCGGCTTTGTAAAGAGCCATTGAAACTTCAGTTCCTCCAGGTGAAGAGAAGTACATAGCGCGCTTCCATTCGTTGTTATTCATCATATCCAAGATCATCAGATCAGATCGTGTGATTGCACGATTTTCAAAACTGAAGCGGATTTCATCTTCCAACTGACCTTTCTCTTGTGCTGTTACGATACCACTTTTTACCGCATTGTCTTTGTTCACTTTTACAATGAATCCACTGCATGGGAACGCACGGTATTGGTTACCTTGACTCGTCAACATGTTATCATCATTCTTGATGAATTTCATCGCTTCGTCGATTGGAAGGTAAGACCACGATTTTTCCCACTCGAACAATTGCTGTTGAACTGCTTCTAATTGTTGTTGGTTACCTGTGATGATTCCGTTTTGGTATCCATCAAAGATCTCCATCACACCGTTCGTCATTGCTTCAACCACCGTTGCATTGGCAGAATCAGCAGAAACTGCAAACGAAGCTTTGATCTGATTCAAGCGCTCGTTCAATCCTGGATCTGATGCGTTTAATCCTTCAGCCATTCCCATCAAAGCTCGTTGGAACTGTGTATAAGCAGCGTTGAATTGAGGCAAATTGTTTTTCTTTTTCAGTTCGAATAAGCGATTTAACTCAGTAGCGTTTACACCACCATTTGCTAATTCCACACCAGAAGCAAACAATACTTGATCCGTTCCTCCCGCATACATTAGGATCTGATCCTCGCGGAATGAAATTGGAAGCGGTTCAGACTCGTATTGTTTCATCATCATTTGTTCTGTATACCAATCAGTATCGAACAAGCTGGTGTTACAAACACGGATATCTGTAAATTTCCCTTCAACTTCCTGTAAATACCACAATGGGAAGGTATCGTTATCCCCCGCAGTGAATAGGATTGAATTCGGTGCACAAGAAACCAAGTAATTGTAGGCAAGATCTTGAGCTGACGTTTTTTCTGAACGGTCGTGATCATCCCAACCTTGTTCTGCCATAATGTAAGGAACTACACCTGTTAGTAAGGTTAAAACAACCGCCCCAACATTCGGACTTGAGATCACTTTGCGCAAAGCCCAGGCAATTCCCATAAAGATGGCGCCAATCACTAAGATCACAAACCATGCTTTTAAGGTTACTGTTCCACCAAAGAATGCCAAGAATACCACAAAAGCAGTTGTACCCAAGGTAGCAACACCGAATCCTTTCCATTCTTCTTTGCCAAAATTCTTGTAAGCTTCATACAAGGCCAAAACTCCCAAACCGATCCACATGGCAAAGGCATAGAACGATGCGGCGTAAGCATAATCACGTTCGCGTGGTTCGAATGGTTTTTGGTTCAGGTAAAGTACGATTGCCAATCCTGTGAAGAAGAAGGTTAGGAAAACTACAAAGGCGTCTTTCGGAGCGCGGTAGATGTGGTAGATCAATCCGATCACACCTAAGATCAACGGCAACATCCAGAACGTATTATTTGCTGGGTTCTCCTTGGTAAAGCTTGGTGCAATACTTTGGTCTCCAATGCGTCCGTTGTCTATGAATGCAAATCCTGATTTCCAGTTTCCGCGCATTTCATCACCGTGTCCTTGAATATCATTCTGACGACCGGCAAAGTTCCACATGAAATAGCGCCAGTACATCCAGTTGATCTGATAAGCACCAAAATAAGTCAGGTTTTCGCCAAAAGTTGGAAGGCGCAAACCGTCTGTTCCGATTTCAGTCCCTGGTTCAGCAGGATCATATCCAGACCAATTCTTGTAAGCAATGATCTTTGCATCTTCCGGATTTGCAGACGTGTAGTACATACGCGGCAAGAAAGTGCTTTGATCGTATTTTGGAACATTGTTGTGACGTACCTTTTCGTTTGACGAGAAGTACTTTTCAACAACCGTGTATTGAGCTCCTTTTGATTTTGCATAAGCAGTTGCTTGACTTTCGCTTTTGAAGGCTTTCAAGTCGTTACCTCCCACTTGAACTACGAAACGGCGCAAAAAGAATGGAGAAAGATCTCCCCAAGTCTCGCGTGGAGCTTCTTTAGAGTTCCAGTAAGGCCCGTTCAAGATCGGCCAAGAACCATATTGCTCACGTTTCAAATATGCGTGAAGTGTAACCAAGTTTTCAGGGTCATTTTCATCCAAAGGTGTATTTGCCTGAGAGCGGATAACGATTACTGCGAATGATCCGTATCCGATCACAAGTACCACAAACGACCAAATAATGGTGTTCAACAATACTTTTTGCTTGCGAATAGTATAGCGAATTCCCCAAAGAACGGCCAAGATCAATAAAATAAAGAAGAAGATCGTCCCTGTGTAGAAAGGCATTCCCATCGAATTCACGAAGGTAACCTCAAAACCTGATGCCATAGCAACCAATCCGGGAATGATACCTTCTTGAATGAATCCAAGGGCAGCCACAGAGATCAGACCTGTTAAAATGATTCCTTTTAGTGTTGTTTTCTCCCACATTTGGAAGTACATCACGAAGGCAATAGCAGGAACTACAAGTAGACCAAGTAAGTGAACCCCAATCGCTAAACCAAATAAGAACATGATCAGGATCATCCAGCGCATTGGGCGTACATCTTTGCTCAATTCACCCGCTTTGATGGCAGTCATTTCATGATCCCACTTCAAAATTGCCCAGAAAATAATCGCTGTAAACAATGAAGACATCGCGTAAACCTCACCTTCAACTGCTGAGAACCAGAACGAGTCTGAGAAGGCATAAGCCAAAGCTCCGATGGCACCTGCACCCAAGGCTGCAATTTGATCACTTTTAGACCAGTCGCGGCTTTTGCGTTGCAAGATCTTTTTAGCCAACATACTAATTGACCAGAACATGAACAAAATTGTAAACGAACTACTCAATGCAGAAAGTCGGTTGATCCAAATCGCCACTTCTTCAGGAGCTGCAAAGAACGAGAACAAACGTCCCAAGATCATAAACAATGGTGCACCTGGAGGGTGACCAACTTCCAATTTGTAAGCGGCAGTAATATATTCACCACAATCCCATAAACTGGCTGTATCTTCCAGTGTGATAAAGTAAACGGCGGTAGCGATTAAAAAGACGAACCAGCCAACAAGATTGTTCAATTTAGTATAATTCATGACTTCTTGTAAAGTTAGACTTGCGAAAATAAGAATATATTGCAAGCAAGAAGGGGGTATTTACTTAAAAAAGCTAAACGAAAGGTGTTAACAAATCGCGCTTTTTTCTTCTTTTCGAATTCATTTGGTTTGGCGAGGTGTACAGTTAATTGAATGAATACCAATTGGAAAAAGTTTTAGGGACAAAAAATGAGGGATTTTTTTTCTGTTTTCCTTGTAAGAACAAAAATTCATTCTAAATTTGCACTCGCTTAACAACGGTTAGGCTTTGAATGACCCATGGTGTAACTGGCAACACGTCTGATTTTGGTTCAGAAGAGTCTAGGTTCGAGCCCTAGTGGGTCAACAACGAGAGGAGTGTACTTGCACTCCTCTTTTTTGTTTGGTAAATTTTTTAAGACATGAGCGAAGACAAGCGAACAGAACTAAGTAAACTCGGTGAATTCGGAACTATTAGTCACTTGACCAAGAATTTCACGAATCGTCAAGATTCTACTATTTTCGGAATTGGAGATGATGCGGCAGTGATCGAACGCAACGAGGAGGAATTTACCTTGATCTCAACCGACTTGTTGATGGAAGGTATCCACTTTAATCTGATGTATATGCCCTTCAAGCATTTAGGCTATAAAGCGGTTGCAGTGAATGTTTCTGATATACTGGCCATGAATGGAACTCCGGAACAGATCACAGTTTCAATGGCAGTTTCTAACCGTTTTCCTTTAGAGGCATTAGAAGAATTGTACGAAGGGATCCGTTTGGCTTGTCAAACCTATCATGTGGACTTAATTGGCGGTGATACAGCATCTTCTCCATCCGGGCTGAATTTGTCGATCACAGCAATTGGTCGTGTGAAGAAAACGCAAATCGTTTATCGCAGCGGTGCTCAGCCGAATGACCTGGTTGTTGTTACCGGAGATTTGGGTGGTGCGTATATGGGTTTACAAGTATTAGAGCGCGAACGTAGCGTCTTTGAGGCAAATCCTGCTATTCAACCCGATTTGGATGGCTTTGATTATATCATTCAGCGACAATTGAAGCCCGAGGCACGACAGGATGTTATTGGTTTCTTGCGTGAATTAGATGTTTTGCCTACTTCTATGATGGATATTTCGGATGGATTGGCTTCTGAGGTTTTACACTTGTGCAAGTCGAGCAATACCGGAGTACGCTTATACAACAACAAACTACCAATTGATACTCAGACATCTACAACAGCTATTGATTTCAATTTGGATCCGGTAACATGTGTTTTGAACGGTGGAGAGGATTATGAATTGGTGTTTACAGTTTCTCCGTCAGACTTTGATAAGATCAAAGGAAATCCTCATATGAGTATTGTTGGTTACATGACTGATATCAGTGAAGGACATTATTTGGTAGACACAAACGATTCATTGGTTCCTTTGCGAGCTCAAGGGTGGGATGCATTTCAATAAGCAGTCAGAAAGTTCAGACAATAAAAAAGGCGCTTCGAAAGCGCCTTTTATTATTTTGATCCTTTTTTATCTTTTTTTCGCATTGGATCCGTAATGCCATTGCCGTCATCGTTTGGATCTGTGCTCTCTGGATTAGATTCAGTTTCTGAACCATCACCGGTAATTCCTTTTTCAGTTGGAACTGGAATAGACTGTACATTCGGACGGATATCCTCCTTCTGACAGCTTGCTGCCACGAATAAAAATGCCGCTATGTAAACAATCTTTTTCATGAGATGAACTCTATTACAAACAAATATACGTGAATTGATTTGATTAATCCAAATTTTCTAGCGGAATTTTGAGTAAAACGCGTGTTCCCTTGATTGAATTGTCAGGATTCATCATTTGAAAGGGTCCAATCAACTCGTAATCTTTTTTCAAAATGGTCCTAATAAGGGTAATTCGTTTGGATGTGATTTCCATGCCTTGCGACTTGTGATCGCCCACAAAACTTGCTTTTTTCTTCAAGGAGAAGTCAATTCCGATCCCATTATCATCTATGCAGATCTCCAGTTGATTGGCGATCACTTTCAAAACAACATCAATTTGACCTTTTTTAGTTTCGTCTGGAAGAATTCCGTGAATAATACTGTTTTCTACAAAAGGCTGTAAAAGCATGGCTGGTACAGTCACGGTATCTGTATCAATCGCATCGGTATCGATCTCATATGTAAAGCGATCTTTAAAGCGCATGGCTTCAAGAGATAGATACAATTCCAGTCGTTCCAACTCCTGCGTTAAAGAAACCATGTTGTCACCCTCTGCAGCCGTGTCCAGGTTTTTTCGGATCAACTTGGCAAAACTTGTCAAATAGCGGTTGGCTGATAGCTTGTCTTGGGTATTAATGAAGTACTGAATCGAATTCAGGGAGTTGAAAATGAAATGGCGATTCATGGAAGCATTCAGTGATTGTTGTTCCAAAGCGAGTAAACGGGTTTTGTTTTCCAGATTTTCTTTGTAATTGCGTTCGCGTTCGCGGCGAATTTGATACCTGAAATACGAACGAACTAAAAATGCGGCAGAAAGCAATAAAAGCAGGTAGAACCACCATGTACGCCAAAATGGTGCTCGGATGAATATTGGAATGTTTTTGGATTCGGAAACATTGCCCATTTCGTCGATTGCTCGAATATGCAAGGTGTAATCTCCATCGGCAAGATTGGAAAGGGAAATGGTGGAGTTAGAAGATGCCGGAGACCATCCGGCTTCTTGTCCTTCTAGCCAGTATTGAAACATTACTGCATCAGGATCTTGCAGTAAGATCCCATCGATATCAATAGTAATGTTGTTCTTATTGTAGGGCAATTCGAGTCCAAGTGGAACACCAAATTGGTTTACTTTAACGTTTTCATTCGTGGTCCAAGGAGTGTAGTTGACCAATAAATTTCTAAAATGAATGAGAGGTTTAAATGCTGCGTTACCGGATTCTATCTTACGCGAGATGTCCACACGACACAACCCTTCTGTAGTTCCAAACCAGAGGTATCGATTGTCGAAATAGGAAGAGTTGATATTTGATTCCAAACTAATAAGTCCACTATTGATACCAATTCTGCTTCTTGGGATGATCTTTTCTTCTCCCGCATCGAACACGTATACACCGTTGTTAGTGCCTATGTACATCATGTCGTGGATCAATTCCAGAAAGTTGATGAATCGAGCATTACTCTTGTTGCCGATGTGTATGTTTTTAAAAGAAATCCCGTCGTAAACAAACAATCCGCTTTCAGTACCTATCCATAAACGATTCAATTTGTCTAATTGAATGGATGTGACGCCACTCTTGAATTGTTTCAACATGACGACGCTGTTCTTCTTTAGATCAATTTCGAAAAGTCCGTTTGAGCCGGCAGCAATCAACCTTCCGTTAAATAGAAGTAATTGTCTAACGGCTCCTAAATTTGTTAATTGACGACGATTGAGGTTGAAAAGTTTAACGGTGCCATTTTCAATTGTTCCAAGGCCATCTTCTCCGGCAAAGTAGATTTTTCCGTTTTGTAAACGTTCGATAAATCTGACCAGTCCATCGTCAGGACTAATTGGGAAATGTTCGAATTTCCCTTCTTTTTTTCTGTAGATACCGATCTCAGTTCCCAACCAAAGATCTTTACCGTCTTTTTCGATTGACCATACACTTGAAGCTGGAAAATCAAAAGTCTTGACTTCTCCATTGGACTTTAAGAGAAATAAACCTTTGTCGTAACTTCCACAGTAATAACCTTCCCCCGGAAACTTGAGTGTGGCTAAGATCAGGTCACTGGGCATTCCATTTTTACTATTGTAGTTTACCAGATCTTCACCACAGAATTTGAGCAACCCTTTTCCATCCGAACCAAACCAGCTATTTCCTTCTTGATCTTGAAAAAAACAGTTCTGACTGGCGATAGGCATGCCATTTAGGTCGTTGATCCATTTGAAACTGCTGCCGTATTTGGCTACACCAAAATTTGAAGTGACCCAGAGACTTTGGCCTTTATCAACAAAACACCCTGTGATATAGGCATCTGTGTTTGGTAAAAACAAAGAGTCGAGTTTTGAAAATGCTGCGTTTGTTTTAAGAATCCCGTCGTAAAAAGAGGCAAGATAAAGTTGGTTTTTTTTATTCGCTATGTATGAAAAACTTCTGTTCCCAAGTTGCTTGACCCATTTGAAGTTTTGTCCATCCGGAGATTGATACAACCCATCTCGGGTGGCAACTAGTAATTGATCATTAAAAATGTGTAAGTCCCGGCATTCCGCAGCATCCTCATTGCCTTGAAATAATTTAAGAAGCTTGTTTTTGTGAACTTCGAAGATTCCTGCTCCTTCTGTAGCAATAATAATGTGGCCTTTAAATGAGACGATATCTTTTACAAAGACAGTACGAAGCGACTCTCCAAGCGACCAATTCTTTGCTTTTCCATCTACTATTTGCGTCACTCCTCCCGCGTGTCCTACCCAAATTTCACCGTTGATATTCGTCAGGCTACTGATTCTGTTGTTCAACAAACCACTTTCTACAGGGTAAGGGAAAAATGATTTTCCATTGAATATAGCCAGTCCTCCTGGTGTTCCTACCCAGAGATAACCGAGCGCATCCTGGGTGATACATTGCACTTGGCTCTGTGGTAGACCTTTGTCATTCGAATAACTGATGAAGGAATAGTTTTGACCGAGAATGTTTAAATAGACCAGACAAAACAAGGACAACAAAAAGGAATTGAGCCGCATTGAATCAACTTTTCAAGAGCTTCACAAAATCAGTTACTCGGTTCCGTGCAACTGGAATTCGCAATCCACCTTTCAATACCGCAAAATGTCCATCTTCGTTCACATACTCAACCAATCGATTCAAGTTAATGATATGTGATTTGTGTACGCGGAAGAATTTGGCAGGATTGAGGATATTCTCGTAAATCTTTAAGGTTCTTGTGTCAAGGTAGCGTGTACCGTCTTCAAAATAGATCGTTGTACAGTTCCCACTGGCCTCTAAATGTGTGATCGTATCGTCCTCTACGATTTTCAAACCTTTCGTGTGGCTGATCGCAATGCGATTCGTGGTTTTATTTCGCAGTAACTGGTCGGAAAGGTTGTTCAAACTTCTAAAGTAGGTCACGTAGTTTTCCGGATCTTGACCAAAAACTTTATTGGCATCAACTAATTTCTCTACTGCACTGCGCAGATCATCGATATCAATCGGCTTCAACAAATAATATACGGCACTGGCGTTGAAAGCACGAACGGCATAATCTTTAAACGCTGTTACGAAAACTACTAAGAAATTCTTTTCTTCAACCTCTTCCAACAGTTCAAATCCTTCTGCTCCGCTTGGCATGCGGATATCCAGAAAAACAACGTCAGGTTTAGATGCGGCAATCAATGCCTTGGCCTGCTCTTTCCCAGATGCTTCTCCAATGACTTCAATTTCCGGGCAGAAATCGTCTAACATCATTACGAGATTCTTTCTTGCGTACTCTTCATCGTCGACGATCAAGGCGCGTAATCGGGTTGTTTCCATAATCAGAAGTTTTAACAATAGCTAGCTCTAAAATAGCGGAATATTTAAATCAGGTTTTGAATTTATAACCGTTCAAGTTGCGGTTTTAACCTTAAACAAATCTAATTAAACCATTCAATCAATACATGCTACTTTACAGGTTTTTTTATAATCCAAAATTAGATTGTTAACAATTCGCTGAGTATTGCAGAAAGCGTCTCCAGTTCTTCTACCTGCCCCATGTGACCGCTATGACTCAATTCAATGTAATTGACACTGTTGGTCAGGCAAAAGCTTAGCACGTCCATCTTCGGGATTAGGGAGTCGTATCTTCCCTGAATGAAGGTGAATCTATCCTTGTTTTGTAAGACCAAATTTGTGTTGTCACGTCGATCGCGCATGGCTTGAGCTGCATGTGCAATCGCTTTTGGGTGCATAGTTAGCGCTGCTTGTTTATAAAGTTGAATAGCCTCTGAGCGATCTTTTTGCCAAAATAAATTAGGAATGGCTTCTTGGATAAAAACGGCTGCTTTTTCACGAACAAGATCAATAACCCGGTTCCTGTCCAATTTCTTTGATTCAGAATCCGCCCAAGGATGGGAGTGGAGCAGATACACATGTTCAAATTCAGGATGTTTACGGAACAATTCCAAAGCAACATAACCTCCCATGGAATGACCAACAATTTGAGCTTGTTGCCAATTGTTTGCCTCAATTAGGTCCCAAACTAGATCAGCAGCACGTTCTATGCTAATGGAATCATCCTGAAAATCCGGGCTTTTTCCATGTCCTGGAAGATCTACACAAATAGCAGTTACAGGTAAACGCTTCACCAGGTCGTGCCACATGGTTGCATTTTCCATGAAGCCGTGTAAAAAGATTACCGGAGCGCCAGTCCCGTTTATTTCAAAATGCAACGGCATGTGATCAGCGCTGTTCGTTCATCAAGGTTTCGATTTCCTCTACCTCAATTGGGATGTTCCCCATCAAGTTAAAGGGACTTCCACTTGCTTGAACAACTAGATCGTCCTCAATGCGAATTCCTAAACCTTCTTCAGGGATATATATCCCGGGCTCACACGTGAACACCATATTTGCCTGGATCGGTTCGTGCCAGATTCCAACATCATGCGTGTCTAATCCCAAGAAGTGAGAAGTTCCGTGCATGAAGTACTTTTTATAGGCTGGCCAATTTGGATCTTGGTTATTGATATCTGTTTGATCGATCAGTTTGAGCTGCAATAATTCTGCTTCCATCAATTTACCAACTTCTTTGTGATACTCAGCCATCATAGTTCCTGGAACTAACAATTGTTGTGCGGCATTTTTCACGCGAAGCACGGCATTGTATACGTCTTTTTGTCGGGCTGTAAATCTTCCGTTTACCGGAACACATCTCGTAAGGTCAGAACTGTAATTTGCATATTCAGCGCCCACATCTAGTAAGATCACCTCACCATCTTTACATTGTGCGTTGTTTTCAATGTAATGAAGCACACAGGCATTCTTTCCGCTTGCTACGATAGGGGTGTAGGCAAACCCTTTTGAACGATTTCTTAGAAATTCGTGTGCTAATTCGGCCTCTATCTCGTATTCCCATACACCTGGTTTGATAAAGCCAAGAAGTCTGCGAAATCCTTTTTCAGTGATATTACACGCAGTTTGCATCAAATTCAGTTCTATCGTCTCTTTAATGGAACGAATCTTGTGCATAATTGGAGCGCTTTTGTGTACCTGATGAGCCGGGTAATCTTGTTTTACTTGTAATATGAAGCGGTCTTCACGCGTTTGAACGGTGGTGTCTGCACGCAAGTGTTCATTCGTGTTCAGATAAATGCCATTAGCCTCTGCCATCAATTGTTTGAAGATGGTCGGAAATTGTTGCAACCAATAAACAGTCTTGATCCCGGAAGTTTCGAAGGCTTGTTCTTTATTAAGTTTCGCTCCTTCCCAAATCGCAATATGGTCATTGGTTTCTCGTAAAAAGAGAATTTCACGATGCGCTTCGTTAGAGGCATCCGGAAATAAAACCAGAATACTTTCTTCTTGATCTACTCCGGATAAATAAAATATGTCACGATGCTGTTGAAACGGCATGGTAGCATCTGCGCTAATCGGATATATATCGTTTGAATTGAAGACAGCTAGAGTCTTTGGTTGCATTTGCGCAACATATTTCTTTCTATTGGTCACAAATAGTGACGCGTCTATGCGATGGTATTTCATGTTTTTGATCTGAGGGTTTGAAAGTAGTGAAATTTAGTGGTTTTGAGAAAAAAATCAGCGTTGAAGTAGATCGTAAGTAGTTTACGAGGTACTGGATGCAACTTTGCTCTACAAATTCGATAGCACTATGAAAACGATTTATGAAAGTATTTTGATCCAAACGATTCAATGGGAAGGAAACAGTGGTGAAATTTTGATTTCAGGAGAGATCAGCGATCGTATGGGGTCATACAAAGGTGAACTTTTTTTGCAAGCGAACGAATTGAATAAAATCTTAGGAGTTCTTTCCGCAAACGGTGTTGAGATCGATATGGACAAAAGTTGGAGAGCAGTTGCTATGCCTGATGGTGAAATGATGTACTTTTTGGAAATTCCACGTGAAGTATCTGAGCAAGTGATTTTGCCATTCTCCATGTTGCCCAATGAGCACAAGTTACTTCGTGCCTGATCGGAGTGATAAAACATTTTTTTTGTAATCTCTAAAAAAGTTGTATTTTCGACATAGTCTAAACACAGACGATTGGTTTGAAATACTATTGAAAATGAAAAAGATAATCCTATTTTGTGCGCTTGGTTTCATGGTGGCTACCGGATGTAAGAAGACAAAGCATGAGGTAATTCCTGCTCCTGTGGAGACGGTTGACTTGAATGCAGAGTTTTCTGGAGATATCAACGGAGCTCCGGTATACTTGAAGCAAGGTGTACAAGGCTACTATCTGGATGCGAACAAGACCAAAGTGATCTTACCGGCTCCTCAACCTTCAGCTGCTATTTACTATGCAGATATGAAATCTGGACAGACTTTAGTTTCTGTTAAAGTGAATTTAGGAAGTGTTTTGTTTGATGCTGCTACAGCTTCAGACCAAAACCCAACTTTACAACAGTTGAATGACTTCATCAATGCGAATTTGACTCCGACTTACAGTACAGGTGGTGCTTCAGGTTTTGAAGTTGTTTACCGAGATGCGAATGGTGCTGTTTGGACATCCGATGCAGCAGCAGGACCACAAGATGTTGAGTTCACGTCGATTGTTCAGGAAAGCGATGCTACGGGAGATTACTTTAAGTTCATTTGTACATTCAATACAACAGTTTACAGAACAGTAGGACCAGATACATTCTCACTGCCAATTCAAAATGCAGTGTTGAAAGGATGGTTCAAACGTTAAATATGAAATTCCTTCGAAAGCCATTTGTAACTTACAAATGGCTTTTTTCGTATTAGGCAGTATGCAACAGGTTAGAATAGGAATAGTTGGAGATTTTAACTTCACGTACAATACGCATCATGCTACCAATTTGGCATTGGATCATGCTGGACGGTTCTTGGAGGTGGAAGTTTCTTACTACTGGCTAAAAATTGCGGAAGTACTTTCCATGAAGCCGAATCAATTGGCTGCATTTGACGGATTTTGGCTAGCTCCAGGCCCCTATTTGAATATGTTCTATCTAAATGGTGTAATTGATCACCTCATACTTCAAAAAGCACCAGTTTTTATAACCGGAGAAGGATTTAAATCGTTTATGGATGTCCTTATCCAACGCAATCAGCTGAATGCAGGGGGAGAGAAGCTGATCTCGGAAAATTTAGTAGAAGGAAATCACTTCGAGCGACTGCAGATCATTCCGCATTCTTCTGCGATGATCCAATTGTACGCTACACGAAGTAATGAAGAACTTACCGCCACACGATACAGTATGTATCCCCAATTGATCGATGCTCTGGTGAATGCTGAGTTGGATATTGAGGCTTATAATCAATTTGAAGAACCAGAAATTGTGAGTATGAAGAATAAAGGTTTTTTCGTGGCTTGCGGTTTTTGTCCTCAAATCACCTCAACGCGTGACTTACCGCACCCTCTGGTATATACGTTTATAAAGGCTTGTATGATCGATTCAGTCGAGTAATCCGTTTTGCTGGTTATTCTCAAAATAAGTATCTACATCCAGAGATGTGCCTAAAGCAGCTTGAACGGCGAGTACATCACACCTTTCGTTTTCCGGATGACCAGCGTGTCCTTTCACCCATTGGAAAGATAATTGAAACCCTTCACTGGCTCTCACATAGCGCATCCATAAGTCCGGATTTTTCTTCTTTTTAAATCCGGTTTGGATCCATTGTCGCAACCACCCTTTGGTGATGGCATCAATAACGTACTTAGAATCCGAATGAACAACAATAGGATGGGTCTTTGTCTTAAGAGATTCAAGTGCCACGATCACGGCTAAAAGTTCCATGCGGTTATTCGTCGTCATGCGAAAACCTTGGGATAATTCTTTGTAGTTATCCTTAAATCTCAGTACAATACCGTATCCACCCGGCCCGGGATTTCCACGGGCTGAACCATCTGTAAAAATTTCTATCACCGAGGACATGATGTAAAGTTACACTTTCATTTTGTACAGAAGTATAAATTCTAATAACGTTAAAAAATGTTAAAAATATAAATGCGTCAATTACCTGGATAACGATTGTTATATCAATTAATTGGACGAAATGTTTGATTTTATAGACGAACAGAACCATGTCAAATAAAGGAGGATTCTGGATCGAAGTGGTGCTTGTCAAGTAATGGAAAAAGTTTCATATTTGTGATGAATTCGAGAGCACTGATGCAAATCAGTTTTCTTATTCAGTGAATAGTGGTTAGGTTAGGTTTACAAAAAGCGGTTGTCGCCAGACACCGCTTTTTGTGTTTAATGGAATATAAAAAAAGGAGGTTCAACCTCCTTTTTATTTATGTTAACTTTTAGTTTTTCTTGTATACATCTACAAAACCGTCTTTTTTCAAGTAAGTTCCGTCTTTCAATGTTCCATCGAAAATATAGAAATATGTTCCTTCATTAACAGGATCTCCTGAGTCCGTTTTTCCGTTCCAGAATTCAGTTCCTGTTTGATTTTGAGCAATGTGGATGACATTGCCCCAACGATTCATGATCGTAATATTGAATGAAGTAAAAATGTCATAAGGGAATGAGAATGTTTCGTTTTCACCGTTTCCGTCAGGAGTGAAAACGTTTGGCATTACAAAGTCACCATTTACTTGTATATAGATTGTTGCTAAATCAGTACAACCCAAATTATCTTGGATCACAAGCGTGATTGGAATTGAACCGGGGCTTACATATGTCGATGAAACAGATGTTCCCGTAGTATTGGTAAAAGGTGCTGAATTTCCGAGGTTCCAGGTCCAGGATACAATTGGGTTGAGTGACGTGGACTCATCCGTGTAGATAATTGTTCCACCTAGATCCACTTCTGTGTTGCTCGCAGAAAATGATGCATCCAAGCCGTTGTCCGGAATGGTAATAGGGTCTAATGGGTACAATACTTGACAATTGTTGCTATCCGTTATTGTTACCGTTGGATTGAAGGTATTGACATCTAAATAAGTGTGGTCGAATTGAATCGAATCATTAACAATTGTTCCATCATCCAGATTCCAGACAATATTCGTAACATTAGAATTCGGACCTAGATCAAAACTCACATCCTGACCACACAAGGAGGCGCTTTGGTTCCAGCTAGGATCAGCTGTTGGTCCAAAAATCGTCAAATAATCTGCCAAAGTAGTGTCACTTGTACAACCGTATTGGTCTGTTATAGTCAAGGAAACACTGTAGGTTCCAGGGAACACGTAAGTGTTACTTGGGTTTTGTAAACTCGAGAATTTACCATCCCCAAATACCCAGTTGAATGTGGTTATTGTACCATAAGTTAAGCTGTTATCAGTAAATGTGGCAAAAACCGGAGGACAAAGGAAATCTCCATTTGCGTTTGTCGCAGCACCATCCAGCGAATAATCAATAATTGCTACAGGTGTTGAGATTGTCACGGTTAGTTCTAAAGTGTCTTTACATCCATTGGCGTCTGTTGCGATCAAGGTATACACATGGTCTGTATGATCCGTGGTGTTTCCAGGTTCGTTAAAAGAATTGGTAAAATCTGGAGAAGTAGATGCACTACTGCCATCAATGAACCACTCGTAAGTAATTGGATTTAAACCCGTAGTACTATTTGCTGTTGGAACAGGTTGATTCTCACAAACCACTGTTGGGATGGTAAAGTTAGCGACAGGTTTGGTAACAGAAATGGTCACAGAAGTCGGAGCAGAAACGCAACCGAATTCATCAGTAGCTACTAAAGTTACCGGGAAGGTTCCTTCGGTAAGGAACGTATGAGAAACACTTGTTCCTACAGCGGTTGTCGTCTGAGTAGAACCGTCATCCGGAAAACCAAATAGGAATGATTCCAAAGGAACACCGTTGTTCATTACCACGCTTGAGTTGGTGAATTGAACGAGAAAAGGAGCGCACCCGGCTTGATCATTTGCGCTAATTCCTGCTTGTGGTAAAGCCAATGCAATCATTGGTGCAAAGGTGACGTCATCCGCACAACCAACTGAATTTGTTGCTGTTAATGTAATAGTATAGGTACCAAACGAAGGATACGCATAGTTTGGATTGGATCCTGAAACTTGAGCGCCGTTACCCATGTCCCAGGTGTAGGTACCAAAAGGATGCGTAGAAGTGCTGCTCTGATTCAGGCTAAACGTACTTCCAACACAAACACTATCATTTGAAACACTGGAAATGTTGGCTATGGTTTGTGAAATATGAACGACTTGTGTCGTGCTATCTGAACAACCGGTTGTATAGTTATGGATAACTTGTGTGATGGTGTATGATCCGTAGTTTGTATAATTGTGGGAGGTGCTTCCTAAATTCAAATCATCAAAGTCCGGATCGTCAAAATTTGTCACCGTACCATCGCCCCATCGCCAGATCATTTCGCAATCATCAGACAGTTTACCAATCTTAGAGTCATCATTAACAGCCACGTTTACAGGAAAACTTGCCGGGTTACAATAAAGAGTTTGTGCCGGGTTAAAAATGGAGATCGGTGCTTTGATATAAACCGCATCTGAAATGGTTAGGGTATCTCGACAACCACGGAAGTTAACAATTAAAGTGACATCAAAATATCCAGTATCAGAAGCATAAGGATAATTTGGGTTTTGTTGAGTTGAGGTGCCTCCATCGCCAAAGTCCCACGAGTAAGTCACTTCATTCGGAGTATGCGGAGCATTGATAATTGAAAGATCAGTGAATGAAATGTCTGTCTTTGCACATTCCGGAGTTGCGTCAATGCTAAAGTTGACTTGATCAATATGGCCAACTTGAATAAAATCAGGCATTATTAGCGTGTCGATACAACCATTTTGAGTGATGATCACCAAGGATACATCATAAACTCCAACGGCAAAGTTGTGCGGTGGTGGAGTTTGTCCGTTAAATGTTGTTCCATCACCAAAGTTCCATAAATATGTAGTAATTGGATCTGGGGAGGTAGAATTTTGAGTAAACTGCACTGTTAATGGATCACAGCCCATTTGAATATCACTTGTGAAATTGGCAACAGGCGAACTCAATACGATTGCTGGACCAGTAAATGAAGCCGTACAACCATTCGTTCCGGTCATGGTCACGGTTGGAACATAGGAGCCGTTTCCATTGTATACGTGAGGAGGAGGCGTGGCACCTGTGAATGTGGCTCCATCCCCAAAGTTCCAAACAAAACTAGATCCGTTTCCACTTTGATTGGTGAAACTTACTAATAACGGAGAACATCCTGTAAGTGGAGTAGCTGTAAAAGACGGAGTAGGAGCTGGAAGCACCGTAATTTGCTGACTCGTCGAAGCCGAACAACCAATGCCCGTATTTTGCGAAGTTAAATTGATAGTATATGTTCCAGGTGTGGAATAAATAACAGCGTTGCTTTGTGCCGAACCACCAGCTGGATTTGCGCCTGTAAAGGTCCAGTTCCAATTGTTGGCTCCTACAGTAGAGTTATCGCTGATCGTAACAGGAGTATTTTGACATGCTGTTGCAGGTGCATTGATTCCCGCTTGGAAGTTGCTTACAACGATCGATTGAATCAAAGTGTCCTTACAGCCAAAACTATTCGTTACGATCAATGTAATCGTGTAGTTACCCGCAGTAGAGTAATTCACTGCAGCCGGATTTTGATTGGTGGAAGTTTGCCCATTTCCGAAGTCCCAAATATACGATGCTCCTCCTACTGAAACATTGCTGAAAGTTACCCCTACTGGTAATGCACAGCCGTTTGTCGAGGTGGAAAATCCTGCAGTAGGAAGCGGATTAACTGTAATGTAGTTCGTTTTAACCTCAGCATCTGCTTGTCCGTTAGAAGCTTGTGCCACGAGAGTAACCGTATAGGTGTTCGGGATGGTATAGGCATGTGTTGCATTAGTTGCAGTGGATGAATTACCATCACCGAAGTCCCAAGAATAATTGGTTATAGGTGCCGTGCCTTGGGTTGAGGTATTTGTGAATGAAATCGTTTGACCCGAGCAAACTGTTGTTGGATTAGCTGTGAAATTAGCATTTGGTGGAGTTTGTGCAATTAATGCTTGTGCCGAAAGGGCAAAAATGGCCAAAAGTCGTTTCATAGTCTTGAAGTAAAGGTTACCCAATATACGAACTTAGACGACGCTTTAGATGTCAAGGTTGTTAAGAAAAAGCGTTATTTTTCATTATCAATGTTAAAAAATAAACTTTTTTAGGTTCTATGAATTTGTTTTTCAATAGTTTAGGACTGAGCTTAACCAGCGTTCCATGATTTCCTTTTTAACAACTTTTCGACGAGCGATGTCTTCCACTTGCTCAACACTTATTTTTCCCAGACCAAAATATTTTGCCTCCGGATGACCAAAGTACCATCCTGAAACAGAAGCTGCTGGCCACATGGCAAGAGTTTCTGTAAGCGAAACTCCGGATATTTCCGTGGCGTTCAATAACTCGAACAAGCCAGGTTTTTCGGTATGATCCGGACAAGCCGGGTAGCCGGGAGCAGGTCGAATACCACGATACGACTCATCGATCAGTTGATCGTTCGACAATACTTCTGTAGCTCCATAACCCCATTCTTCTTTTCGAACTTTTTCATGCAAGTACTCTGCAAATGCTTCTGCAAAACGATCAGCAAGTGCCTTTAACATAATGGCGTTGTAATCATCGTGATCCGCTTCGAATTGTTTTACGCGATCGTCTACTCCATGTCCGGCAGTAACGACAAAACCTCCCACATAATCCACTATTCCGCTTTCTTTCGGTGCGATGAAATCGCTTAGTGCAATGTTTGGTTGATCAGCAGCTTTTTTGGTCTGCTGTCTTAAGGTGTGTTGCGTATGTAAGATATGCGTGCACGATTCATCCGAATAGATCTGGATATCATCTCCCACACTATTAGCAGGGAACAATCCGTAAACCGCTTTGGCCGTGATCCATTTTTCGGCGATGATCTTTTTCAACATTGCTTGGGCATCGGCATAAAGTTTACTCGCTTCCGTTCCTACCACCTCGTCTGTCAAAATACGTGGAAATTTACCGTGAAGTTCCCAAGTTTGAAAGAATGGTGTCCAGTCGATGTATTTCGCTAATACTGCGAGGTCCATCTCGGCAATTTCAAACGTTCCAAGATGGTTTGGACGATGGATCGTCGTTTCATTGAATTCTATTTTCAACTTGTTTTGACGGGCTTCTTCCAAGCTCAATAATTGTTTCGCTCCTCGGTGTTTTTGATGGTGTTCGCGTACCCGAGCATATTCTGATTTCAATTCCTGAACGAATACCTCCTTTTTAGGACCAAGTAATTGCTCAACTACCGTAACACTTCGAGAGGCATCCAATACGTGAACTGTTTGACCTTTCGTGTAATGTTCTTCAATTTTTACTGCAGTGTGCACTTTCGAGGTAGTTGCTCCTCCAATCAAAAGTGGAATGGAAAGGTTTGCGAATTCCATTTCTTTAGCCACATGAACCATCTCATCTAATGAAGGAGTGATTAATCCACTTAGTCCAATAACATCTGCATTATGTTCGATAGCCGCCTGAATGATCTTATCAGCCGGGACCATCACGCCAAGATCGATCACGTCGTAGTTGTTACATCCTAATACCACTCCTACAATGTTCTTCCCTATGTCATGTACATCCCCTTTTACGGTCGCCATGATTACTTTTCCAGCTGCCTGACTAACACCGTCTTTTTCCGCTTCAATGTACGGAAGTAGGTATGCAACTGCTTTCTTCATCACTCGCGCAGATTTAACAACCTGAGGCAAGAACATTTTTCCACTTCCGAAAAGGTCACCTACGACGTTCATACCATCCATCAAGGGTCCTTCGATCACCTGAATGGGGCGATCAAATTGCTTACGGCATTCTTCCACATCTACCTCAATGTAATCAACGATCCCTTTTACCAATGCATGGGATAAACGCTCATGTACCGGTGCTTTACGCCATTCAGCATCTTCTGTTTTTTGTTTTTCTTCTCCCTTGAATCTTTCTGCGAAATCTAATAAACGTTCCGTTGCGTCAGGTCTGCGATTTAATAAAACGTCCTCAACGAACACCAAAAGGTCTTTATCAATGTCATCATAAACTTCAAGCATCGACGGATTTACAATTCCCATGTCCATGCCGTGTTGAATTCCATGATATAGGAAAGCTGAATGCATAGCCTCTCGCACAGCGTTGTTACCGCGGAAAGAGAACGAAACATTGGACACACCTCCGGAAACATGTGCTCCGGGTAAATTTTCGCGTATCCATTTGGTAGCACGGAAGAAATCAAGCGCGTTGTTGTTGTGCTCTTCCATTCCAGTTGCTACCGGGAAAATATTCGGGTCGAAAATGATGTCCTCAGCCGGTAACCCAACTTGTTCCACCAAGATCTTATAAGATCGTTCACAAATTTCGATACGTCGTTCATAGCTATCGGCTTGTCCTTTTTCGTCAAAGGCCATTACAACTACAGCTGCACCGAATCGTTTGATCTTTTTTGCCTGTTCAATAAACTGCTTTTCACCTTCTTTTAAAGAAATAGAGTTAACGATTCCCTTTCCTTGAATGCATTTCAAACCTGCTTCAATGATCTCCCATTTCGAGCTATCGATCATGATCGGAACTCGAGCGATATCCGGTTCAGCTGCGATCAGGTTTAAGAAACGAACCATCGCTTCCTTGCCATCGATCATACCTTCATCCATGTTGATGTCGATGATCTGTGCACCACCATCAACTTGTTCGCGAGCCACAGAAAGTGCAGCTTCAAAATCACCCTCCTTGATCATGCGCAAAAAGGCACGTGATCCTGTTACATTGGTACGCTCACCAATATTGACGAAATTGCTTTCTGGGGTAATCGTGATGGCCTCAAGGCCGGATAATCGCAGGTTTTTCATTTTATACGTGCTGTTCTAAGATGCGTGGTGAATATTTTTTAGCCAATTCTGCCATTACTCGGATATGATCTGGGGTTGTGCCGCAACATCCACCGATGATGTTGATCAATCCTTCTTTCAAGAAAGTTTCAATCTGTTCGCCCATGATCTCTGGGGTTTCGTCGTACTGACCAAACTCATTCGGAAGTCCGGCATTCGGGTGGGCACTTACTGCAAATGGAGCTTGGTTGCTAAGGATTTGTAAATATGGTCGCATCATGTTGGCACCCAAGGCACAGTTTAAACCGATACTTAATAAAGGCATGTGCTGCACGGACACTAAAAATGCATCAGTAGTTTGTCCGGTCAGTGTGCGACCTGATTGATCTGTGATCGTTCCCGAAACCATGATCGGAATTTTGATTTTTCGCTTCTCCGCAACTTCATCTATCGCATACAATGCCGCTTTAGCATTCAAGGTGTCGAAAATGGTTTCTACAAGTAAGATATGGCAACCACCATCCAAAAGTGCTTCAATCTGTTGCGTGTATGCAACAACCAACGCATCGAAATTAATAGCGCGGAACCCAGGGTCGTTCACATCTGGAGATATGGAGGCTGTTCTATTTGTTGGTCCAATAGAACCTGCTACAAATCGCGGTTTATTTGGATCCTTTGCAGTGTACTCATCTGTCAGTTGACGTGCAATCTTTGCACTTTGAAAATTGATGTCATAGACCGCTTTTTCCAACTCATAATCCGCTTGAGCGATTGTAGTTCCGGAAAAGGTATTGGTCTCAATGATATCTGCACCAGCATCCAAGTATGCTTTATGAATGTCGTGAATGATATCTGGTCTGGTCAAAGAAAGCAAGTCGTTGTTACCTTTTAGAGGAACTGGATGGTCTTCGAACCAACCTTTACGAAAATCTTCTTCTGTCAAATCGTAGCGTTGGATCATTGTTCCCATAGCGCCGTCAAGCACAAGGATCTTTTCTTTTAAAATTTCTTGAATTGTCTTCATAGTTTAAAACGTCTAAAAACTATGAAAAAAGAGAAGTGCAAAGCACAATCAACTTATCTTATCATGACAATCCTGTCGTGATTGGATTTGGCACCTTCTCGGTTACGAGGGTTGCCAAGGTTTCATAGGGCCTATCCCTCCACCTTTCTTCATAAGTTTATTTGAATGAACGTCCTGCAAAATTACTGCGATTTTTATTGTTTGCAAACTTTTTTCGGAACACTTGATTGATTAACTTGCACTACCAAAGTTTTTCTCCATGAAACAGGTCATACCACTGTTAGTAATAATCTTGTCGACATTTGTTGGATTTTCGCAAGTGACACTGACTGATTCCAATTTACCAATTGTCGTCATTACACAACCACCGGGACAAACCATCAATGATGCTGCGCGAATTGTTTGTGACATGGGGGTGATCGATAATGGCACTGGCGTGCGCAATTACATGACAGACTCGTTCAACAACTATAATGGAAAAATTGCTATCGAAGTACGTGGTTCAACATCTCAACAATATCCAAAGAAAAGTTACGGTTTTGAAACACAGGATGCGCTTGGGATGAACTTCAATGTTCCGTTGCTGGGTTTGCCTATTGAGAACGACTGGATCTTGTACGGACCTTATCCCGATAAAACCTTACTGAGAGATGTATTGACTTATGATCTATCTCAAAAGTTTGGACACTATGCATCCAATTGGCGTTATTGTGAATTGGTGATCGATGGTGATTACAAAGGCTTATATATTCTCCTGGAGCGCATCAAGCGCGATAATAACAGGGTAGACGTAGCTCGTTTGGATGCAGATGATCTTGCCGGTGATTCATTAACGGGAGGTTACATCGTGAAAGTGGATAAATTAACAGGTGAAGTGGGATATTCCTGGACTTCGGCTTATAACAATGAAGTTGTTTTCCAGTTCCATGATCCGGAATACGATGAATTGAACCCGATCCAAGCATCTTACATGGAAGATTTTGTGACAGATTTCGAACAAGCAACCTGGGGGCCACAATTTGACGACCCGAATTTGGGTTTTGATCAGTACATAGACAGAACGTCCTTTTACGACTTCTTCATTTTGCAGGAATTGGGGAGGACAGTAGATGGATATCGCTCTTCATCCTTTATGCATAAAGACAAGAATAACGGCGCCTGGAATGGTAAATTGGTTGCCGGTCCGATGTGGGATTTTAATCTTTCTTATGGAAATGCAGACTATTGCGATGCGGGTTTAACCACAGGCTGGCAGTACAACTTTGATGAGGTTTGTGATTTCACGACGGCCATTCCTTTTTGGTGGGAGAAATTGTTGCAATCAACGTCCTACAGAAATGGATTGCGTTGCCGCTGGGAAGAATTACGCCAGGGTCCTTTACATACAGATACCATTCATCAGTGGATTGATTCTATGGTGAATTACCTGAGTGAAGCACGGATCCGCAATTTTCAAGAATGGCCCATCATTGGTGTTTATGTGAATTGGAATGCCTTTGTAGGTGCGACCTATGAGGAAGATGTTACTTATTTGAAGAATTACATCGCCCAGCGTGCGCTTTGGATGGATGCAAATATCCCCGGAATTTGTGACCTGGCCTTAGAGGAAATGGAATTTGAGCCTGAGTATTTCCGCGTCTGGCCAAATCCTTTGGAGGATAATGGATATGTTGGTGTGACACTAAAACGCACCGGAAATTTGCGCTTCGAGTTGGTGGATATTGCCGGCAGAACCGTTCTTTCCGTGGATCAAGGCGTGAAATCCCCCGGAGAATTAGCTTTTCCTTTCTCGGGAGAATCGCTAGTTTCGGGAACCTATCTATTTAAGATTTTATTGGATAAGGAAGTGATTGGAAGCGGGAAATTGATCAAGCATTAATTATTAAGATCCATCATGCAAAGGTATCAGCAGCGTATAATGCGTACCATTATTTCCTGTTTGGAATGTGATTTCACCTTCTAATTGCTCTGTTAGACTTTGGATCAACGAAAAGCCTAATGATTCAGGTGTTGACGATGCCAAAGAATCAGGTATTCCGATTCCGTCATCCCCAACGCTAATTTCAAGTGTATCGGCCTCATAAGGTTTGATTCTAACATAAACTTTACCTTGTTGCTTCCCTTGGAAGGCATGTTTGAATGAATTTGTCAGGATTTCATTGATCAAAAGGCCAAGTGGAATTGCTGTGTCAATAGCCGTAATAAGTTCAACGATTTCTAAATGTACTTCGATGTGCTGACTTTCCGCAACCAATGTTCGGATCATAGAATTGATTAAGGTATCCAGGTATTCTTTGAAATTGATCTGAGAATATTCAGAGGAACGATAGAGGAGCTCATGAACGGTTGCCATCGAATGGATCCTACCCAAACTTATATCCAGAAGCTCTTTTGTTTTTTCATCATCAATACTTCTGGCCTGCAATCTTAACAAGGAGGATATGATCTGCAGGTTGTTCTTTACACGGTGGTGAATTTCCTTAAGAAGCATCTCTTTCTCCCGATTGGAATGTTGCAAGCGCAGGTTTTCTTCCTTAATGCGTTCAGTTACATCCGTGGTTGTGAGATGTACACGCGCATAGCTGTGCTCATAACCTTTTACTACAGACCATTTGAAATGCACAAAGCGCAGGTTTCCTTTAAATGTTTTCAATTCGGCATCAAACTCGCAATGTGTTTCATTATTGGCAATCGCTTCTGCCTGCAGGATGATATAGAACAAAGATTTACTCGTTGTCAGCTCATTGTACTGTGTCAATACTTGTTCTTTGTTAACCGCCTCATTTAATTCCACAACTGCTTGGTTGATGGCGTTGACTTTCAACAAGGAAGCCAGGTAAATGACTTCGTCTTGATTCACTAACAAATAACGTTTTATATTCTTGATGCCACTTTGCTTCAACTCATCGATGCGCTGTTTCACAAGAGAAAAGTCTTCGTCCCAAATGGGGATTGGAGAGTTGTCGAACAGCGACTGATAATGGATTATACTCAGTTCTTTCTCTCGCTCTAATTGTTTTCTTTTGGTGATATCGCTGATCATAGCAATGGATCCTCGATAGTTGCCCTCCATAATGATTGGAGTGACATTCATGAGTACCCACACTTCTTCTCCTGTTTTTTTGAAAAAGCAGAATTCATAAATGCCGGATTGTCCAGTTTTTCGTCGTTCTAAGTGTTTTTTCGACGATTCGATACCTGCTTTGTTCATGAATGCGTAAACCGGAACCTGCAGCATTTCCTGCTCTTCATAGCCTAACATTTCGCACATACGCTTGTTCACGAAAGCCGTACATTCTCGTTCGTCACATACCCAAACACCTTCAACAGAATGGTGTGTTATAATATCAAAAATGTGGGGTTGTAATAGCTCGTTCACAATATTTCAGGCTTGGCTACCTTAAATATAGCAAAATCAACTTGTTAAACCATGATTAAAATGAAATGCTTAGAAATTCCATTTCATGTTTCGGTCGTCCAAGACGGCAAAGGAAACTTTGTAGGTGATCCGAGGGTCTATTTTATTACCATCTGAGGCAACACCGTATACCCCAATTCGAAGTCGTCGCTTGGAGAATTTAAAGTTGCGTTCGATGCCTGCAAAGATCTCCCCGTATTGATAATTGTACTCAGCAACGTACAACAAACTTGTTCCGAACACCAATCCAATTCCGGTTTTTTTCATGAAAGGGATCTTGTTGATGATTGCTCCGTTGTCATGATGTACAAAATGCGCCTCTAAATAATATTCTTTTGAAGGCAGTGAGGAATCTTGGTTTTGATAAGAATACAAGGGATTTGAGAACCAAAGCGGTGTACTTCTTCGTT
This sequence comes from uncultured Fluviicola sp., assembly GCA_964383785.1. GTDB lineage: Bacteria > Bacteroidota > Bacteroidia > Flavobacteriales_D > Crocinitomicaceae > Fluviicola. Next base: position 25,976 of record CAYLJB010000004.1, read on the forward strand.
GGTATTTGAAATCGGCTTCTTTCAAATTTTTCGAGCTCAGGAATTTTCCTGCTTTGAAATGATAAGCCGAAGTTCCAATAGTTCCCAGTTGAAAGGACTGATACATTCCCACAATTCCGTATTCATGATCCACATCGCTGCCAAACAACTTCGGTATACCTCGCTGATAATAAGCATAAAAAGTTGGCCATTTGGATCCCAAAACAACTTTTCGGTATGGTTCCCGCATATATTTTTGTTTTGGCGTGTAACTTACCGTAATATCCATTAATAAGGCCTGATAACCTTGGAATTCGGTGAATTGATCATTGGGGATCAAACTGTCGAATGTACTTAGGTTGTTATAATCCGACAAAGAACGTCGTTCACAGAATTCGGCTTCTAGATCTACATAAAATCCATTGAAATATTCATAGCTATGTAGAGCGCGTAACTTTGTTGCTTCTATGAAATTCGATCGTTTGTAAACTTGCGTGATCGCATCAAATGGAACAATTGCATCGAACTCATGGGAGAAATTGAAGCCAATTTTTCCTTGATGGAATGGGTCATATAAATACCGCCACCACGAGGATCCTTTGATATCATTATTCAAAATACCGTAGGAAAACTCGGTGTACATATCTAGTGTCCGTTGATCCTTCCATTTTTTAAAATAGCTGAATCCGGGAGCAACACGAGGTCCGGCAGGGTAAAGTGGCCTGGCCATGGCAGCGATCGAGTTGATACTCCATTGTGTTTTGGCTTCTCTATTTCGATGCTCAACACCAAACCAAAGCACTTTCCAAATAGTAACCTTGTTGAATACAGCATCAATTGAGTCGAGGTATTCTTTGCGATTCAAAGCATCTTTAATACTGTCGCGAACGATGATAAAGCGTTGTTCTTCCGGTGTAAGTTCGATCACTCGTTGTTTATTCCAAAATGCACTGTCTTTTTCATAGGCATCCTGTGTGGTAATTGCCAATTCGTCGTTAAAAAATTTCTTGGTGAACTCTGGATTAAAATTGTAATCGACAAATTTAACAGTGGTATTACAGGCAGAAGTTTGATCCTTGTATTTTACGCCATAATCTAATTGCTGCTCCCGCAACACACATATTGAATCTCCGGGGTGGTCATACCATTGTTTGATCGTGAAATAATCATAAATCTTCAAGTTTCCTTTTTCCATGGTCAACTCGAGTTTCTGAACTAACCAAAGTGAATCGATCACATAAATATATCCACTCAGTGTGGACGTTGAGCTCATGCGTGGAATGATCTTGATCTTGTGAATTTTTCGATCTCCTTCCATGTATTGTTCTTCCAAGCGGTACTTGTATGAAAGGATTCCCGGACCTGAAATGGGACTCATTACCGGTGACTCGTGTAAGTCATCCAAATGCAAGAGGTTCTGAAAGAAGTTGAAGTTAGACTTGACGGTAGTAGTGTAATACAAGAGATTTGTTTCGCCCCTAACGGAATAAGCGGTTCTGAATTCTTTAACCTTATTCGGTGGTGCGAAATGTCGGGTAACTTGAACTTCAGCTAGGTTCATATTCCCTGCAAATGCTTCCAACTTCTTTTTTTCTACTTCAAAGGGATCTGTTTCTTTTTTGTTGTCCTCTTTTTTGGCTTTTCGGGTGATCTGTTCGCTTGCTTTGATGTATGCTTCTACAGAATGGGGATAGTTCCATTGGTTGATTTGTTCCCTTTTTTCAACCACTTTCAACATGATCTCACGTCCTGGATTCGACTTTTTAGCCTGCACTTCCACTTCAGCAATGTCGCTGGTGTTCATAGGAAAGAGCTGCATGTCGCGAACTACATTTTGATTTTTTATAGTGACGTAAGCCTCACGTTCTGTATAACCTGATGCTCTGAAGACAATGTAATACTCTCCTTCATACAGTTGAAGGGTATAATTTCCGTTAACGTCAGCTAAGGTTCTCAGTTCCGGACTAAGCTTTACAAAGACTTCCGCATAAGGAATGGCTACTCCAGCTTCGTCCGTGATCGTCCCGCTCAATTTCTTCTGTGAGAAGGAAAAGAGTGAACAAATCAGAAACAGGAAAAGCAAATTCCACTTCATGCGCAATTGATCAATTGTAGAAAAACGAATTTAAATCTATTCGTAACTAAGCGGCAACAAATTATGTTTGACGAACTAGATTCGGTTTGAACTGAGTAGCAGGTATATGAATGGTTTTTATTTCTTCTCGGGTTTATTCTCGCTCAACCACTGTTGGTGTTTTTCCATACGCTTTCGCATGTAGCGGCGAATGATGTAATATACAAATGCGATTACAGCAAATCCGTAGTGGACATACCAAGCCTTGAAACCGTCTTTGATTCCCATTACGGTTACTACCAGCACGATTAGAAGCCCCATACTCAACCAGAAAATCTCCATTACACGATTATATCCTTTCATGTCTTATTTTTTTGAATCAATATCTAATTTACCTTGTGGTTGCAAAAATTCGTAATACGAAAAATCTTGTTTCGAACGAATTCCTTTACCGAAGAACAATGCTTTCGGAGTGCGTACCATCACCATTTTATCAGTAAAAATCATGCTGTCCTTTCTATCCCAAAATAATGCTTCTGTTTCCATGCGCTGATCCTTGATTGGATTGTACATTTGAACTGAGTCGCGAACTTGCATTTTACCTTCGGTTTCATTTATCTCCCCATACTTAGCCGTCAAAATGCTGTATAGTCGTCCCTTCTCATTGTAAAACTCCACCTTGACCCCTTTGCGAAATTGGATCAACCGCCCTTTTTTGGTATAAGTTTCGGCAAGTGGCGCATAAAGTCGGATCTTAGCCATACCGGAATCTGAATACGTTAAAAACAGTTCCGACATTTTTTCATCCGGGTCGCTAGGCTTGAAAGTAACTTTCTTGATCTTCTCGATGTCATTGACACAAGAAGAAACAAGCAGTAATGCTGCTAAGATACCAAAAGCGGTACGAAGAGGTTTTAATCGAGTTTGTATCGTTTGAACCACTTGTCGTAAGATGAAGGACCAATGATGATACCGAATGAGAAACCAACGAAGCGTTCGTTGATTGCGGCGCTGTTATTTGCCGATCTATTTCCGTATTGCACTGCAAGGTGCACCGAAGAGTTTGATTTTTGACCTCCTAGTGGCACGCCAAACCCAGCGGTAACTGCTTTCTCAGAGAATTGTGTCCCGTTCAAATAGTATGGCAACGTTTGAGTATAGGCGCCAACACGATATCGAAAACGATTCAAGAATGAAGCTCCGGCAGCTTTACTTACATACGCTGTTGAAGGAGTATACTCCACGCCGAAAGAAATACGTTGGGTTTGTCCTGCCAATTCGCTCGTTGGATTCTGACTCCCAAATCGCTCACTGTAACTGCTGTAGTTACACGTTGAGTATTCTCCATTGATAATCAACTGATAAATGTTTTTCAATTTCCCATCTGCATTTGAAGGTCGAAATTGATAGCTGAAACCAATGGTCATACGCGAAGGCATTACAATCTCACCAGCTTCGTCTTCAGTCAGTGAAATGGTGTCGAAGGTAGTTTGATAGGAGACATTGGTTGCCCAGTAAACACCGTAATCCTGTTGCGCATTCAATTTTAATTCCGGAGTGTAGCTCATTCCTAGCGTCAGGTAATTTACACGCTCTTTTTGGAAAGCGATACGGTAATTCATTCCCAGATCATAGTGAAATGAATTGAGTCGAATTCCACGTTGATCTACAGCTCCGGCAGTACCATCGTTATCAAAGAATGAACGTCTTTCGTCAGTAACCGTTCCGAATAGATAACTTAAATTAGTTCCAAGCGCCAAGCGGTGGTGAGGAGTGTTCAATATGCGGAAAGACGTCCCTACTAACACGCGATTCGTCGTTCCTGATCCAACGTATTGATGGGTGATTGAATCGTCATAAACGTATTTTCGGTCATACATACCATATCCTTTACGGGAATAGGATTGCATCCCAAAAGCAAAACCGAACCAAGGTTTCACTGGAAAAGCAAGAACTAGGTTTGGAATACCAACTGCACCGGTCTTTTTCTCAACACCGCCCAAATTGTAATTGGAATATCTACCTCCAATCCCAAAGGCCATTAAGGGTGCTCCAGGAGACAAATGCACGTATGAAGAAGCATTGTTGATATTGGCGTAAATAGAGTCGGCCGAGGCCACTGAACAATTTCCAAGACCTGCGAACTGTGCGTCCGGAATGGAGCCGATCTCACCAATTCCAGCTGAACTGTATGGCGAAGTACTGTAGGATTGAGCATATCCCAGTACCTGAATACCGGCAAAAAATAGAACACATAAATTACGCAAGCGCATGGACAAGTACAATTTGTAACCCTTTCAAGGTCAGATTTTCGTCGGCAAATATGCCATTTTTCAGCCCGATATCAAAATACTGGTGGTCGCCACCGGTAAGAAAAATTGTTAAATCGGGATATTCGGCTCTATAACGTTCAATAAAGCCTTTTATTTCTTCGAGAATTCCATTCATTACACCGGACCTCATGGCGTCCAGCGTGTTTTTACCAATGGTTTGCGGTATTTGTCGGTCTTTGACCAAAGGCAATTTACCTGTGAATTGATGCATGGCTTGGTAGCGCAATTCAATCCCCGGACTAATTGCACCGCCTTGATAGGTTCCATACTGGTCGACAAAGTCATACTTGATACAGGTGCCTAAATCTATCGCTAACGCAGATCCTTTACACAAGTGATTGCAAGCAATGGCATTGGCCAAACGATCTACGCCCAAGGTTTCTGGTGTATCGTAACCCATTTTCAACGGATGAGGGGTCTGTTGATCAAACCAAAGGGCACCGGGCAATTCTGATTTTAGCCATCCATTATCCGCTTCACTGAGTACCGACGAAATGATCGCAGGTGTTTTTTGAAATGTACCTAAGAAGATAGAGAATTCTTCCCGCTGTGTGCTATCAAAAACCCGAACTTCTTGTAATTCAGCACTCTTAAAAACGGCTGCTTTGATGCGGGTGTTCCCGGCGTCAATTACCAAATATGATGTTGCTGAATTCATTCCATACAAAGATACCTAAATCTGAAAAAAAGTTAGTTAAATAGTAGGAGGATTAAATTCTATTGCTATCTTTGCCCTCACAATTGAGGATGGTGATGTAGCTCAGTTGGTAGAGCAAAGGACTGAAAATCCTTGTGTCGGCGGTTCGATTCCGTCCATCACCACAGAAGGGAGACGAGAGTTTCCCTTTTTTGTTTTGGTAAGCTACTATAATACTTTTTGTGGACAATTTATACTCTGTTTATGTAATAAAAAGTTTGACTTCAGGATTACTGTATGTTGGAATGGCACAGGATGTGGAAAATCGGTTAAGCGAACATAATTCGGGAAGATCCAAATTTACATCAGGCCATAGACCATGGGTTTTGGTATACAGTGAAGAAGTCGGTTCAACACAAGAAGCTCGAAAAAAAGAAAAATATTATAAATCTACAGCGGGCAAGAATTTTCTTCGGAAGCAAGGCCTTTTAGATTGAAAATCTTTGTGTCGGCGGTTCCCTGCCTGACTGCGTCAAGCAGACAGGGATTCCGTCCATGATTTTGAAAAAATCAAGCAGGCATCACCACAGAAGGGAGACGAGAGTTTCCCTTTTTTGTTTTGGTAAGCTACTATAATACTTTTTGTGGACAATTTATACTCTGTTTATGTAATAAAAAGTTTGACTTCAGGATTACTGTATGTTGGAATGGCACAGGATGTGGAAAATCGGTTAAGCGAACATAATTCGGGAAGATCCAAATTTACATCAGGCCATAGACCATGGGTTTTGGTATACAGTGAAGAAGTCGGTTCAACACAAGAAGCTCGAAAAAAAGAAAAATATTATAAATCTACAGCGGGCAAGAATTTTCTTCGGAAGCAAGGCCTTTTAGATTGAAAATCTTTGTGTCGGCGGTTCCCTGCCTGACTGCGTCAAGCAGACAGGGATTCCGTCCATGATTTTGAAAAAATCAAGCAGGCATCACCACAGAAGGGAGACGAGAGTTTCCCTTTTTTGTTTTTAACGAATTAAAATTTGCGTGAATCATTCCTTGATCACACGCAAAGTTTTCTCACCGATGCACACATAGTATATTCCGGAAGCAAAAGATGACATAGGTATTGTATAAGCTGTTTGTCCTTCCATACTCCATAACAAGTTGCCTTGTGCTCCGTAAAGTTTAATAGGTTCTACGATTGTCGCTTGTGCATAAAGAATTTCCTTTACTGGATTTGGATAAATGAACGCATCGTTTGTAAGTTCTTCCTGAAGTCCAATAGCAGTAGAACAAGGAGACAGTACACAAGAGCTAACTGTCCCTGCAATTGTACCTAAATTCATGTCGCAAAACCCTCCAGGACTGCTGTCACACACATCCAAAGTGCCTTGAATGTCTGATAGATTGATGAAGCAATTGCTAATGCAAAATTTACCGGTGTTTCCAGAGGCAGTACCTTGACTATGTGTCCAATCGATACAGCTGATGTCGCCATTGTTTATAATGTTCTCACTCGTGAGGAGACTGGTGTGATTCATAATTGCACCTGTTTCATTGGTGATGACACCTCCGAAAACGGCCATAATAGAGGTGTTTATTGCTCCACCGGTTCGATTGATCATTTGGGGGCCTCCTACGATTAATGTTTGTACATTGATCAAGGCATAGTTTTCAAAAAGATCACCAAGGATCAGTGAATCGGAGGAGATTGTTCCGCTCATGTTGAAATTATGCGGATTTCCGGGGATGTATTTTCTGCCCAGAACTGTTCCGTAAATGAGTGTCGAGTCGCCATCGCCAACAGCGAAAATGGACATATCCACTTGTCCGTACAATTTCAAATTGCCGTGTAAGGCAAATGTTGTGTCTCCGGTAATGTTTCCAGTTTGGTTTACAATGAGCCAGGAAGCACCGAAATCGACATAGTTCCCGGTTACTGTAATCGCATGGTTAATTACAACGGTGTCTTCCATAAGTGGAACACCAGCTGGACTCCAAATGGAAGGATTGAACCAACTTCCATTCGATATCGTTTCTTTGATGGTAGCATGAGAATACAATGCCGAAACTAGCAGTAATAGTGTAAGTAGTGTTTTCATAGCATTAAAGTACTTAAAAAGATAAATACAAATGAGTAGAACTTACACCTTTGGGAAAAAATCTTTTATGACGTAAAAAGTTACTCAACTAAAAACCAGTTGTTTCGCAACTCCTTTCGGTTGTAAGTTAGTTCTTTACCTGTTATCATGTCTTTAACTAATTTTCCAGCGAAATGACAGATGGCTTGACCTGCTGCTGTGTCCCATTCCATAGTCGGTGCAAATCTTGGATAGCAATCTGCAGAGCCTTCAGCTACCAGACATAATTTTAGTGAACTGCCTATTGAGATGCACTTCAAATCGCTGTGTTTACGTTGTAGTTCTTTAATGAAAGCTGCCGTTTCTTCACTCAAATGCGATTTACTGGCAACTACCGTATAAGGGCGATCATTTTTAAATAGTGGCAGTTTATGAGCTTGTTTAAAGATTGCATCAATTGAACTTTCATCTGTAATCGCCATTTTAAATGAACCAAGTGACTCTGCTGCAAAATACAATTGTTGAATGGCAGGTGCGTAAACCACCCCAAGAAGTGGTAGGCCATTTTCAATCAATGCAATATTGACCGTAAATTCTCCGTTGCGTTTGATAAACTCTTTTGTGCCATCAATTGGATCAACTATCCAGAGCTGTTCCCAAGATCCTCTTTCAGCAAAAGGGATCATTTTACCTTCCTCGGATAGGACAGGTATGCCTGTATGCTTTAAGTGTTCGGTAATAATACTATGGGATAATCTATCAGCTTTTGTAAGAGGTGATTGGTCAGACTTGATTTCAATGTCAAACGAATCACTGTTGTAAACAGTCATGATTGCTTTCCCTGCGTCTAAAGCTGATCGGAGGGCCACCCGTAAAATTTGCATCATCATTAAATGATCATTCCGGCGGCTACAGTTTCATTGGTAGCCTCGTCTATTAATATTAAACTTCCTGTTGCTCTATTTACCTTGTAAGAATCGGTTAATAGGGGTTTCATCATTTTGATACGCACGCGACAGATATCATTCATGCCGATTTCAATATGTTCTGTTTCACGTTCAAGATTATTAATGTTAACGCGATAAATCAACTCAGTTAGCATTGCTTTTTGTTCATTGGTTGTATGCTTCACAATGTATTTACCACGAAACTTTGCAGGGTTCGAATGAAGCCAACATAACATCACATCTAACTCCTGGTTCAGAAGGGGTTTATTGTTTAAACGAGTTAACATGTCTCCACGACTAATGTCAATATCATCTTCCAGAGTGATGGACACCGACATAGGTGCAAAGGCCTCTGAAAGTGAGCGGTCAAAAGTGTCAATTGATTTAATCTTACTTGTCAATCCGGATGGCAATGCGACCACTTCGTCTCCTACTCTGAATATACCACTTTCAATTCTACCGGCGTATCCTCGATAGTCATGAAATGGTTCGACTTGAGGTCGTATTATAGTTTGTATTGGGAAACGAGCGTCTGTCTTATTAATGTCACTGCTGATATGTAAAGTTTCAAGTGTATGGAGTAAGGGTGCTCCTTGATACCAAGGCATGTTTTCAGAGCGATTTACAACATTGTCACCTTTTAAAGCGCTCATAGGAATGAAATGAACGTCCCGAATGCTCATTTTAGAGAGAATAGACTCGTATTCGTCAATGATTTTTTGAAATTGAGATTCTTGCCAATCAACCAGATCCATTTTGTTTACACAGACAATAACATGTGGGATCTGAAGTAACGAGGCAATAAAGGAATGTCTTTTTGTTTGCTCAATCACACCATGGCGTGCATCGATGAGAATCAAGGCAACATTTGCCGTCGATGCCCCGGTAATCATATTTCTGGTGTATTGAATGTGTCCAGGTGTATCGGCGATAATAAATTTTCGTTTCGGTGTCGTAAAATAGCGATACGCAACATCTATCGTTATTCCTTGCTCCCTTTCATCCCTCAAACCATCAGTAAATAATGCCAGATCAACTCCGTCGTGTCCACGTCGGCGTGAGGTGTTTTCAATGGCATCCAGTTGATCTTCAAAAATGGATTTTGAATCATAAAGTAAACGACCAATGAGTGTGCTTTTTCCATCATCGACGCTACCAGCGGTGCTAAATCGTAACAATTGACTGTTTTCTAGGTGCATCATTTACCGTTTAAAAGTATCCTTCTCTTTTTCGATCTTCCATTGATGTTTCAGATCGTTTATCATCGGCGCGATTTCCGCGTTCGGTTTGACGCATAGCTGCGACTTCAATAACGATTTTATCAAGCGTGTCAGCCTCAGATTCTATCCCTCCGGTTATTGTAATATCACCTAGAGTTCGAAACCGAATTTTCTTTTTTTCTATAGCTTCACGTGGGTCAATGGTGATGTATTCAGAAACTGGAATCCACGAATTGTTCCTCCAGATGACTTCCCGTTCATGGGCAAAATAAAGAGAAGGAATCTTGATGTTTTCGCGTTTTATGTAGTTCCACACATCCATTTCTGTCCAATTCGATATCGGAAACACTCTGAAATGTTCCCCCAGATTATGTTTTCCGTTAAATAGATTCCATAATTCAGGTCTTTGATTTTTTGGATCCCATTGGCCGAATTCATCCCGATGCGAGAAAAATCGTTCTTTGGCGCGTGCTTTTTCCTCGTCCCTGCGACCTCCACCAATTGCACAATCGATTTGTTGATCCTCAATCGTGTCTAAGAGTGTTGTGATCTGAAGTACGTTCCTAGATGCGAACTTTCCTCGTTCCTCTGTTACACGTCCATCATCAATCGATTTCTGAACAGAACCGACGAGTAATCGCACTCCAAGTTCCTGAACAAGCGTATCGCGAAAACTTATTGTTTCGGGAAAATTGTGGCCAGAATCTACATGAAGTAAACTTAAAGGGATCTTTGCAGGATAAAATGCTTTTTGTGCCAGATGAGTTACAACAATTGAATCCTTGCCACCAGAAAAAAGAATAACAGGATTTCTAAATTGGGCGACGACTTCCCGCAGAACAAAAATTGCCTCAGATTCCAATTCATCTAAATAATTCAAATAGTATTTATTCATGAATCTTTTTCAATTTGGGTAATAAGTAGGTGTAGATCTGTTCTACAGCCTCGTCAACACTTAGCACTGAAGTATCTAATGTCAAATCTGGATTTTCCGGTTTTTCATAAGGTGCGGAAATACCTGTAAAATTCGAAATTTCGCCACGTCGAGCTTTAGCATATAATCCCTTAACATCACGTTTTTCACAAATTTCTAGTGGTGTGTTGATGTAAATTTCTATAAAATTGTCGACACCAACAATGGATTTAATCATTGCGCGATCAGCTTTCATTGGAGATACAAACGCACCCATCGTAACCAGTCCTGCGTCAACCATCATTTTGCCAACTTCAGCTATACGACGCAGATTTTCAGTGCGATCTTCCTCACTAAAACCAAGGCCTTTGTTCAAACCAATACGCAGGTTATCACCATCCAAAGAATAAGTTGATATCCCGTTTTGAAAGAGTTTGTATTCTAATTGATTTGCTACAGTTGATTTTCCTGATCCGGAAAGTCCGGTTAAAAGTATCATGAAGGACTGATGTCCCATATTTTGATTCCGATCTTGCTTCGAAACCTGAAAGACTTGCTTGAAAACATGAATCTGTTCGGCTTTTTTATCCAATTCCTGGATTTCAGAAATTCCAAATTTGCTTCTGTACCAAATACGCTCGTGAAAATAATAGAGCAACATTTTGGTAAGCAATTCAAATCCCCCAATTTTTACACCTATTATCGAATTGCCGCTGATGATCCAACCCATTGCCATGGTGTCTAATGTTCCAATGAAACGCCAAGTAATTGTCTTTAATATGTGGCGTATTCGTGAGGTATTGGTATCGAAAATGCGGACATTATACCATATGCGTTCATGAAGGTAATAAAGCAATAATTTTGAAAAAATTTCTGTCCCACCAATGGCTGCACCCAGCTTAAAACTCCCGGTAAGGATCCAGCCAAGTATCAAAGTATCTAGAGTGCCAACTAGCCTCCAAGAAATTGTTTTTGCGATATGCCTTTTATGTGAAACGCGATTCATTGCCAATAGAATAAGCTAAAGTATAAACAAATTGGGAATTGAAGGAGTGAAAAGCAGTCATTTTGTCAGCTAATTATTTTGGCTTAGCTTTTGACAAACAGATCTCATGAAAATGTCTAGAAATCCATTCGGCTCTTCGGCTGAAGCACTAACTTACCCACTGCTTTTAGTGGCGGTTATGTGGACGATGTGGGCTTTTCAACTGCAGACAATTGGCGGATTGATGGATTGGGGTGCTAGACCGCAAGATTGGTCGAGTTGGAAAGGTGTCTTCATGATGCCACTGTTGCACGACGTTTCTTCTTTCAATCACATTCTCAACAATACATTTCCGATCTTCATCTTATTAGCAGCGCTTGTTTATTATTATCGCGCAATTGCTGTCAGAGTGTTCATCATTTCTTGGTTAGGTACGGGACTTTCCGTGTGGCTTTTGGCGCCTGAAAGCAGTGGGTATCATGTGGGAATGAGCGGGGTGATCTATGCCTTATTCGGATTTTTGTTCCTTTCGGGATTCTTTAGAAATTTCAGACCGCTCCAAGTGGTTTCGCTATTTGTATTATTCATTTATGGAAGTATGATCTGGGGGATCTTCCCGTCAGAGGAGCGAATTTCCTGGGAAGGTCATGGTTCGGGCATGATCATCGGAATGTCTCTGGCAGTTTTTTACCGAAAACTCGGGCCTCAAAGGCCGAAGTATCAATTTGAAATTGAGAAAGAATTAGGTATCGAGCCACCGGATCTGGAAGGGCAATGGATCGCCAGACAAGAAGCTTTGCAGCGTATGCAAGAGGAATTGGAAGAACGTCAAAAACAACAAGTTCATATCGTGTATCACGTACGCCCTCAGGATGATCTACCTAGGGATAAGCGACCTCAGGACGGTACTGGTCCACAAGCTCCATTGAATCACGAATGAGTTCATCCCAGTTTTCGAAATGGCTTACGAGTTGAATAAAGCCACAGGTCTTCAAATGAATGTCCTTTCCACTTAGATAGGAAGCCAATTCCGAGATGCCTTCATTGTGTCCGATCACAGTAATAGTTTTCGTGGTTTGTTCCTGAATACACGACATCATTATAGGATAGATTGCCAAATAAAGATCATCTGTGTATGTGGCCTTATTTTCGGGAAATAACTGTTGCTCCAGGATTTGCCACGTTTGACGGGTGCGTTTTGCTCCAGAGCAAAGAACGGTTCCGAGATCAATGTGTTTAGAATCCAAATAAACAGCCAGCATATTTGCTTGAACAATTCCTTTTGCTAATAATTCTCGATCGAAATCCTTACCAGTAGGACTCTCCTGATTGGTTTTTGCGTGACGGATAAGATTTAATTTCAACATTTCACTCAATTTTTCCAACCGTTTGAAGCATATCAACGTTCTGGTTGTTGTTTTAAGTACGATATTACTGTATTTTGGAGAATTAGAATCTACGGTTCATGCAAATAACGGAACAAATATTAAAGAATTGTGTTGCACAAGATCGGAGAGCGCAAAAAACGCTTTACGAATATTGTTACCGGCAGTTCATCCGTTTGTGTATGCGGTATCATCCGAATCATGAAGATGCACGTTATGCATTAAATACGGCATTTTTAAAGATCGTGAAAGGACTGGAGTCCGTAGATTCGAAAGAATTGAATTTCGGTGCTTGGGCAAAGCGAATTATTGTGAATTCATTGATCGATGATTACCGAAAAGCCAAGAACCATCAAAGGACCATTGTTGCAAAAGAACACGAGCGCGAGTTAGAATTCCATGCGGAAAACGTGACGAATGAAGGTGAGGTACAATTGAGTTATCAGGAAATTATGGATTTACTCAAAACAATTCCTCCTATAAGCGCTCATGTATTCACTTTGTACGTAATAGATGGCTTTAACCATAAAGAGATTGGTGAATTACTCGAGATCAGTGAAGGTACGTCAAAATGGCATTTATCTACAGCACGTAAATTGTTGCGTGATCGATTAGAGATGTCGGAACAAAAGTCGGATCAATTATTCGCAATATGAAGAATTATCAGGAAATAGAGGATCGGGAACTGGATGACCTGTTTCGTAAAGCGCATGCCGAAACAACGGTTGTTCCCGAGTTCGATCAGACTTTTTGGTCTGAAATGGAATCTTTATTGCCTGTTCAGACTGGAAAGAAGCGAATTCCGGTTTATTTTTGGTGGACCTCGGCTGCGGCAATACTGGTCGTTTCGGCCGGAGTGGTCTTGTGGATTTTGACAAATAAAAATCCAGATGCATATTCAAATTCTGTTCAAAACCAGTCGAATCACCAACTTCTCCAAAAACCAGTTGAGGTAATTAATGAAAGAGCAGATTTGGATTTGCGGACGGATGTTTCTGAATCAAGCAATAATTCGGTAATTAATTTGACGCCTTCGCAAAGAAGTGATAAGCCTGACGAAACACCTGCAATTGTTCGTGAAATCATTCCAACTGATAAAGTTAGCAGAGAAGCACTTGAACAAAATTTTGAAAATGATCCATTATTCTTGTCGCGAAAAGAATTTCCATTTGTTCACCAAACATTCTCATTGAAGAAGTCAGATCCCTTAATGCTTTCGCCGCAAAATGATAGATATTTCATTCAACTGGCTACTGGTTTTGGATCTTCTTATCAACGTGCAGTGGCAGATCAGAACGACCTTCTCTTTATGACGACACTAACCGGAGGTGTACGTACGCGTGTGAAACAAATGGAATTGCAAGCTGGAATTTCCCTGCGGGCTGAGTTTGTGGATAATATTATCTGGACGAGAAATACAAATACTGTTGTCAACGGTCAAAGCATATTGGAAGTTGAACGATTCAACGCGCGTCAGCTTTACTCGCTTGAATTCCCATTGGCATTGGGCTGGAATGGTGGTGCGCGCCACAATATTGTTGCTCAATTTGTACCCGGAATTCAGATCGCCGGATACGGAACTTCACTGAAAGAGCAAGAAAGTGTGGTGATTGCCGAACGCCGTGGCGTGCAGAACATGAATGATTCCAAAACGATGACAATGGAACTGGGGCTTGCTTACAACTACCGTATTGGAATGCGTCATCAATTGGGTGTTGCATGTAATATGGATGTGATACGACCTTTCAACACTTCCTATTACCTTGGAGAGAATCGTCATTTTCCGATGAATGTGCAGATTTCAGTGCGCCGTTATTTCTCTACTGGGAAATAAGCGGTTAATTTTCATACATTTGGAAAAATTTTCCAATATGAAAAAATTGCTACTGCTTTCTGGATTGTTTTCCAGCGTTTCATTTGCTCAGTCTACACTTACAGAAACCCATTTTCCAATTGCGAACGAGGACTTCATTATGAGTGTTGCCATTGATCCTACAATTGATTACCTCTCAACTGGTGCTAATTACACATGGGATTTCTCAGGACTGACGAGTTCATCACAAAAAACGCTTTCAACGAATCCAATGTCTCAGGCTGGTCAGCTTTCCAACTTTTTCTTTGGACCATTTGCTCCTACAGCTTACCGCGCGGATTATTTCGCTTCAACAACTGACATTCCTTTAGCTCAATTGACTTCGCAATTACCTATCACAATTGACGATGTAAGTTTGTTTACTAATAATACATCTTCGGCAATTAATTCTATTGGATATGAATTGGTATTCAGTGGTCAGGGTGTTCCTGCGAAATCAGATACGATTGAAACACGCTATGTATTACCGTTGAATTTTGGCGATTCTTACCAATCTCGCGGTTATACACGCTTGAATTTAAATCCTATTTATGATGCAGAATGGAAACAGTACCGAACGCGTTCATCACAAGTAGATGGTTGGGGATCAATTACAACTCCTTTTGGAACATTCGATGCATTACGCATTCACCATACCATCACAGAATTGGATTCAATTTACATTACTGTTGCTGGAAACGGATTTTGGTTGCCACTTGATGTTCCGGAAGCACATGAGTATGAATGGAGATCAACTGCAGATAAAGAAGCGATTTTGCGTATTAAGACAAATGTTATTTTGGGTACAGAAGCAGTGACTTCGATTGAATACCGCGACAATTATCTGGCCTTGAACGAATTGTCAGATATCGCGATGTCTGTTAGCCCAAATCCAAGTACAGATGTGTTGGTGATCGCTACTGAAACGCCATTGAACCAATGGATGATCGTTTCGGCAAACGGAGCGGTTGTTACTTCAGGATCTTTCAATGTTCAAGAAACTCCCCAAGTGGATGTAAGATTACTTGCAGCGGGTTCTTATACCTTGATCGTTCGTAGTGAAGTTGGAGTCCATTCCGCTTCTTTCGTTAAACAATAGTATTTTTGTAACAGCAAGCCGACTGTCGCCTGCCTTCGGGTAGGAGGAAAGTCCGGGCAGTATAGAGCAACCGTGCTTCCTAACAGGAAGGATTTCGTTGTGGAAACACATCGGGGTACAGATAGTGCAGCAGAAAATAAACCGCCGTGTCTTCGAATGAAGATAGGGTAAGGGTGAAAAGGTGTGGTAAGAGCGCACCGTTCCGGTGGTGACATTCGGAAGCTAGGCAAACCTCACGGACTGAAAGATCATGTAAACCAAGCGAGTAGGGCTGCTCGTTCTCTACCGTCAGCTGACGGTTGCTTGGAGGGTAGATCGATAGATCTCAAGAGCGATCTTGGGGCTAGATAAATGACAGTCTACGGAAACCAGTTTTGGTGGAAGGAAACAGAACCCGGCTTATGCTTGCTTTTTTAAGCTGCCAGGCTTTTAGCTTGTAAGATTAATTGTTTTGGGTTTTGGTCTTTCGAAACCGACCCTAAAACCAAAGCTTTTTGCTTAACACCATCTAGTTTGTAAGTGATCAGACTGAAATAAATTCCAAGAAATCTGTAAGTATTGATTTTGCGAACGCATTTCACGCACATCACTTTAGCCTGCTTGTTCCTCAAGTATTTCACTACGAAGTTGTCATGCTTAAGGTAAGCTTCTGCCAATAGTTTTCTGAAAAATACCACTGCAATTAAAAATAGTCCCGAAGATGCAGCAAATACAAATAGTGTGAAAAAAGTGATACCAAATTGATTCAATAAATAAGAGTTCCCGGCGGTAACGACCAATAAAGCAAGTAGGAAGGGGATCAATAATGGTCTTTTTAAGTTGAATGCCCCCAAATAAACTCTATCCGAGGTTTGGTAAGTTTCGCGAATTGTTGAATTCGTTGCCATGTGATTATAGTTAGACGATCAAATCGGTTTAGTCGTCGAAAAATAAGAATTTTTTCACAAAACGAAAACATTCTAACAACTTTCTGATTTTTATTAGTTTAAGCTTTGCTTAATTTTTGGGGATGTGGGAACGTCTTTCGCCGTTGGTAATTGATTGCGGTCAGAAGAAAAAATGTAGCGATAATCTTGAAAGGCATTTAAAAAGCGATGAGCTTCCTGCTTATTTGAACTGTATTTCAAAAGTGCAATACACGTTACAAGAGAAACAGTTCGTTTCTTTATTATTAATGGCTCAGCACAGCCGAATGACAAGCGTTCTAATGAATCTTTACGATCAATGAAATAAGACAAAGGCATCACCAATTCTGAAGATGGTATTCTCCATTGTTTAGGATTGTAAAGAGAGTTGAGAAAAGGACTTGATTCAATCATTGATAGGTAGTTTTGTTTCAGATTTACTAATTGAAATTTCGGATAGAGACTATCCTTTTGATGCCAAGTCTGAAAATTCAAAAATTTGCAAGTGCTACTGGAATCTTTTTGATTCAAAACGATCAATGGATTGTGACAAATCGGTAAAACCTGATGGTGATTATTGGAGAATTGACGCTCCAATGATTCGAAAAAACGATTGATGGCAATGCGCTGCAAATATCCGGCAAGACGTAATTCTGTCAAAATTGACTCATCGCTAACTACAATAAGGTCTGCCTGACAACTGAATTTTTCTTTAAGTACGGTTTCTTTGATAGCGTTTACGGACATTACACGAAACTGGAGTTCTACGTGGTGTTTTTTAGCGTAATTGTTTAAAAATATGCTGTCTTGTGCAGTTAGCGAATCAGCATAAATTGTCAATTTTCTTGATTTGTCTACAGGGGCTTCTTCTAATACACAAGCCTGTAAGAGCGGTATACAAATGAGTAGACGAACTATCCAATTTTTCATGTGCTAAAGATAGCGCTTATTCGTACTTTTGCATAAAAAAAGCAAGGTGTCAGTCTCGAAAACAAGTAAACAACATCAACTCAAAGTCAGTCAACTGTTAGGCGATCTGCGCAGCGGTGATGAAACGAAAATTGCAAGTGCGATCAAAGCCTTTCATGCACATGGAGATGCGAGTGTAATTGCTCCGCTAATAGAGGTTTGGAGTAATGGATTGAGTGAGGAGAATGAAGCTTTGTTGACAGAATTGTTCCAAGGACTTAAGGACACTACGACAATCGAGCCATTGATGGATGCCTATCGGGATGAGCGTTATTCTGGTTTGAGAAGAAGTCTTACTGCTGTGTTCTGGAATTCCAAATTGGATTTCAGTCCATTTTTGGCAGATTTCGTCTTGTTTGCTGTGGATGGAGACTTTATGGATGCTCTTGAGGCTATCACACTCATCGAACAGTTTGAGGGTAGCATTCCGGAGCATGCGATCATGGAGTCTCAATTGTTACTGAAAGAGTATTTCGGAGGAACAGAGAATCGAGATGAGCAGAAAGACGCAATACTGACCGATATGGCCATTTTGTTGAAAGACTTCGATAGCGCAAGTGGTACCGAGGATCTTTTTTTAGAATAAATCGATAGATTTCTTAGAACAAACCGTTGATCTCCGCATCGATTGCGTGGATGATCTTTCCAAGATCCTCTTGGTTCTCTGGGAAGCGATTGTTGTCCACGTCGATAATCAATAACTTACCATTGTCGTAGGTAGAAATCCAAGCTTCATAACGTTCGTTCAATCGTTTCAAATAATCCAAACGGATACTTTCTTCGTACTCTCGACCGCGTTGTTGGATTTGGTTCACCAAAGTAGGAACCGACGCACGCAGGTAGATCAATAAATCCGGAGCAGAAACAAAGGAATCCATTAGGTTGAACAAAGAGAAATAATTTTCGAAATCACGTGTGGTCATTAAGCCCATTGAATGTAAGTTCGGAGCAAAAATAAATGCATCCTCATAGATCGTACGGTCCTGAATCACATGTGTAGTACTTTTCTTGATCTCTTGAATTTGCGTAAAACGACTGTTTAGGTAATAGATCTGCAAATTGAAAGACCAACGTTGCATATCCTCATAGAAATCGTTCAAATACGGGTTTTGTTCAACATCTTCAAAATGTGTTTCCCAACCGTAATGTTTCGCTAACATTTTTGTCAACGTAGTCTTTCCTGAACCGATATTTCCAGCGACAGCGATATGCATAATGAGTCAAGTTTAATGGACTGCCTAAATTACAAAAACTGGATAGACCAGCATCTGTATGTGGAAAAATATTCTCAGAATATCTCAATCCAGCAATTCGAAGCAGCTAATACCTGACTTTTCCTGAATAAAAAGTCGGTTCCCGGAGAAGTGAAATGCAATGATCTCGCTTTCGCCTGCGTAAAAATGCAGCTCCTCCTGACTTGAAAATGAAAAAGCATAAAGACTTGATCCTTTTGCAATGAGTAGTCCTTCCCCTAATGGATGAGCCACGCGATGCTCCGGTAATTCCCATTGATTCGTCAAATTTCCGAAATTGTCAAAGATCAAAACACGGTTTTCACTATCGATGAGGTATAGTTGATTGTTGTACTCCTCAAAACTGTGTAACTCTGAAAATTCAACTAAACCCTTTAAATTCTGAACGCGCTGTTGCTGCTGATTGCGTGCTGTTATCAGAATTAGTTGTGAATTACTCTGATCGTACACCCAAAAACGGTCTGTTTGGATTGAACTGGAAAATTGACTCGCTAATTGGATGTTCTGTTCGGCCAGATCCACACAATTTTGTACAGCTAAGGCATTATCTAAAAAACAAACCTGCTGTTGGTCCTCGCTGAATAAAGTCGGTTTCAGTGAATTTTCTGCATCCACTTTTTGAATGGTTCCAATCGATCGAATGCTCTGATTCATTGCAAGTTTTCCATCCTGGGAATACTTGGAAATTTGGTTTCCGACAACGACGTATAAACTACCCGTTTCATCAGCATCCCAAATGGCTGTGCTGTCGGTTGGAATAGTCCAGAGTTTACGCCAACTAGGTTCTTGCGCAAGAGCTTGTAAAAAGCACATAGATAGTATGAGGATTGAACTTAGTTTTCGCATCTAGCCTTTATTTCTTCATGTGTGCGCAAAAGTTGTTCCAAATAGTTCCGATCGTTTGACAATCGAGGTACTTTATTCTGACCACCGAGTTTTCCTCGCTGACGCATCCATTCTTCAAATGTTCCCATCGACAAGACGTGAATGATCGGAGGCATCAGTGCCATATTATTGGTCCGTTTGGCATCGTAATCACTGTTAATCTCTCGCAGGGTTTCATCTAGAACCAACAGAAAACGATTTAAATCGTCTGGTTGATTCACAAATTCAATTGCCCATTCATGTCCGCCTTTCTGAGCTTCGTTCATAAAAACAGGTGCAACATGGTATTCACGTATCAAGGCATGAGTGCGTTTAGATGCTTCCGCTATGGCCTTTTCGGTATTGTCTACGATCACTTCTTCTCCAAAGACATTTATAAAGTGCTTGGTTCTTCCGGTGATCCGAAATCGGTAAGGTGAAATGGAAGTGAATTGGATGGTGTCCCCAACGATATAGCGCCACAAACCGCCGTTGGTGGAAATAACGAGTGCATAATTCACACCGGGTTGAACTTCACTTAGCTGCAATACATGTGTCGATTCCAAGCCCTTGAAGTGTTCCATGGGTATGAATTCATAAAAGATCCCATAATCCAACATCAATAGTAATTCGTTCGATCCATCTACATCTTGGATACCGAAAAATCCTTCGGATGCGTTGTACGTTTCCACGTAGTGCATGTCGTCAAAAGGTATCAATTTCTTGAAAGCTTCGCGATAAGGTTCAAAACTGACACCACCATGCATGAACAATTCCAGATTAGGCCACACTTCTCGCAGATGGCTCTTTCCGGAGATTTCTAAGATCTTTTGAGCTAGAACGTAGGTCCAACTTGGAACACCCGCCAAAATATATACATCTTCGTGCATGGTGCTCAGTGCCATTTTTTCCACTTTTGCTTCCCACTCACTCATCAGTGCGATCTCCCTGGATGGTGTTCTACGAATTTCAGCCCACCAAGGCAGGTTTTTGACAATAATCGCAGAAAGGTCGCCGCTGTACATGTCGTGTGCAACCGGTAAGATCTGTGCGCTACCGCCAACAATCAGGTGTTTTCCTTTGTAAAGTTTTCTATTGGGGAAATTCTCGTAGTACAAGGCCAATAAGTCTTTTCCGCCTTTATAATGACATTCCTCCAGACTTTCTCTTGTAACAGGAATGTATTTGCTTCGTTCGTCCGTTGTTCCGGAACTTTTTGCAAACCATTTGGTGTCGTTAGGCCACAATAACTGCTGCTCTCCTTCCATCAATCTGTCGATCATTGGTCTCAACGTGGAATAGTCGTTCAATGGGACCTGCTCTTTGAACTGATCGTAGGATGTAATCTTGGAAAAGTGATGGAGTTGACCATAAGTGGTCTGAGTTCCTGCTGCGATTAAACGTTCAAAAACTTCCTGTTGAACTTCGTGCGGATACTTTCGAAACAATTCAATCTGGTGAATGCGTTTCTTCATCACCCAGGCAAAAATTGAATTGAATGGCATAGGAGTAAAATTAAAAAGGAGGAATTGCTTCCTCCTTTATACTATCCGAAAGCGTAAATAGCTCCGATAATAGCTAATAAGATCACAGTGTAAACGAATCCGATTCCAACTGTAGAACTTTCAAAGAAAGTATCGTGTTTATCGTTATGTCCTGACATCGCACTAAGTTTTTTTCAAATGTAATATTTTGTTTTTACAATAATGCAACATTGATCTGAAAAGACTAATGAATCACATTGTATTATTGTGTGAAAGTTGTTTCTTGAGAAATGAATTACACTTTTTGTTCTTTTATGAGTGTAAAAAAATAAAATAATTTTATCTTAAGTCACAGAATTTCAAATCACTAAATTATGACTTGGGGATTTTATCCAAAAATTAATTGGCATTGTAAAATAGATTCAACTGAAAGATTCAGGGTCCTAAAATCAATTGAAGAGAATATGAAAGTTGCAGGTTGTAAAATAAAGCAAATGACTGATTATACAATTCATGCTGAGAAAAGAAGTTTGCTTTTGTTTTCACAACCTCAGTATTTTTCCGTTCGAATAGATGAGGATGGAAATTTGAATTACGAAGCCGAAATGATTAATACCTTTTGGGATTACGGATTTTTAAAGAAAAACACCAACAAAATTTTTAATCAATTATCATTTTATGGCAAAAATTAATCAAGAGTTCATGTATTACCCCAATGCAAAGATAGTAGGGGGAGATCATGCCGTAGGAACCTTTGTTGGTTTCAAAGATCAGCTTTTATTTATACCAGATAAAATTGAAGAATCAAGTTATCGAAAAATTATCAGCCATTCTTTTTCTTTTAAGGGAAAAAAACCCTCAGAATTTGTAAAAGAAGTGGTTGATGATACATCAATTTCTGTTGGTCAAATGAAAGAAATTTTAAGTCAATTACTACCTGAGAATTTTGAGTATAGTTATCCTATAGAAAATTATAAGCGTTTTAAAGTGAGTATAAGTTGGATTCCTGCCTTATCTTCTATTTTATTTTGGCCAAATGGTAAAACCTTGCCATTTCAAGTTATAATTAAAGATAAAGTGTTTTTAAATCAAGCAAAAGCATTTTATGATGGAATGTTTAAATAAACTAAACAATCCTTTTTAAAGCGAAAAACCCGATTTGTACCAAGACAGATCGGGTTCTTTGTTAAAGTTTGTTATGCTATTCGCGATCTCCGAAAAGACGCAATAGTGAAAGGAACAAATTCACGAAAAGGACATAAAGCGTGAACCCGCCCAAAAGAGCCAATTTATTTTTGGTAGCTGTATCAATCTGTGCGTCGTATGCCATCTTTTTCAATTGCTGCATGTGGTAAGCTGTCAGTCCTGTAAAGACCAATACCCCGATGATACTGATCACGTAATCCATCATTTCACTTTCCAAGAAGAAGTTCACGATAGAAGCAAGGAAAATACCCCAGAAAGCCATCATCAAGATACTTCCGAACTTGGTAAGGTCAATTGGAGTGATAAAGCCCATGATCGCCATAATAGCAAAGGTTCCGGCTGTGATTCCGAATACAGATAAGATCGAAGTGTCTGTGTACACAATGAATATCGTTGAAAGAGCAAATCCTAATAGGACGCTGTAAACAGCAAATAGACCAAACATCGCTGCAAAGCTTAGTCGGTGAGCCATTCCTTGAAGCAAGAAAGCCACTCCAACGGGCGCAAATGCTACCAAATAGAAAAGACCTGTTGGTGATGCACTTCCTTTCGGATCAACTTTGTAGAAATAAGTCAATGCGAACTCCAAGGTACCGTATTGGTATGCAATTGCTCCTGTGATCAAGAGCGCTCCGAACATAAACGCATAAACCTTTGCGAAGAAGTGTTTTGCGGCTGTTTTTTGTTCGATAGTGTCGAATGAATAGTTGTCGATCATTTCTTCCATATCAATGTAATTTAGCTTGTATTAAGTTGATGAATTCTTTACGTGTTGTTTCGTTATTCATGAATAAACCAGTGAAGGCGCTGGAAGTAGTCACAGAATTTTGCTTTTGCACACCGCGCATTTGCATACACATGTGCTGACATTCCAAGACCACAGCAACTCCTTTCGGATTCAGGGTTTTTTGAATACAATCGCGAATTTCAATCGTCAATCGCTCCTGAACTTGCAAGCGTCGAGAAAAAGCGTCAACCACTCTTGGAATCTTGCTCAAGCCAACGATGGTTCCATTCGGAATGTATGCTACATGCGCTTTTCCAAAAAATGGTAAGATGTGGTGTTCGCACATGGAATACACCTCAATGTCTTTAACGATCACCATTTCGGAATACTCTTCTGCGAACAAAGCACTTTTTAAGATCTCCTCCGGATTGGTGGCGTAACCCTGTGTTAAAAATTGCATTGCTTTGGCCACGCGTTCCGGTGTTTTGAGCAAACCTTCGCGTTCCGGATCTTCACCAATATCTTTCAATACGGTTTTATACACACCGGTCAGGCGTTGTGTGATTTCGTCGTTGTACAAGTCGTCTTTCACAGTTTTATTTTTCTGAGTAACGGATAAAAATCAATAAGGTTCAGCGCCTCCGTAGTATTCTACGTAGTTGTTCTCTGTTTCAACCAGTTTCAAACGGCACAATACGCCTCCGGCTTCTCGGATCGGTTGCTCGATCAGTTTCCAGATCTCGATCACCATATTTTCTGTTGAAGCCAATTTGCCAGCTAAAAACGGAACGTCCAAATTGAGGTTGCGGTGATCCAAAGGTTCCACCACCAATTCTTTTACGATCTTGCTCAAATCCTTCAAATTGATCACAAAACCCGTATCCGGATTCGGTTTTCCTTTAACCGTAACAAAGATCTCAAAGTTGTGTCCATGCCAATTCTTATTACTGCATTTCCCAAAAACCTCCTCGTTCTTTTCGTCTGACCAATCTTCCCGCCATAATTTATGGGCAGCATTGAAGTGTTCTCTGCGTGTGATGTAAACTGTTTCCACTACTGAATTTTTACAGGACAAATTTAGTAAATGATTTTGGTAACATCCCCACAAAACACTAGAGATGCTTAGGGCTTAACATGTTTTTGTACTTTTGCCAAAAAAAGTTCGGAACATGATCGTAATCACAGGAGCGGCAGGATTTATTGGAAGTTGCATTGCAGGTACTTTGAATGCAAAAGGGATCACGAATTTGATCTTGGTGGATGATTTTTCTAAAACGGAAAAGGATGCCAACCTTGCAGGAAAGCAATACGCGGAAAAAGTTGAACGTAGTGAATTTGACGCGTGGATGACCGCTCATGGAGATCAGGTAACACATGTTTTGCACATCGGTGCGCGCACAGATACAACTGAATTCGACAAAGCTATTTTTGACGAACTGAACGTGAATTACTCTAAAATGGTCTGGAACCATTGTGTGCGTTTACAGATTCCATTGGTATATGCTAGTTCTGCCGCTACTTACGGTTTAGGAGAATTGGGCTATGACGACAACGAGGCGGACATGCCGAAGTTGCAACCTCTGAATCCGTATGGATGGTCCAAGCAATGGTTCGATATGTGGGCCTTGGAGCAAACGTCTACTCCTACGCATTGGTACGGTCTGAAATTCTTCAATGTTTACGGTCCAAATGAATACCACAAAGGGCGTATGGCTTCAGTGATCTTCCATACGTTTAATCAAGTGAATGAGAATGGAAGCATGCGTTTGTTCCGTTCACACAACCCGAATTACACGGATGGAGGACAAATGCGCGATTTCGTGTATGTAAAAGATGTGGTTTCGGTGATCGAGTTCTTGATGGAAGGAACAGCAAAATCTGGGATCTACAACTTGGGCTCAGGCAAGGCGCGTACTTTCTTGGACCTTGCAAAGAATACTTTCTACGCTTTGAACAAAGAACCGAACATTTCGTTCATCGATACGCCGGAGGATATCCGTGACAAATACCAGTATTTCACGGAGGCCAACATGCAGAAATTGATCAATCAAGGCTACAGCAAACCATTCCATACCTTGGAAGAAGGAGTGAAGGATTATGTGCAAGGGTATTTGATGAAAAAATCTTATCTATAATGCAGTAATTCGGATCCCCAAAACCGAAACATCGTCTACTTGCTCCAAGGTTCCTTTCCAGGACTCGAATGCTTCTTCAAGTTGTGCTTGTTGTTCTCTCATTGACAAGGATGAATTTCTAAGCAGTATTTCTTGTAACTGTTTTGCTTTGAATTTTTTACCTTTTTGACCACCGAACTGATCTGGAAAACCATCGGTAGTCAGATATATTTGATCGCCTATTAGAACATCGATCTCTTGGCTCTGAAAGCTCCGGTCATTGTCTATATATGAACCAATGGGCATTTTGTCTGCCTTGTATTCCAAGAATTCGTCATTACGGATTAACCAAAGGTGGTTATTTGCCCCTGCGAAATGCATTTTACCAGTTTGTTTGTTCCAGACGCACAAGGCTATATCCATGCCGTCTTTTTGCTGATAATCTCCATCTTTTTGCTCTAGGGCGAAAATGATCTTTTGACGCAATTTATTTAAGATGATCTCGGGAGAATAGATCTCGTTTTCAACTACGATTTCATTTAAATAGCCGCTTCCTAACATACTCATAAATCCACCTGGGACTCCATGGCCTGTGCAATCTGCTAAGGCAAAAACGGATAGTTCGTCGTTTACGGCATGCGCCCAATAAAAATCACCGCTTACAATATCCCGAGGTTTGAATAGGATAAAATGCTCGGGACTAATCTTTGACCAAACATCACTTCCTGTCAATACTGCACTTTGAATGCGTTTGGCATAGTTGATACTCTCAATGATCTCGTGCTGTTTTTCTTCTATAACGGCTTTTTGCTCAATGATTTCGTTGTTCTTCATTGCCAGAATTCGTGCAGATTCCTTTTTGGCCTTGTAGTTTTTAAAAACTACGTATAAGATCGCTGTTACGGCAATAAGAACAGTAGCGATCACCCATATGATCAAACGCTGACGCCTTTTCTCGTTCTCTCGCACCAAATCTTTTTGTGCGTTTAAACGCTCTTGTTCTGCTGTGCGTTTTTCGAATTCGAATTTGTATTCATTCTTAAGTACGGCTTTTTTTACCGCATCATTTTCTAATACCTTTTCCAGACTTTCCGCACGTTTCATCATACGATAAGCGTTTTTGAAGTCGTTTTTTATTTCATAAAAAGCGATCAACTTTTTAGTAGCGGCTAATTGAATGTCCTTTAAATCATTCAAGGCTGCTATTTCCAATGCGCGATCAGCATATTCTTTGCAACGATTCCAGTTTTTTTGTATTTGAAAATATGCGGCAAGTTCATCATAGATCTTGGCTTGGGTAAAAGGCTCTGAGCAGCTTGGTTCCTGCTTTAGAATGAGATCGATCGTTTTTTGAACTGCTGCTTTGTTTCCCGTTTTTTGATGGATGCGCATCAATCCAATGTAATTGATTATCAGTCTGCAATTGTTCTTAAGTAGACTGTTTACTCGGATAGATTCGTTCATGTAAAACAAAGCTTTATCCCATTTTTTCAGGGATACATAAATGTTGGAGAGGGAATTGTTTGCATTTGCTATTTGGTCTTGGTTCTTGGCTTTCTTAGCGCTAGTTAGTGCGACCAAAAATGCCTTTTCAGCTTCTGTGTCTTCGTCGATCTGCATGTAAATACTTCCCAAATTGGCATAGATTGCAGCCATTCCTTGCGGGTTGTTTAATTCTTCGAAGATCAAACCGGCTTCAGAAAAGTAATTGATTGCTTTTACTAAATCTCCTTGATGTTGATATAAGAATGCCAGATTGTTCAGTGCCACACCTAAACTGGGCAGGTCATGTGCTTTTTTAGAGACCTTTTCCATTTCTTTATAATAGTACGCAGCCTTTTTCCAGTTGTTATAGATGTTTTGAGCTTCGTATCCGTAATTATTCAAGGCCGTAGCTAAAAAGAATTTTTTGTGTCGTTCTTTTCCTGTTCTTGAACGCTTGTATAGCAGGTCATTATATTGGCTCCATAATGCATGACTCGGAAGGCATTCCGAAAGTAACTTTAACTCATTTAATTGCACCGAATCGTTCTTGGCAATCCGGTATCGGTTTAATAATGAATCCAAGAGTTCCTTTTCACCCGGTTGAAATTGAAACGTGTCAGAAATGGGAATGAGGTACTTAGCTTTCGGGTATTTGTTTTGAGCCAAAAGTGTACTAGCAAAGCAGAGAAGTATCAATAATCCAAGTAAACGCATGTGTCAAAAATAGTAATTCAAGCTACAACTTCTTAAAAATGAGGGGACTGTTTCAATTTGTTTAAGGCATTTCTTTTTTTGAATTAAATTGCAAGTGAAATTGAGTTAAAACATTATCTTAATTATGAAACTTGGATTGGTATTATTGCTGCTTTTAAGCTCTTCGACCAATTGGTTGGAGGATGTATTCAATCAGCGAGATAAGATCGATGCATCTGCAAAATTAACTCATGCACGTCATACCAGATCGGCTCAATTTGAAACCTTTCGTTTTGAGAAATTCAAGAAAACTACCTTCCGCAGTAATCGATATAACGTAACAGATACAATTTCAAGAACCCGTTATATGAAAGGGAACTTTGTTTTCTGTGTACGCGATTGGTATGTGTCAGATTACCAAAGTCATGGAAAGAACCCTGCAGAATGGCCCATCGGAGAAGTTTACGAAGCAATTTACTTGTTCCGCAATCCGGATAGGGGTATTATGTTGGAACGCAGGGAACGTTACCATTCAAAAGATCAGGTTGACTCATTGATAAAGACACTTGAACACAAGAATTTTGATACGCTTCAGTTGAATTACATTACGTATGAACGGATCAGAAGCAAACGAGGACGCATGGTAAAGATGCGTTTCAAATAGTTGGCATAAACACTATTGTTCATTTTTTACTTCCAATTCCAGCTCCTTTTCAGTAGTTTCGTTTTTCAATTCAGATTATGCGAAACATACTCATTACCTTAGCATTTTTGCCCGCTTTGAACGGGTTTTCTCAAAAAACAGAAGCAAAACCGGCGGCTCCGACTGTCGATGCTTCAGCCATCTCCGGACTCGAATTCAGATTGGTTGGCCCGGCCCTAACTTCAGGGCGTGTAGCTGATATCGCTATTCATCCATCCAACCCGGATACGTGGTACGTGGCAGCAGCTTCGGGAGGCGTTTGGAAAACTACAAATCATGGAACTACATTCCAACCGATCTTTGATCAATACGGTTCTTATTCGATCGCATGTGTGCAAGTGGCATCAACCAATCCGCAGACCATTTGGGTAGGAACAGGTGAAAATAACAATCAGCGCTCTGTATCTTATGGAGATGGAGTTTATAAATCCGTTGACGGAGGAAAGTCCTTTGTAAACATGGGCCTTAAAACCAGTGAACATATCGGGAACATCATCATTCATCCGACAGATGAGAATACGATCTGGGTTGCTGCTTACGGACCTGTGTGGAGCAAAGGAGGTGAACGAGGGGTTTACAAATCCACAGATGGCGGAAAAACTTGGGAAAGAACTCTGTTTGTTTCAGATGAGACTGGAATTTCTGAAATCGCGATCGATCCATCTAATCCGAACATCTTGTACGCAGCTGCTCATCAACGTCGTCGTCACGAATGGACGTACATTGGAGGTGGGCCTGAATCCAATCTTTACAGATCGGTGGATGGCGGTAAAACATGGACGGAGATCACAAGCGGTTTGCCAAAAGGTGAGATGGGACGTATCGGAATTGCGGTTTCTCCTGCCGATCCAAATTACGTATACGCAATCGTGGAAGCACGCTATGATAAAGGAGGTTTTTTCCAATCTACGAATAAAGGACTAACCTGGACCAAAATGTCGGGATTTGTTACTTCTGGGAACTACTATCAAGAGATTATTGCTGATCCAAAAGATAAATTGAAATTGTTTGTCATGGATACGTGGCTGCACCATACCACTGATGGAGGTAAAACGGTGGTTGCAACAGGCGAAGATGCGAAACACGTGGATAATCACTGCATCTGGATCGATCCAAATAATACCAATCACTGGGTAGTTGGTTGTGATGGCGGTTTGTATGAAACGTACAATCACGCAAAAGAATGGCGCTATTACGACAATTTGCCGATCATTCAATTTTATAAAGTTGCTACAGATAATTCCTATCCGTTCTACTACATCTATGGCGGTACTCAGGACAATAATTCCATGGGTGGTCCGTCGCAAAGCATCAATAATGCCGGTGTATTGAATGCGGATTGGTTCATAACAAATGGGGGAGATGGTTTTGAATCTGCCATCGATCCTGTAAATCCAAATATTGCCTACGCTCAATCACAATACGGAGGTTTAGTGCGTTACGACAAATCAAGCGGTGAAAAGATCTCGATCCAACCATTACCTGGAAAAGGAGAAGCTGCTTATCGTTGGAACTGGGATTCTCCGCTGCTGGTGTCACCTCATGATCCTGCGACTCTATACTTCGCGGCAAATAAGGTCTTTAAAACAAGTAATCGCGGTGATGATTGGAAAGTGATCTCTCCGGACCTGACGCAACAAATCGATCGCAACAAATTACCGGTGATGGGACAAGTTTGGAGTATGGATGCGGTTATGAAAAACCAATCTACTACGATCTATGGAAATATCTTGGCTTTAGACGAATCTCCAAAAAAGAAAGGCCTTCTTTATGCAGGAACGGATGATGGTGTGATCCAGGTGTCGGACAACGACGGACAAACTTGGACGAAGGTTCAATTCTTTGCCGGTGTGCCCAAGAATACGCGTGTGAACATGATCTTGGCTTCTCGTTTTAATGAGAATGAGGTGTTCGCTACGTTCAACAATCAGCGCAACGGGGACTTCAAGCCGTATGTGCTGAAAAGTTCAGACAAAGGAAAAACTTGGGTGTCTATCGCTGGGAATTTACCTGAACGTGGAACCGTTTATTGCATTCAACAAGATTTCATCAATCCAAATGTGTTGTTCGCAGGAACAGAGTTCGGAGCGTATACTTCTATTGATGGAGGCAAGAACTGGATGAAGTTGGCCGGATTGCCGACGATCGCTGTGTACGACTTAGACATCCAGAAACGAGAATCAGATCTGGTTGCTGCAACGTTTGGACGTGGTTTTTATGTTCTGGACAATTATGCAGCATTACGTGAATTGGCAGACAAAGCGGTTGGAAAAGAAGCGTATTTGTTTCCAGTCGATACAGCTTTGTTGTATATCCCTTCTGCACCACTTGGGTTGACAGGTACAGGTTCTCAAGGACACAATTTGTGGAATGCACCCAATCCGGAATTTGGAGCAACTTTCACCCTTTATTTGAAAGATGTTCCGAAAACTTTGCGTGATCAGCGTCGTGAAAAAGAAACGAAAGCTGAAAAGGAAAAGCAAGCGGTTGACTACCCGGAATGGTCCGCATTACGCAAAGAAGAACAAGAAGAAAAAGCCCAATTGTTGTGGGTGATCAAAGATGCGAATGGAAAAGAAGTCCGCAAGATCTTGAGCCAGCCTTCGAAAGGAATTTCTCGCACTACTTGGAATTTGCGCATGGAATCCACTTCACCTGTTAACCCGAAAAAACGCAAACCGGGTCGCTACGAAACAGCAGATGACGGACAATTGGTGATCGCCGGTCGTTACACAGTTGAAGTGTTCATGTTGAAAGAAGGAAATTTAACGTCACTGAGTACTCCTGTTTCCTTTGAAGTGAAGAACCTGAATAACCATGCATTGCCGGCAATGAACAAAGAAGCATTATTGGCCTTCCGTCAGGAAGTCAGTGAAATGCACCGCAAGGTGAGTGGTTCTGCGAAGTTGATGAATGAAACACAGGAGAAGTTAGACATGATGAAATATGCCATTCAGACATATCCATCTACTGATTTGAAATTATTGGAAGAATTACGTCAATTGCGTTTGATGTATGATTCCTGCTCACTGTTGATCTATGGAGATCGATTGAAAGCTTCAAAAGAGTTTGAAACGCCTCCGTCATTTGCTTCGCGTTTGGATTACATCAATTATCAATTGTTCGAAAGCAGTTCAGGTGTTACGCAAACACAACGCGACAACCTTAAAATCGTGAATGAGGAATATGTGGCCTTCAGACAAGTGCTGGATCTGTTGGTTAAACGAACCAATGCAGTGGCTGAGAAACTGGACGAAATGGGTATTCCTTATACGCAAGGAAAGAACGAAAGATGGAAAGAAAATTAAAATGGGGCTTCGGCCCCTTTTCTTTGCAACTAAATGAGGTGTTGAGTTGTTCTTAAAAGAAAAACACATGTACCAACTCAAGCGCACACAATTCATTAAGGCAGATCTAGAAACCTGTTGGGATTTTTTCTCGTCACCGAATAACTTGCAGGTGATCACACCAGATTACATGGGTTTCAAGGTACTAACAGATGTTCCTCAAAAAATGTACGAGGGCTTGATGATCGCCTACAAAGTTTCGCCGGTTTTAGGAATTCCTTTGAATTGGGTCACCGAGATCAAATATGTGCACGACGGCAAGTTCTTCGTGGACGAACAACGCACAGGTCCCTACAAAATGTGGCACCACGAGCACCATTTCAAAGCTGTAGAAGGTGGAGTGGAAATGACCGACATTGTGAGCTACGAATTGCCCCTTGGCTTCTTAGGACGATTTGCGCATTGGCTCTTTGTCCGCAAGCAATTGGAAGGGATCTTCAGCTATCGGTTCAAAAAAGTGGATGAGCTGTTTAATGCTTAGATCTCCGATTTCGAAATGGTCTTGTGAATTTCGGCTGTACGGATCAATGCAGCCGATCCATACCATTCGTGCAATTCCATCACTAAGCGTCCCGCTTTGATCGCAGGATCCGTTTCGGTCAGCTTGCGTGCTTCTTCCACAGTTTCAACATCGAAAATGTAAATGCCACGCAAGTCAGTATCATCCATGAAAGGTCCGGCAACTATCAGTTTTCTGGCATCAGCTAATTTTCCGATGTTATCCAGGTGCGCACGTTGCAAACGAGCAACTTCAACGCTGTCTTGATTTTGATTTGGTCCGCGCTTCAAGAAGGCGATCACGTAGCGTTTCATTCCATATTCATCAGCGCCCAATTCAGCGGCTAACTTGGCATCAAAAGCATCACTGCTATCGGCAGGTGCGAATTCTTCCTCAGTATTGGAATTGACAGTATTTGAATCTTGTTCCGAACAAGCGAAGAAGGTGTAAAGGATCAAAAAAGATGCTGCGAAGATGTAAATGGATTGTTTCATGCCTGAGTATTTTCGTCTTGCGCTTACGGTTGCACAAGTCATAGGTTACGAAAAGGCACAAAAAAATCCCGATCTGCGATTGCTGACCGGGATTTGAAAATTGGTGTTCGGGGATTATTCTCCGATAACTTCAAATTTGAATACTGGCTTAACACCTTTGTGAAGGTTTGCTTCAGCCTCGTACGTTCCAACTTCTTTGATAGGCTCGTCTTTGATTTTCAAAGATTTGCGATCGATGTCGAAACCTGCAGCTTTCAACGCTTCAGACAATTGAACAGTGTTAACAGATCCGAAGATCTTACCGTTCTCACCTACTTTAGTAGAGATCTTAACAGTAACTTCAGCCAATTTAGCAGCGATTCCTTCTGCTTCAGCAACAATTTTAGACTCTTTGTGAGCGCGTTGCTTCAATACTTCCTCGTGAGCTTTAACCGCAGATGGAGTAGCCAATACTGCGTATCCTTGAGGGATCAAAAAGTTACGTCCGTAGCCAGGCTTAACTGAAACTAATTCATCTTTGTAACATAATCTATCGATATTTTTCTTAAGAATTACTTCCATGATTTTTGTTCATTAAGGGTTCAACCACCGACTATTTCAACATATCGCCAACGTAAGGCAAGATTGCCAAGTGACGAGCACGTTTGATAGCTTTATTAACGCGTTTTTGGTATTTCGCTGAAGTACCAGTAATACGACGAGGAAGGATTTTTCCTTGCTCATTCACCAAACGCAACAAGAAGTTAGCGTCTTTGTAATCGATGAATTTGATACCACTTTTCTTGAAACGGCAGTATTTATCTTTTTTGATCTCGATGTTGATCGG
>CAYLJB010000005.1:0-56912 GCA_964383785.1 uncultured Fluviicola sp.
CACTGACGATTCCCCAAATGGGTTTGCCGTCTTTGGATCTCATTTGAAGTTCATACACCCCGGACTTTCCAAATTTTCGAAGTTTATTTTGTTCGTTCAATGCCTCCAGTGATTGTTCATCATAGATAAGGTCGCGCACATTCATCCCTATCAGCTCTTCTACGGAGTAGCCAGTGAGTTCTGAAAATGCCGGAAAGGCTCGGGTAATATTTTCTTGTTTATCTACTTCAATCAAACCGAAGTTCAATTCTTCGATGATGCGTTTATACTTCTCTTCAACACGTTTGTAACGCTCTTTCGAACGGATCAACTCCGTAATATCCTGATAACGCCAAATAGTTCCCTTTACTCCATTTTGATCCTGAATAGGAATGAAGTCGCGTTCCCACACACGACCGTTTGCCAGGTTTAAGATATCTCCGTAAACGGGTTTCTGTTCTGATAATATCTGATTGATCCGCGAGATAAACGCTTCAGAATCAGAAAACAAAGAGGCGAATTGGTCGGCGGCATTTGCGCAATCGAGCCCTTTCATTTCCTCCGGTGACATAGGAATCGCGAATAACTTGCAGAATTCCGTATTTGTAAGAACTATTTTTCGGTCTTTGGACTCAACAAGAATACCTGATTGAAGATTTGACAGTAAACCATGCAGGTAATTTGTAGTTTGGATCAATTCATTTTGGAAATTAACCGAATCCGTTATTTCCGAGAGGTAACAATTGAAGTATCCTTTGTTCGGAAAAGGAACAATGGAAACTTGGTAGACCTGATTTCCAATGTTCAATTGTTTCATTGGGACCTCAAGTTTACCCTCTCTAAGCAATCCCAGTGTTTCGTTCCAAATCTCGGGATCTAGAAGATCTTCTATTTCTATTAGCTTCTTCGCGCTTGGATTCGCATATATCAAGCTTCCATCGTATTGCAAACGAAGAATGGGGTGGGGGTTTTGTTCCGGGAATTTAGCTACCTCTTGAATGGTTTCATTCTTTAGGCTCAATTCATCCCGTTGCTGTGTAAGGATTCGCGTTAACTCCTTTAAGTCCTCATTTACATTTTCCTTGGCTTGTATCAGTTGGATTTGGTCAACGATTGGGTCATGCAACGCAAAATCATTCATGTTCAAATTGTGCAATTGCAATTCACGGGCATCTACCAACCACGGTGTGCAGATATACATGATGCCGGAGTCATGGTCTAAGGGCAGAAATTGACCTCTAAAACGGACGCGGATCGGATATTCTTTTGCTTCCAGAATTACCACAACATTTCGGTGCTCTACGAATGATTCATAGGAGCTATTGATGGATAGTCGTGGTCGCACAAAATCAAATACTTCATCAAACGATTTACCTGAATGGTTCCCAAGCATTTTTTGCAAGGATAATCCGGTGTCAATTACATTTAACTGTTTGTCAAAATGCACAAAGAACGGGAAAAGCGTATTCAGTTGATCGTTTGAAATTCGGTATTCCATTTATTCATGTTTTATTAAAAAACTATCGTGCCAAACAGGGCTCGAGCTGTTCTCAAGCGGGGTCATTTCTACCTTGGTTTCGAACAATTCTCCCAAACCATATATTAGCCCGATCACAAAGTGAGTTAATCCACTTCGAGAAGAATAATAATGCAGCTCGAGCGTAGAATCGTCTATGGTGATCACCTGAAACTCAGGAGGACTCAATTTAGGATAAATCAACATGATACGGCTATGAAAATTTGGTAGATTTCGAATGAAATCGGGAAAGTTACTTCCCCCTGTTTTAAGTAAATCGCCGTATTTCTTTTGTGCTGTGTTTAATACCCAATATTTGCCAAAGGCTTGTAGGATATCTTCGGCGCTCAACTTCAATACAACCGTTGCTGCAGATACCAACTCAAAAGTGATGTCGTCTTCGTAGGACTCATCACTGACGAAATAACTTTCTTTGATACCGGAAAGTTGTTTTACTTCTTCCCATTTCTCCTCTCCGAAGTCACGTGTGATAAGTCCTTGAATCGCCTGATTTACAATTCCGTACATATTATTTTAAATTAATTTTACCTTCTTTTATAAAGCGGTAAATCGTTGATTTACCAATTTGAAGTTTTTCAGCAACTTTTACCACATTGTGGTTGTACTTTTCTAAGTACGATGAAATGATTTGCAAGGTATAGGTTTCTAAACTCGTGTCATACGAATTGGTCACTCCGATACTTTCTGAATATTGAAGATGCAAATTTTCTGGTTCAATCGTTTCTTGATCGCTCATAACTGCAGCAATTTCGATGACAGCTTTCAACTCGCGCACGTTTCCCGGGAAAGGGTAGTTCAACAACTTTTCCTGAGCCGCTTTGCTAATCGATTTAACCGGCATTTTATTCTCTTTTGCGAAATCATTTAGAAAGTGTTTTGCGAGCAAAAGAATATCAGATCTGCGATCTCTTAGCGGAGGCAGGTCAACTTTCACCCCCATTAAGCGGTAATAAAGATCTTCTCTAAATCGTCCTGCTGTTACTTCTTTTTGCAGGTCTTTGTGCGTTGCAATTACAATACGCACATCAATCGGGATAGATTTGGAAGATCCAAGTCGAGTAATTTCTCGTTCTTGGAGTGCACGTAAAAGTTTACTTTGTGTTAACAAATCTAGCTCAGCAATTTCATCTAAAAAAAGCGTTCCTTTATTGGCCTCCTCGAACTTTCCAATTTTGGTAATGCTCGCGCCGGTGTAGGCTCCTTTTTCGGCACCAAACAATTCACTTTCCACCAGTTCTTTTGGAATTGCTGCCATGTTAATTGCAACAAACGGTCTGTTGTATCGGGCTGAATTGAAATGTATTGCCTTGGCTATGAGCTCTTTTCCCGTTCCGGTTTCACCCGTGATTGAAATGGTAATATTCGTGTTTGCCGTTTTTTCCAGTGTTTGAAATATTTGCTGGATCGGTTCAGAGGTGCCTTTGATGTATTTCGAAAAATTGAATTTATTAGAAATCTCTTGTGTCAAATGCGCTATATCCTCTTTCAACTGCTGTTTTTCTAGGGCCCTGTGAACCAGAAGCCATAATTTTTTTAGCGAATCCCCATTTTTGGGAATGTAATCATACGCGCCTTGCTGCATGAAAGAAATGGCCGTTTCAATATCCTCTTGTCCAGAAAGCACAATCACTTCTGTGTTTGGAGAAAGATTCTTGATTTGCTTTAAAGCCTCTAAACCAGTCATATCAGGAAGCTGGTGATCTAGCGTAATCACGGAAGGTGATAGAGACATGTTGCGAATGCATTCTACAGCATTTGGAAAACAGTGTACTTCAAAATTGGGATCCATCGAAAGTTGATGATTCAGGATTTTTAGGTACATCGGGTCGTCTTCAACAACAAAAACTTTGGTGCGTTCCATTGAAATAAGTATGTTAAGTGAATCTAAAGTAAAAACATATTTACTTCAAAATGCTGTAAATGAGCAGATCCTAGTTTTGACTGAAGAATTCCCGTTTTTGGAATAAAATTCCCAAAACAAGCACCTCAAGTCTCAATTTAGAACCATTCATTAACAACTTCAAGTTCGTATTTGTTGTAAACGGTAGCAGAATTTTGAATTCGGCTTCGTTATGAAAAAAGTCAGCGAGTAGAAGCTTGAATACACTTATTCCATGCTTAACAAAGAGTACGCGAAACACGGAAGTAGTAAAAATGAAGAATTATGGATGCAGAATAATGAATTGAAAACAATGATCCTGTGTACTTCCTTTTCAACTCTTCCTGTTCATTTTTCAATTATCACCCGCTCCGTTGTTCTTGTTACTTATTTGCTTTTAAGTCAACTAAACTCGAACTGACAGTAGAAAGTGTAGATCCGCAGACCGGTAGCCGACACTAAAATTTGTGAACTGCGGGAAAGAATAGGATGCGACCTCTGTGACTATTAAAAGATGATTGTAGAATTTGGCTTGCGAAAAAGATCTTTGCGTTCTTGTTATATACGAACGTGAGATGATAAATGACCTTTGCGACTTTGCGGTAAAAAAAATACTTACTTCAGTATTAAACCATAAAGTCACGAAGTACACGAAGAATACGCGAAGAATACGCGAAGAATTATTTTGATAAATACAAAAAAAGCGCAGGACAAGAATCCTGCGCAGCTATTTTCAAAGGGCTAAGATTAAAGTGCTGCAATCGCGGCGTCGTAATTCGGTTCGTTGGCGATCTCTGGAACTAATTCCGTGTGAACCACTTCGCCTTGTTCGTTCAATACGACTACTGCGCGACTGTGAAGACCTTGTAAAGCGCCGTCTAATAACTCCAAACCAAAGTTCTTTCCGAAAGCTCCGTCTTTAAAGTCGGATGCTGTCAATACGTTTTCAATACCTTCTGCACCACAAAAACGCTTCTGTGCGAAAGGAAGGTCACGAGAAACACACAAGACTGTTGTATTTGGTAAACTGGCTGCGCGTTGGTTGAACTGTCGTACCGAAGCCGCGCATGTTCCCGTGTCGATCGATGGGAAAATATTCAAGATCAATTTCTTTCCGGCAAAATCCTCTAATTGAACGGGCTTAAGATCTGTTCCTGTAAGTTCAAATTTTGGAGATTTCGTTCCTATTTGTGGTAATTCTCCATTCGTGTGTAGTGGATTTCCTCCCAATGTTACTGTTGCCATAACGATAAATGTTGTTTTGATTTTCAGGTTTAAATATACGTGCTAATCCAAAAAGAATTGGACCATAGGTAAAAGAAATTGTGCTTTCGTGTAACAACGTAACGAATGGCATTTTCCTACTGCATTAGCATTGTGTAATTGAAAAACAATGGATGAATCGAATTTGTTTATTGCTTTGGCCGTTTTAAGGGCATCTTTCTTTTTATTGCTGCCTAACGTTGTGATTCCGTGATGGTAAGAACCTGGACCGATCAACCCGATTTTCGGATCTTTTTTATGCAAAACGAAATCGTTTTCATTGTAATAAACCAGCCACTGGATCTTGTTTGAAAGGCGTTTGTCTAAAATTGCTTCCGAAATGTCACTTCCCGGAATGGCGGCTGCTATGAAGGCAACTTTTATAGTGCCATTTACCTCCAAATTTTCAAGCGACTTGACAGCAACGCGCGTTCCCAAGCTATGCGCGATCAGATCGATCTCCTTTACGGAAAGTTTACTGAGGAATGTTTGTAAGGACCTGCCCACCTGATCTGCCTGAATCAAAGCCGTGTCGAACAAGGAAAACAAGTAATCGTTGCGTTTAAAATCTGTTGAAAAGCAGCAATCGTACATGGCATCCCAATAGACATCTATGTGTGGCGTTTCCGGAAAGCTGTGACGTCTCAGGTCTTCGTGTAATAGATCGAATTCTTTCACCGAAGTAACATCGTTGTTCTGCTGAAAAAAAGACTTGCGAAAACCGTGAATAGCAATCAAAAGTCTGCCTTCGGCCGATTGGATTCCGCTCGCTTTTTCGTGAAGCAGTTGCCTATTCAATAAAAGTACTCGGTTGTAAAAGGAATCGTTTTGCTTGGCATCCTTCACATGCGCATTGAATAAACTGTCAAATCGATCCAAATGATTGGCATACCAGTGTTTCAAGGAGTAATTGTACTTTTTCAAGCTATCGTCGTCGATGAAAAATGGCGGATAAAGGATTCCCTCTTTGTCAAAGAACAAATTGTTGGCATGAACAAGTTGGTCGCGTTCGCCAAACGCCACGTGTTGTGCTCGGAGCTGGATACTGAATAAACAGATGATGACTAGTGCAATGATTTTCATGCTACTTTGATTGCGCGGGTCATTTCTCGTTTTCCCGGAGGACCCGGCAAAGATTCCACCAAGAATCCTGCCGACTTCAAGTCGCGTTT
The DNA here is from genome assembly GCA_964383785.1 of uncultured Fluviicola sp. Lineage (GTDB taxonomy): Bacteria > Bacteroidota > Bacteroidia > Flavobacteriales_D > Crocinitomicaceae > Fluviicola. Next base: position 5,831 of record CAYLJB010000005.1, read on the forward strand.
TACTTGTCCTTTGGCACAATAGGTTACAAAAACACCACCTTGGCTCAACCAATCGAACATTTTTTGAAACACCTCCAGTGACCATAGTTCAGGTTGCACCCGCGGACCAAAGGCATCGTAATAGATCAGGTCGACACCACCTGCGGGCATGCTCATTTCCTGAATTGTTTTTTGGCGTTTTTCTAAAACAAAGTGCTCTGATAGTTCCTGGGGTAGCTCCCAAGCGCACTGGTGCATTTTCTCGTAAACGGATTCGGCATCCGGATCATTGGCATATTGGCTGTAATCCATGGATTTCCATTCTTCTTCGCTTGGTGGGAATGCTTCAACTCCGATGTAGTGTACATATTGATGTCGCTTTTCTGAAGCGAAGTAGGTGAGGAAGGCGTTTAATCCGGTCCCAAAGCCCATCTCTAGAATGGTGATGTAATCCTCGGTACACTTTGTTAAGCCGTGCTTGATGAAAACGTGATGTGCTTCTTGCAAAGCACCATGACTGGAATGATAATGCTCGTTCCACTCTGGAAGATAGATCGTTTTGCTGCCATCAGCCGTTACGATGATTTCACGTTTCATACCTGCAAAAATACGGATTTGCTTACGTTGTTTTTTTAATCAAGCCGTAAGAATTGTTTATTTTCGCCGTATGCAAACAACACAGAACCGAGCACTTCTATTCGTTTTGATCACCATTTGTATCGATTCAATCGGTCTTGGGATCATCATTCCGTCTTTGCCAGCTTTGATCGCCGATGCCTCCGGATTAACAGTTGAAGCGTCCTCGAAATATTCAGGAATCGTGCTGTCGACCTATGCCGTCATGCAGTTTCTCTTTTCGCCACTGGTTGGAAATTTAAGTGACAGATTTGGACGTAAACCCATCTTATTGATGTCCTTATTGGGGATGGGGATCGATTATATTTTCATGTTCTATGCGCCGGATCTAGCTTGGTTGATCGTTGGACGAGCGCTTTCCGGCATGTTTGGTGCCAGCTTTACAACTGCCGCAGCTTACATTGCGGACATTTCAACTGAAGAAACCAGAGCGCGAAATTTTGGGATGATCGGTGCGGCTTTCGGTATTGGATTTATTGTAGGACCTGCCATTGGTGGATTGGTTTCTGATTTCGGTGTGCGCTTCCCGTTCTTACTTGCCGCCTTCTTTTCCTTGGCCAATTTCATCTATGGTTTGTTGTTCTTGAAAGAATCTCTTCCGGCAGACGAGCGTCGTTCTTTTGATTGGAAACGAGCAAATCCGATTGGTGCAGTGAAACAAATCGTTCGCTTTCCGAAATACAGAGGGCTCTTCTTGGTAACTTTTCTTGTTTTAATTGCGAACATGGCAGTGCACGCAGTGTGGAACTACTACACCATCTCTCGTTACCAGTGGACCCCGAAAGATGTGGGAATCTCGCTTGCTGTGGTGGGTGTGTGTTTTGGATTGGTGCAAGGTGGTTTGTCGGGGGTAATCGTAAAGAAACTGGGCGAGAAGAAAGCGGCTACTTTGGGACTGATCATACTGACTTTGGTAACCTTCGCGATTGGGTTATTGCCATCCGGATGGATGATGTATGCGATCATTGTTCCTTATGCATTCTCCGGAATTTTTGACCCAAGTATCCGTTCCTTGGTATCGGCGCAGACTAAAAGCAACGAGCAGGGAGAATTACAGGGAATTTTTACTTCATTAATGAGCTTGGCGGAAATGATCGGTCCGGTTTTAATGATGTGGATCTTTTATAAGGCATCTCCTTATGCGACGGCAGAACCGATCTATTATGGAGCGCCTTTCTTTTTCGCCGGATTTGTGGCATTGATCAGTTTCGTGATCATGCGATTTGTATTCCGGAAGGTATCTGCTTCCAAAGATGAATTGATCGACGAATCGTTCGAAGAATAAAAAAAATCCTCCCGCTGGTTAGACCGGGAGGACCTCTCTTTGGATTACTTATGTTACGCAACGAGCTGCGCTTTGTTGAGTCAAACTTCGTGCTTTAACCGGTCTTAATTATTGTCTTTTTTTGTACCCATGGCTGAACGGTTGAAATAACAATTTCAGTGGGAAAATAAATTGATGGGAAATCAAATATTGATATATCAAATAAATATATTCGTTCTATGAAATTCTATGATTGGAACACATGAGAACAGTTTATGAAGAAATGGATCGAAAGGCCATCGAGAAAGTGAAGTCGTATATGCATGAGCACTGTCATGAATCATTCGATGTAGAAAAAATGGCAGCAATGGTGTTTTTTTCGGTTTCTAAATTGAATAAAACTTTCAAGCGGATCGAGGGCTGTGGTCCGGCTAGTTATCACCGACGCATGAAGATTCACTTTGCGCAGGAATTGGCTCGAAAACAGCCCCTTAATTGGACGGTGATTGGGTATCAGTTGGGGTATTCTGACTTGCCATCTTTCAGCAAGGCCTTTAAACGGGTTACAGGTGTTTCTCCACGTCAATTTAGCACTATTGCAATCTAAGGAAATTGTGTTTGTTATTGCCAGATGAGTTCGTTACATTTGGCAATGGCTACTATGGAGAAACTCGATAACGTTATATTTTATTCGATTGATAAAGCTATCCGGTCGTATCGGCAGTTTGCCCAGAATCAATTGAAAAAACATGGATTTGACATTACCGTGGATCAGTGGTTGGTGATTAAATGTTTGATGGAAAATCCGCATTTGACCCAAGTGGAGGTAGCAGATCTGGTCTTCAAAGACAATGCTTCCGTCACACGCATTATAAACCTATTGGTACAGTCGGACTATTTACTGCGAAAAGTGAACAAATCTGATCGCCGCAGAACAGAAATTACAGTTACTCAAAAGGGGAGAGATGTGATCGCTTCTGTGGATGCCCTGGTATTGCAGAATAGATCTCATGCTTTGGCAGGAATTTCTCAGGAAGAATTAGCAGTAACATCTCGCACCATGCAAACCATTTTTGATAATTGTAAAAAATAATCGGTGCTCGTTAAAATTTACAGAACAACTAGATTATTTGTTTGATTGGCATTTTTTTTTGGTTCGACCGAACCTTCTGTCGTATTTTTGCGTCTTGAAAAAGTTATCAAACAAATTTCAAGTTATTATGACCCAATTTAAATCAATTCAATTGTTGGTTGCGTCGTTGTTTTTTGTGTCTGGTTTCGGCTGGTCGCAAGGCAATTTGACTGACAAACAGATTTCCTCAGAATGGTCTTTGCTGGATGTTCGATCTGGCGTGGAGGTTTACGTACAACGACAAAACTGTCAGCTTATCCCAAATCAACTTCCGTTGGAATTATTGTTCATCAAATTGGTAAACACCACGGACAAACAAGTAACTGTTTCTTATGGCATTCAGACCTTGTACACGGAAGGCTGTGTTGGTTGTGATGAGAATCCGGAAGGAATGATAAAAACACAGGTTGCACCTGCATCTGATTTGGCAGGTAACTGTGAGAACTTAAGTAAAGGGTTCTATGTATTGCTGAACAATCCAAACTTGAAAAAGGGATGGACCTTTCAGTCGATTCAATTGAATAAATTAACCGTAAACTAAGCCAAATGAAGAAGTTAGCATTATTTATAGCCTCAAGTTTTCTTGGTTTTGCTTCGTTGGCACAAACGTGTACTGTTTATGTAACACCAAGTGATACAACTGTATGTCCTGGAGATTCTGTTCACATTGTTGCTTACGCAAGTCTATTGAACGGAAACCAGAGTTTCAATTTCAACGGAGGTGTGATTCCTGCCGGTTGGAGCGCGGGTGGAGGAACAGCTTTCTCTCAACCATGTGGAGCCAACTCAACAAATACGCCTTATTACTGGGCATCTACATCTACGTCAACACCAAACATCACTACGGCATTTTTTGATGTAACCTGTGGAGGAACCTTGATCTTTGACATGCGTTATGCCGTGCAGGGTGCAGCTGCGCCATGTGAAGGTCCGGATCAAGCGAATGAAGGTGTTGCCTTACAATATTCTACAAATGGTGGTGCTACATGGAATACGATTGAGTACTACCAGCCGGATGGTCAGATCTTAACAGCAATTCCAACCAGTACAGCAAGCTTGGTTGGTGCGGGACAAGCAACGCCATTTACAGTATGGGATACTTACGTGGTAGCAATTCCAGTAGCTGCCCAAACTACGGCTACAGGATTCCGTTGGATTCAATTGAACTCTTCCTCTTCTGCTTTTGATAACTGGGGATTGGATAACGTGATTGTGAATGCAATGGGATTGCCTTGCGATGCAACAGCAATTGTTAACTGGAGTAATGGATTACAGGATACAACTAATTTCTGGATCAATCCATACGTAGACACCACTTACACTGCGATCGTTTTCGATACCGCTGGTAACTACATGTGTACTTCTACTCCGATCACAATCTCCGTTTTTACAAACACAACAACTTGGAACTTGGTAGATACGGCTTACTCTTACTGTCCTACTACAAATCCTCAGGTGAGTATTCAAAACTTGGCGAATGGTCAAGCACCCTATACTTTCCAATGGGACATTCCTGCAACAACGCAAACTGTCAATTTACCTACTGGTGGGGCAGAACATGATACACTCGTTTATCACGTAACAATAACCGATAATTGTGGCTTCCAGAACCCCGATTCCGTGGTACTCATAGTCAATAAGCTATTGAATGTGGACTCAGTTCAATCCGTCACGGCCTCGGCCTGTGCCAATGATGGAGTAGTAATCGCCTTTACTTCGGGAATGACAGGTCAGCCTCTCTATTTATGGAATGGTCCGGGAGCTACCAATCCAGCTTTTATAAACTCAACAGTTTGGACAAACCGTGCTCCGGGTTGGTATTACTTTACAGTAACAGATAACGTTTGTTCGGATTCAGATAGCGTTTTTGTGAACGTATTGCCTCCTCCGGTGGCAGCTATCGGACAAAATACGGGTGGCGGTTGTATACCATTTGATGTAACGTTTACGAACAATAGTCAGGACGCTACCAGCTTCTATTGGGATTTCGGGAATGGTAATGCCTTCCCAACTACTTCAACGCAAGCATTTACACAAACATATAACAATGATGCAACGATCATGTTAATCGCGTCTTCTGGACCTAACTGTTCGGATACGGCTTATGTTTCGGTTGCCTCGATTGTTTGTGGATGTACCAATCCGATTGCATTGAACTACAATCCGGCTGCAGTTCAAGACGACGGTAGTTGTATATTGCCGGATCCAATCGTAGAATTGCCGAATATTTTTACACCAAATGGTGACGGTGAAAATGATGAATTTTTCTTGAAAACGATCAATGTGTCTGAGGTAAGATTGGTTATTACAAACCGTTATGGACAAATTGTATATGAAGGATCGGGACAAAGTCCTAAATGGGATGGTAAGGCTCAAAATGGAACTCCGGTATCTGATGGTACTTACTTTGTGCAATACGAAGCCGACAATATCATGAAAACGATCACTTTGAAAGGTCAAGGACCGGTACAAGTAGTTCGATAAGTCGAATAAAAATTATAAAAGCCTCGGAACAATTCCGAGGCTTTTTTGTTTAATCAAATAGATCGCTTAACCAGCCACCTTTCTTTTTGTACTGTTTTTCGTAATGTTTATCGTGATGTTTGTCATACGGCTTTTCGTAATGACTTGATGAACGCTCTGAGCTTCTAGAGCTTTCTTCTTTGGCTGAACGGTCAATGATCTTATCCAATTCACCACGATCCAACCACACACCTCTGCATTCCGGACAGTAATCGATCTCCACACCTTGGCGATCCGACATGACCAGATTTACTTCTTTACAATTTGGACATTTCATAAAAAGACTTTTTTCCTAAGTTAAGGAGCAGTTGCATGTCTTGTTTATTAGAAATATTAATCGTTTGTATAAGGGTTTTTAGATAAATAGTGCGCGCAAACGGACAAATATTAAATACCTTGTACAAAACCATTAGGGATGAACTTTAGAAAGTTAAAGGGAAGTTCAAAATGATCAACAGTTCAAAACTTCAAAGGGCAGAGTATAAGGGCTTTAACTTGATCCCCTCTCCTTTACTTCGTTACTCCTTTACTCTGCGTTTAATCGGCGAGTTCACGAGCAGCTCTCCGTGGCCTTAATTATGGTTAAAAAGGGGGGGCGATAGTCTCTTTGTGCCTTTGTGGTGAAGAAGACGAGTTTATTTTCAAAATGATCTAAAAACCTTTGTTTTTAGCGTTATGTTTTTTGAGTCTTTCAGTAGGGTTTTCGCTAACTCCAACGTAATAACGATCGATACTTGCAGCATGAATGATGTAGGTATAATACATGATAGGTGGTTTTCTATTGAGGGATTGGATATCCCGTTTACGCAACGTGCAGTGGATAAAAGCACTTCTTCGCGCTGCTCAGGGCAGCTTTTTCCGTTTTTACACCTCACTTGAGCAAGCTCAGACTCGTGTTAAACGAAAAAAGCACCGTCCAATGGACAGTGCTTTTATCAGAGTGGGAGAGTTTACTTCCGAGAAATGAAATGGATCGGAATGAGGGATCTGCCTTTCTTCGAAGGCAGACAGGTTCGAACCCCCGACCCTCCCGATTGCTACGTATCGGGATGCTCTGAACCAACTGAGTCAGCGATTAGTTTTTGAATCTTTATTTTGGATTTCCAGTTCTTAATTTGTTTTTCAAAATCCAAGGCTTCTCGTTTGCTTTCAAACTTACGCAGATACACAATTTTCCAGTCGGCTGCTTGATTCGTAAAACCTTTGTTTTTAGCGTTATGTTTTTTGAGTCTTTCAGTAGGGTTTTCGCTAACTCCAACGTAATAACGATCGATACTTGCAGCATGAATGATGTAGGTATAATACATGATAGGTGGTTTTCTATTGAGGGATTGGATATCCCGTTTACGCAACGTGCAGTGGATAAAAGCACTTCTTCGCGCTGCTCAGGGCAGCTTTTTCCGTTTTTACACCTCACTTGAGCAAGCTCAGACTCGTGTTAAACGAAAAAAGCACCGTCCAATGGACAGTGCTTTTATCAGAGTGGGAGATGAGGGATTCGAACCCCCGACCCCCTGCTTGTAAGGCAGGTGCTCTGAACCAACTGAGCTAATCTCCCGATAAGTTTCGTTTTTAGATCCACCGTTGTGTCTCAAACGCGAGTGCAAATATAGGGCATTATTTCTTTTCTGCAAGAAGATCTTTAAAAAAATCTTCAAAAAAATCGTGGACCAAGAAAAAGGAGCCAAACACTAAAATGGTATCCGCTTTGTTAGCAGCAAGTTGCGCTTTCGCCATTGCCTCACGTGGATTTGTAAAAAAAGCGCGATTTTTTCCTGCATTTCCGAAATTTTCTTGGAGTTGTTCCAATTTCGCGCTGCGTGGATTACTGAAGGTCGTGAAATAATAATGCGCGTCCGTGGGTAACAAGGATGCAATCTCACTCATGTCCTTATCTGAACTGGTTCCGTAAATGATATGCAATTGTCCGACTACCGGAGCGATACTCGTTAAACAAGCATTGATGCCATGCGCATTGTGGGCACAGTCAAGAATGATACGCGGTTCCTTTGAAAGGACTTGAAGTCGCCCTAAAAAGCCTGTGTTGCGGTACAGATTTCGGATTCCATCCTGAATGTGCTGTTCGCTAATTTGTATGTGTTTCCGCAAAGCAATTAGCGCCGAATAGACCAGTTTGTAATTTTGTTTCTGGTAACCGAGCAGTGTGTCCGGATAATTCAGTGGTTCGACCAATTGAGCGATCGGAGCATGTTTGAGCTGTGCTTGTTCCAGAAAAACCGGTTGTGTTTCGGCATCCTGTTCTCCAAATAGTACGGGAACGCCTGACTTGATGATACCGGCTTTTTCAAAAGCGATCTTTGCTCGGGTGTCGCCTAAAAATTGCGTGTGATCTAATCCAATGTTCGTGATGATGCTCAGGATAGGAGTGATGATGTTTGTCGCGTCCAAACGTCCACCCATGCCAACTTCTGCAACTACGATGCTACAGTTCTTCTCCCGGAAATAACACAGAGCCATGATCCAAGTAATCTCAAAAAAGGACGGAGCAATCGTCCAGGTATGTTCCCGAACTTGCTGGCAAAATTCTACCACAAATGCCGGGTCGATGCACTGACCGTTGACACGAATACGTTCCGTGAAATCAAATAAATGGGGTGAGGTAAATAGTCCAACTGTTTTGCCTGCTTCTTTCAAGATGGAGGCCAGCATGTTTGATGTGCTTCCTTTGCCGTTTGTTCCACCCACATGAACGAAGGTGAGTTCTGTTTGTGGATTATTGAAATAAGCGGCTAATTCAAGGCAATTTTTAAGTCCGGGGTTATAGGCTGCTGCGCCTTTTTCATGATAAGCCGGAAACTGTTCGAAGAGCCATTTCGTGGTCTCCTGATACGCCTTTTCAGCTGGGTTCATTATTGCGATTTGAAATGGTAGGTAATCGTTCCCTCCTGCAACAGCTTGCTGGAATACTCAAAACGCGACATGCGAGCGTATTTAAGCGCTTGTTCAATACAGCATGTATTTGTTCCCGGAGGAGCTACGCTGGTTGCTGTAACAACTTCTCCGTTCGAATTTACCTTTACTTTGATCACAACCTTCGCATTGATCCCTTTTCCACAGGTGTATCCCGGATTTCTTACGTACCAGTCATTCTTTTGATGCGCATCTCTTCCGTCTAAATCCCAGGAGACCATTGTTTCACCTTCGCTATAGCTAGGTTTACCGCCGGCGTTTCCACCAACACCACCATTTTGGGCTTGTTGCTTGGCTTTTTGTTCTCGTTGGCGTTTGCGTTCTTCCATTTCGCGCTGGATACGCTCGCGCTCTGCGGCACCACCCGATAGTTTGAACTGCTCTTTTTCGAAATCGTAAATGCTTTGCTCCGGATTGGTATTCTTTGGCTTCGTGCGTTGCTCTTTGGGCTGGTTCGATACCGTTTGAGAAGTAGTTTCCTCTTGTTCTTCGTCTGCTGGGTCGTCACTTCCGTCTTGTGCCACTGGCTGACTATCCCCGTTGTTTCCTTCAAATTTGAATTGACTTGGAGGTGTTTCCAAAGGTTCCTGCATTTCCAGATTGAACTGAACGGTATCTGAAAGTTCTTTTACAATGTCCTGAATAGGAGGGGAGCCTGCGCCGAGTCCTCGTTTCACGAAAATTGCACCGCCGGCCAAGGCAAGACAGCTCAAAAGGATCAAAACTATGATCGTTGATTGCGCATTACGAATGCGGTAGGCGCCGTATTTTTTATTCGGAAATAATTGCTCTTGGACGGAATAGGAAAGCTCTTTCCATTCTGCATTATCGACGTACACAAAAAGTGAGAACGCCAATAGGATCAGAACGATAATGAAAATAGCACCCATATTGATTTGTCAGTAAGCAAAGCTACACAATCACCGGCAGACTAGACGTTAAAATGTGTTAGTTTGGCGTAATCTTAACCGTAAATGCGAGTTTAACGTTTGCAGCACCCGGAACAGCGTTAAATCTTACCTGAGCTTTTACACGATCCAGAACAGTGCGAATAACGGCTTCGTTCGTGATGGTTGTCTTTGCTCTGTTAGCTTTTGGAGATCCAACAATTTTTCCAGCAGCGTCAACAACTACTTCCACCAGAATACTTCCGCTTTCATCTGAGTCAATGTCGTGAACTACAGGGTCCGTGATACGAACGCGTTTTGGAGAGCCACCGCCAGAACCTGGACCGTTGCCAGGACCAGAGCCAGGGCCATTATCATCTCCTACACCAGTTCCATTTCCGCGACCGTCACCGCCACCGGAACCTCCTGATCCAAATGGATTGTTGGATTGGTTTTGCGTTGTTGGCGGGTTGTTGTTTGGTTTGGTGGTGTTTGTATGGTTCGATCCACCACTTGGGTGCTTGATACTTCCGCCATTTTGTGTCAGTACTTGCTCCATTTGTGGAGGGTTTTCCTGACTCAAATTCGCTTTGGTAGGTGTTCCTGAGCCACCTCCACCTGGACCGTTTTCCAGTTGCATGGCTTCAAGAGGAACCAAGATTTCCATTTCCATATCCTTGTACAACAATTGATTTGGAAGTGGAGGAGTAGGAATGGAAAACCCAAGAACATACAAAAGTGTTCCTACAACAAGAACGAACGATCCTGCAACTATTCCTGCGATCTGCTTGTCTTTTTTACTCAACCTTTTGTATAGGTTGAAGTCTGTTAATTGGAAATCCATACCTCTTTATTTTTAACCCGCCTTGGTAGCAATTACCAATTTGAGTTGGTTCTTAACACCCATTTGTAACACGTCGATCAAGACTTGTACGTCTAGGTCATACGCAGGACGTACCACTACGGTTTCATCTCCACGCTCTTTTGTGATTTCCACCAAGCGTTGTTCAATCATATCCGGTGCTACTTCCTCTTTGTCTATAAAGTATTTTTTGTCTGACGTTACAGTTAATGTAACATGGGAAGAAGTAGTATTATCCGTATTATTCGCTTCTGGAAGCGGTACTTTGATCACGTTCGGATTCGCTAATGTCGAAATGATAAGGAAGAACAAAAGCAAAAAGAACATGATGTCGCTCATGGAAGAGGTCTCCACTCCTGCATGAAAGCGGCGTCTTCTTTTTATTGCCATTTTGACGGACGAATAATGTTAACGAAATTCAAGTTCACTGTTTGGATGCGCAACGCGAAGTTGTCGATCATGGTGTTCAATAAGTGGTAACAAGAATAAGCGATGATACCAACGATCAAACCAGCTCCTGAGGAGATCATCTTTTCGTACAAACCACCAGAAATGTTACCGATACTTACGTTTTCAGAAATAGAGATGTTGTAGAAGATCTTGATTACCCCGGCAATGGTACCGATAAATCCGAATGTTGGAGCGATACCTGCGATCAATCCCAAGTTTCCGAGGCTCTTCTCCATTTTACCGATCTCGATATTCACCACCTTCTCCATGTTGTTCTCGATCTCTCCGATCGGACGCTCAGCTACTTTCATTCCTTCAGAAAGAACAAGGCCGTAAGCTGAATTGTCGCGCTGAGTAGCCGCTAATGCATCGTGTACATTTCCTTTATCTACGTGCATCTTGATCTCGGTCAATAAATTCGTGTTGAACGTAGACATGCGCTTGATATAACGGTAGCGCTCAATTCCAACGTATACTGTGTAGAACAACAACAAAACGATCGGGATCATGAACGGTCCCCCTTGCATTACAAACTCTAAAGCGCTGATTTTTTCTCCCGGTGCCGGTTTATCACCAACCTGAACTCCTGCGTCTTGAGCTTGAGCCCACATCATGCAGGGAACAGCCATTAAGAAAATGATATAATACTTTGTCTTTTTCATCACATCTACGGTTTAATTGCAACTAACAAAATTAAAGGACGCTTGTGTGTAGAAAATAGAAGTTTAGAATAGATATTCACACCGTTTTGTGTAAATGGTCTTGTCTGTAAAATGGCAAAGCTGATTTTGGTTACGCTTTTTTGCGGAAGGCACTTTTCAACCAGAGAATTCCGATTATTCCGGCAGCGGTTGATGCGATCAAGATACTAAACTTGGCAGCATTGATGTGTGCAGGGTCTTCAAAAGCTAAGAGGGTTACGAAAATGGACATGGTAAATCCAATTCCTCCTAAGATTCCAACTCCAAACAACTGTCCCCAACTGACGCCGGTAGGTTTGGTTGAAAGTTTTGTTTTGATCGAGAGCCATGAAAAGAAGAAGATCCCGAAAGCTTTTCCAAGTACTAGTCCGGCAAGAATACCTAAACTGGTCGCTTGCATTAATAATTCGTCCCAAGATCCTTTTAAAACGATCGCTGTGTTGGCTAGTGCAAACAAGGGGAGGATCACATAAGGAACAGGATGGTGTAATTTGCTTTGTAGGTAATCTGAGGGGTTGAATCCTTTTTTATCCGAGCTGGAAGGAATTGCAAATGCTAAAAGAACACCGGTGATCGTGGCGTGAACACCTGAGTGGTGCATGAAATACCACATCAGTATACCAGCTGGAAGGTAGGTCCAAAGCGAGTTGATCTTTAGTTTATTGAGTGCTAACAAGCTTAGGAAAATGCCAATAGCTGCCAGTAAATTCAGTACGACGATCCCTTTGGAATAGAAAATTGCGATCACTAAAATTGCGCCGAGGTCGTCGATCACAGCAAGAGCCGTTAAAAATACTTTTAAAGAAAGTGGGATGCGATCTCCTAACAAGGACAAAGCTCCCAAAGCAAAAGCAATGTCTGTGGCCATAGGAATTCCAAATCCATTCACGGAGTCCTGTCCCCAATTGATGAAAACGTAAATTCCTGCCGGTACCAACATACCGCCTAAGGCGCTAAATGCGGGAAGTGTGGCTTTTTGCCAACTATTCAATTCCCCACTTTGAAACTCGCGTTTTAATTCGATGCCGATCAATAGGAAGAAAACAGCCATTAGAGCATCGTTGATCCACAATTCCAGGGACATGCCGCCAATTTCGCTTTCCCAAAAGTGCAAGTAAGACTCGCCAAAGGATGCGTTCGCCAGAAGTAGGGATATAATAGTACAGGCGATCAAAATAAGACCGCCTGATTTTTCACTATCGAAAAACTCCTTGAATAATTTCGTGGAGCGTTTGATCATCTTATACGAGTTGATTCAAAGCAATTTCAAATGCCGTTTTTGCAATTCCGGTTTTCGAAGGATTCTTAGCATGTGCTTTTGCTAAGGCATCGCGGATGATAGCCGAAGTGTCTTCGAAGATACCTTCATCCGACAAGTTTTTCAAGTCGTTGCTCATTAAATAGGCAAATACACGCGCCATACCACAATTCGAAATGAAATCCGGAATGATAGACAATTTGTTATCTGCAAAATCGGCAATCGGTCCGAAGAAGATCTCTTTGTCTGCAAAAGGGACATTCGCTCCAGCAGCGATCACTTCCATACCACCTTTGATCATGCGTTCAACTTGCTCTTGTGTGATCAATCGAGAAGCTGCGCATGGAATAAATACTTCCGCATTTACATCCCAAATTTTGGCATTTACTTCCTCGAACGAAAGCATGTTTGGAGAAGCCAATTCATTCCCGTTTTTGGTTAAGAACAAATGACGAATTTCCTCTAAGGTAAATCCATTCTCATTGATCAAACCACCAACGCGGTCTATGATCCCAACTACTTTTGCTCCTGCTTGAGCCAGGTAATAAGCGCCAGCTGAACCTACATTTCCCCATCCTTGAACGATCACGCGCTTTCCGGCAACGCTTCCGCCCCAAATATTGTAATAATGCGCTACAGATTTCGCAACACCAAAACCAGTGATCATGTCTGCAACAACATATTTGCGAGCTACATCTGGTGAATATGTATCATCTTCGATCACTTTCAATACACCCTGACGCAATTGGCCAATACGATGGATCTTTTGTGCTTCGCGCGGTTGAAAATGTCCGTTGAATACACCTTCTTGAGGATGCCAAACACCACAATCTTCAGTCATCGGGATCACTTCATGGATCTCGTCAACGTTCAGATCGCCACCTGTACCATAATAATGCTTCAAAAGCGGAGTAACAGCAGCATACCAACGGCGCAACACGCCTTCTTTACGCGGGTCTTTCGGATCAAAGTTGATTCCTGACTTAGCACCACCGATAGCAGGACCTGCTACAGTGAATTTAACTTCCATTGTTTTGGCAAGAGATTCTACTTCACGCTTGTCCAAGCCTGCACGCATACGTGTACCTCCACCTGCTGCACCTCCGCGCAAAGAATTGATAACCACCCATCCTTCAGCTTCAGTTTCAGCATCTTTCCATTCAAATACGATCTCTGGACGTTTATTTTCAAAAGTATGAAGTAAGTCTTTCATGATTAAATTTTATACAAAGTGTGTTGCAAAATTAACAAAAGAAATGGGTCTGCAAGCCTAAGGGAAATGAATTACGCCGCCACAGACATCTTTTGATGCTCCGGTTACACTTGCCAAACAATTCGGTTCTTTTTCTAAAAACAATGCGCCAAGCAAAGCAAAGATCAATGCTTCTTTGAAGTCGATGATCTCAGTAGTGGTTTCAACCAATTCTCCCTTGTAATAACGTTTCAAACGTTCCATCAGGAAGGTGTTTTTTGCACCGCCACCGGTTACCAATACGCGCTGTAATTGATGTGCGTTCAAAGATTCCGCTATTTTATCGGCGATGTGTTCTACTACAGTGGCCAAATTGTTCTCAATGTCTTTGTCAAACTTCAATAGAGGGTAGAAATGCTGTTCTAACCATTCAACGCCAAGAGATTTTGGTCCGGTTTGTTCATAGAACGGCAAGCTGTTCAATAGATCCAATAAGAAATAATTGATCTCGCCACTTCTCGCCAAATCGCCATTCTTGTCATAGCTCAATCCCTTTGCTCGAACCAGTTTGTTCAATGGCAGGTTACCCGGAGAAATGTCGTAGGCCTTCACTGTTCCGTTTTCGCGGAAAGAGATGTTTGCAAAACCGCCAATATTCAGGAATCCGTCCGCGATATTACCAAACAAGTATTGATCGCCAATCGGAACCAGAGGAGCACCTTGCCCCCCATAAAGCACGTCTTTAGAGCGGAAGTCGCCAATGGTTGGAATTCCAGTTTTTACTGCAATTACAGCTGGATTTCCTATCTGAGAAGTAAATCCCTTGCTCGGTTGATGAAAAACAGTTTGTCCATGACTTGCGATTGCATCAACTTGATCTATAGGGATGTTTTTTTTCTGTAAAAAGTCGCAAACAATTTGTCCGAAAAAAGAACCTAAATCGTGGTCCAAGGACACGAATTGTGCGGCACTCAAATTCGTTACGTCGTGCAGTGCATCGAGTAACTTATCAGAAAATGAGAAGGTTTCGCAGGCTTTGAGTTCGAAATTCCAATGTGCGTTATCGTTTTTCTGCAGCTGTGCGTAAACGACATCTACACCATCCAAAGAAGTGCCTGACATCAATCCGATGATTTTGTATGTGCGCATTGCAAAAAAAATTAAGTTTTTATAGGTACATTTGTCTGTTAAACAAATATAGAATAAACTCCGATACTAATGAATTTCGAATTGACAGAAGAGCAAATGGCGGTGCGCGATGCGGCTAGAGATTTTGCTCAAAACGTGTTAAAGCCTGGTGTTATTGAACGTGACCGCGACCAACGTTTTCCAGCAGCAGAGATTAAGCAACTAGGTGAGCTTGGTTTCATGGGAATGATGGTTGATCCAAAGTATGGAGGTGGAGGTATGGATACTATGTCCTACGTCCTTGCTATGGAGGAAATCTCAAAAGTGGATGCTTCTGTTTCTGTTTGTATGTCTGTAAACAACTCATTGGTGTGTTGGGGACTTGAAAAATTCGGAACAGAGGAACAAAAACAAAAGTATTTGGTTCCTTTAGCTACAGGTGAAATGATTGGTGCTTTCTGTTTGTCTGAGCCAGAAGCTGGTTCGGATGCTACTTCTCAGCGCACTACAGCTGTTGACATGGGTGACTACTATTTGTTGAACGGTACAAAGAACTGGATCACGAATGGTTCTTCTGCTTCTGTTTATTTGGTGATCGCACAAACGAACCCTGAATTGGGACACCGCGGAATTAACGCGTTGATCGTTGAGCGAGGAATGGACGGTTTTGTAGTAGGAGCGAAGGAAGATAAATTAGGAATTCGTGGAAGCGATACGCATACATTGTTGTTTAACGATGTTAAAGTTCCGAAAGAGAATCGTATCGGTGAGGATGGATTTGGATTTAAGTTCGCAATGAAAACCCTTTCTGGTGGTCGCATTGGTATTGCTGCTCAAGCTTTGGGTATTGCTGCCGGAGCATTTGAATTGGCAACAGCGTATTCTAAAGAGCGCAAAGCTTTTGGAAAAGAGATCTATAAGCACCAAGCTATTGCCTTTAAATTGGCTGATATGGGAACTGAGATCGAAGCTGCACGTTTGCTAGTTTACCGTGCTGCTGCTGATAAAGATGCAGGTCGTAATTTTGACCAGTCATCTGCAATGGCGAAGTTGTATGCTTCTAAAGTAGCAATGGAACAAACTGTTGAGGCTGTTCAGATCCACGGTGGTTACGGATATGTAAAAGAGTATCACGTGGAGCGTTTGATGCGTGACGCGAAGATTACTCAGATCTATGAAGGAACTTCTGAAGTTCAAAAGATCGTTATCTCGAGAAATATTCTTGCTGATTAAGCATTGAATAAGAAATACAAAAGGCTGCTTCATAAGAGGCAGCCTTTTTTGTTATAGATACGGGATTACTTTTTCCAAGGCAATTCCACGTGATCCTTTTAAGAGGATCAATAAGTCTTCCGGAGGATTTTGTTCCAAATGTTCGATCAACGGATCGGTAGATTTTAAGAAAATAGCTTGAGGGTGTTTTCCTTTGTGTTTAAGGAATTCCTCGCCAATAAAGAATCCACTTAATCGCAAGTCGATGGTTAGTTGAACGATCTCATCGTGCACCATTTCGGCATCTTGACCCATTTCACGCATATCTCCTAAGATGAAGATTTTTGGATGGTGATCTATCTGAGCAAAACTGTTTAGAGCAGATTGCATCGAAGTTGGGTTGGCATTATAGCAATCAACAATGAGGGTGTTCTTAGCTGTTTTAGTGACCTGCGAACGGTTATTTGTCGGAGTATACTCCTGAATAGCTTTGGAGCAATTCTCGCGGCTAATTCCAAAGTGTCGACCAATACATATCGCTGCCAAGAAATTGACGTAATTATATTCTCCGATCAATTGTGTTGTGATCACATCGCTGCAATAACTTCCTTCTGTCCATTGCATCTCCACGAAAGGGGATAGGCGAATTAGTTTTCCATCAATATTCCCGCCTTTGCCGTAGGAGCTTACTTCACTGTTTTTAGGTAAGTTCTTCAGAAGGATCTCATCGGCAGCATGAATGAAAAAATGACCATTATGAGAAGCCAAATAGCGATACATTTCTGTTTTAGTTTGGATCACACCCTCTAAAGATCCAAATCCTTCAAGATGGGCTCGGCCAATATTGGTGATAATGCCATGTGTTGGAGCCGCGATATCTACTAATTCCTGAATGTCGCCAGGTTTATTTGCTCCCATTTCAATGATAGCAAGTTCGTGGGTCTCATTTAAGTGGAGTAGGGTAAGAGGTACTCCAATGTGGTTGTTCAAATTTCCTTCCGTAAAAAGAATACGCTTTTCAGTCGAAAGTACCGCTGCAATCAATTCTTTGGAAGTTGTTTTTCCGTTACTCCCTGTAATCCCCAATACGGGAATACTGAATTGCATCCGGTGGTGGTGTGCAAGATCTTGAAGTGCACGCAGTGTGTCATTTACAAGGATCGTTTTACCAGGTATGGCGAATTCACTATTATCGATCACAGCGTAACAAGCACCTTTTTCGATTGCTTCTTTCGCAAAGGTGTTTCCATCGAAATTAGCTCCTTTCAAACAGAAGAATAAACAGCCTTGTTTGATCTTGCGCGTATCTGTAATTACGCCTGAGCCGTCAATAAATGCGTTGTAAAGTTCTTGTATCATGATTTACATAAAAAAGCCCATCATTCAGAGAGTGATGGGCTTCAGCAAATTGTTATGCTTATCTTTTCTTTTCTTTCTTTTTACCGTAGTTCATTCCTACTGGAGATCCGACACGATCCATCGCACAACGGAATCCGATTGTACATGTTGATTTGTCTTCATCCAAGAAACGACGTGAACCAGCGTTCAACCAGTATGCACGGTCTCTCCATGACCCTCCTTTGTAAACACGTGACTTATCAGAGATCAACGTAGAAGGAGCTGAAGTACTGTAGTCTGGCTTCAAAGGTGTTCCATCAGGTCCAAACGCTTCGTATTGGCTTTGGTACATGATCAAACTTGGATCCTGACTTGCTTGATTGATCTTATTCTTCACATCGTCGTTATCGTAGTAGATTGAACTTTCGATGTCGCCGTCCAAGTAATCAATGTAATCGTCCTTACGGTAGTTCAAGCGACCAATGTTCTCTTCTTCAACAACATTGCGGTACTTTAATTTACCTGGTGTATTCATGATGAATTCAGAGAATCCTTCACGCAACATCGTGATCACCTCGTAAGAGTATTCTTCGTCCGGACCGTTGCGAACTTCGTCTGCAAATAAACCGTCGAAGATCTCGTCTTGAACCAACTGTGATGCTTCGATGTCGTACTTCTCGTTTTTCAAGTCAATAGCACGGTCTAATACACCATTCAATTTTGCGATCAAGACCAATTCAGCAGAGTCTTTAACTTTGTTGTGAGACACATAGTATGGATCTGGAGCATAACCACGGTTAGCTTTCAATTCCATATTGTTTCTAGATTTTACATTCAATGCCAAACCTTGAGAAATGATCGTGTCATTCGGGTCGTGGTTCGCAGCAGAAACACGTTGGAAACGTACACGCTCAAACTCGTTCAAGTATTCTTTCATTCCGTGTACATCGTAAACAACTTGAGCATTCTTGTTGTCAGCGATTCCCTCGTTGTTCAATTGTTTTGTTTGGAACACGTTTCCACGGAATGGACGGAACTCATCGTAATCCTCAGAAGTCAACGGACGATAAACATCCATCACCCACTCAGATACGTTACCAGCCATGTGGTAAAGTCCGTAGTCATTTGGCCAGAATGATTCAACCGGAGCTGTAACATCTGCACCATCATTCAATTGACCTGCTACCCCCATGTAGTCACCACGTCCGCGAACAAAGTTCGCACGGATAGCTCCTTGGAATTCTTGGTTGTCTTGACGAACAAAGTGTCCGTTCCAAGGGTACTGACGACGCTCAGTAATTACTTCAGTACCTTCAGTAAGGTTACCGATTAAACCAAGTGCGGCAAATTCCCATTCAGCTTCGGTTGGGAGTCTGTAACGCGGTAAAAGAATACCGTCTTCCATGCGCACAATGCGTTCACCCAATTTTTTACCATTTCTATTTGACGGATCCAAATCTTGCAATTTGCGACCACCTAATTCTTCACTTTGCTCAAACTGTCCAACTAAATAGGCGTCTGTGTTGAACGTCTCCGCGTCCGCTGCATCCACATCGAAACCAAGAACACCTTCACGAATAAGGATGTACTCGTTTACACGGTCAGTACGCCATTTACAATAGTCAGATGCTTGCAACCAAGACACGCCTACAACAGGGTAGTCACGATACGCAGGGTGACGCAAGTAGTAATCTACATACTTCTCATTGAATGCAAGTGGGCTTCTCCATGACAACGTGTCTGGCAAAGCATTCTTGTAAACCATAGAATACTGCTTGTAAGATCTACGGATCCAGTATAGGTATTCTAACCAGTGGAAGTTAGTAACCTCCGTTTGGTCCATGTAGAAAGAAGAAACAGTTACGCGCGCTGGACGATTGTTCCAGTCGAACATAACATCTTGTTCTACCATACCCATAGTAAAGGTACCGCCTTCAACAAGGATAAGACCTGGTCCAGTTTCCTGATCCACGTAAGGTACCTTTTGAAAACCTCCTTGGGCTACGTTGTTGTAATCCCAACCCGTTGAAGTTGAGGCTTCCCGGCTACACGAAGCGAGTGTTAAGCCTGCGAAAGCGATTGCCAAAAAACGCATCATCTTCATATGCTTGCTTTGTTTTTTCATAATTTGGGAGTCCAAAGTTAACTTTATAAACGGATTATCAACAAAAGGTTACAAAAAAAGTTAAAAGGAAGGACACGAAATGGTTCGGAAAGTTTTCACAGCTGGCTTACACTTTGTGTTGATGCCAAGCGATACTTCATGTGAACCACCTGAAACCCCATTGTTCAATCTTGAAACAGTAACGTCGTAGCTATAACCAACCTTAAACGTACCTGTATTAATACCAATAGTCAAAATGAATGCATCTCTGTTTCGGAACCAAGCTCCTGCATTAAAGCTACCATACTTTACGTAAGTACCAATATTGATTTCTTGGAAACCTTGTTGGTATTGGTAGATAATGTTTGGCATAATGGAAGTAGAGTTGCTGTACTTACTCTGGGAGCCTAAAGGAATCTCTGCGCCAATGTGTCCAGTGAAGCGCATAGGCATTGGTGAATTACCAATGATTACTGATTCATTCGGTCTGTTCAAGTGATGTGCAGCAAATCCAAAAAAGAAATGTTTTGAATATCCTACAAATCCTGCTGAAGCATCAAAGAAACCACGAGATCCACCACGACGCTGGTCACCAGTGCTGTAAATGAAACCACGACGAGGGTCGATCATATCACCAAACGTAAGTTTATCCCAATCTAAAAATTTCTGATACCAAGCAGCTCGAGCACCAAAAAGCATGGCGAACTTTCTATTTACCTTTAAATGGTAAGAATAGATCAAGCCAAGCATTGATGTGTTGATGGTGCCTTTCCCTTGTTGGTCATGAGTTGCCAGAACACCAAATCCTCCGGAAATATTCTTGAAGTATTGGTCGTAAGAAGCACTATACGTAACATAGTTACCAGAAAGACTCGGCCACTCATTGCGATAGTTCAAGGAAAAACGCGGGCATCCATGCGATCCTGCAAAGGCAGGGTTCAAATACAGAGGATTGGCGTAAAACTGTGTGAAAGTTGGATCCTGAGCCATCAATTTCGATGTGCTTAACAGACAACTTAATATCACCAAAAATTTAACATTTTTCATTCGATTCCGAATAATTTTTAGCGTGTTTCGGCTTTTAAGTCCAATATTACGAAAAAAAAAATCATTGGTTACAATTAAATAACCGAATCACGAAAATAAAAAAACATTGACGACGTTTTGTTGAACAAATCATTTGTTTTCGAAATTTGTGATATGGAAATCAATTTAAAAGCAACGCGATTTATTAAGTCCATTTTTATTGTCCTACTAATCGTTGCCTTCAATGCTGTTGTTTCGTTTGCTCAGGAAACAATAATTACTGTAAATTGGAAAGATCCGATTTCAGTCGCTGACGGAGCTTTACAACGACTTGTGCCAAGTGTTGAAAATCAGGAGTATCAAAACGGTCTTCCATTTGTGAGTTGGCAACAAGTGGTAAAAAAACAAGCATTTACAATTTCCGATGTTGTCTTTACTACGCGTTCCTTAGAATTAGAGGATCAATATGTACTTGATACTTATGGTTTTCAGTTATCTGATACCTTGTCTTATACTTGGTCCATTGCTGAGGATAAAGGAAAGTATTATTCCAGGTTTGGTTTCGTGCCTTACGTGCGCAGAAATGGTGGGTTTGAACGGGTTACCGAGGTTCGTTTTCAATTAGTTGCATCTGGTTTTGTTGCCTCCAGTTTTCAGGAAAAAGATTATGTTGCCAATTCTGTTTTAAGTTCAGGAACTTGGTTCAAGATAGCTGTTAAAGAGGATGGTGTTTACAAGTTGGACAAAGCGTTCTTCGAATCAATGGGGTTGGATGTGGCAACCTTGAATCCTCAGACCATAAATATTTATGGAAATGCTAGTGGTCGTTTAAATGAAGCAAACAACTATCCGTTTATGGACGATCTTGCCAAAGATGCAATCCTTGCAATTGGCGAAGGTGATGGCGTTTTTGATGATGGGGATTATTTCCTGTTCTACGGTGTGAGTCCGCACAGATGGGATTATGCCACTGCTAGTGGTTTTGAAAGAAATCAGCACATTTATTCAGACGAATCGGTGTACTTCATACGAATTGATGACGCTAGCGGCGCCTCTCGCGTTACTACTTTAAATGATGCAGCTGCTGCTGCCACTCATATCGTAAGTAATTACGATTATTTTGATATTCATGAATTAGAGCGAACAAATCTGGTGGGAGGCGGACAGCGCTGGTATGGCGAGTTGTTTGATGGAGAACTTTCCCAGAACGTGACTTTTTTAGTCCCGAACATTGTGACGAATAGCCCGGTAACGGTGCAGTATGCCATGGCAACTAATGCTGTGACTACAGGAAATTCCTTTCGATTCTATTACAATGGTAGTTTGCTTCAAACGCAGGCAATGTCGGCTGCGAGTTTGGATTACGCAAGAAATACAGGGTCTTTTACATTGAATCCAATAGGAAGTTCTTTGACATTGAATCTTCAGTTCAATCGTGTGAATGCTTCCGTGAAAGGTTATTTGGATTTCCTCGAAATAACTGGTAAGCGCAATCTGGTATACAATGAGTTCTTTCGTTTTCGAGATGTGACTTCTGTTGGAGTTGGAAATGTGGCTCAGTATCAGATTCAGTCCACCAATTCGGCACTATCCGTTTGGGATGTAACGAATCCACGAAGCCCAAAGTTCATCAGTAATACTTTTAGCGGAAGTCTATACACCTTCAAGCAAGGTTCAGATTCATTGCGTGAATACATCATCTTCGGTGAAAATGATTTTTTAACCCCTATATTCAAAGGTGCTGTTGCCAATCAAAATTTACATGCATTGGCACAACAGGAATATGTCATTGTCACGCATCCAAATTTTTTAAATCAAGCTTCGCGTTTGCGAGATTTGCATATTGCGAACGGAACAATTACAGAGGTCGTTACAACAGAACAGGTTTACAATGAGTTTTCATCCGGAATGCAAGACGCTACTGCGATCAAGCGATTCATGAAAATGTTCTACGACCGTGCAAATGGAGTAGCGGCCGACCAGCCAAAAAATCTGTTACTCTTCGGAGATGCGACCTACGACCCAAAAAATCGCATGCCAAACAACAATTATTTTGTGCCAACCTACGAGTTCTTGTATTCAGAGGATCATATCGGAAATATGGTGACGGATGACTTCTTCGGAATCTTAAATGATGCCGGTTCAATTGCGGCAGGAGATATGATGCAGATCGGAGTAGGTCGATTATTAGTGTCGAATCAGGAGCAGGCAGTGCAGCAGGTTGACAAGATCGAGCACTACATGAAGAATGGATCGGATCTTTTTACTGGAGGACCAAACGCGTGTTGTTCTGGGGATCAAGGCTCTACATTTGGAAGTTATCGTATGAATTACACGTTGATCACTGACGATGATGATGATGGTGAAGCTGGATATTTTGTTGTTCAGGATGCTGAACCGATTTACAATATTGTAAAAACTGAGCATCCAGAGATCAATGCAACAAAAATTTATTGTGATGCTTACACACAATCGTCCGGTGCTGGAGGAGAACGATATCCGGGAGTGTTTTCCGCAATAACGGATAAGGTGGAGAATGGAAGTATAATTATCAATTATATTGGTCACGGTGGAGAAGTGGGAGCAGCCAAAGAGCGTATCATTACCATTCCTCAGATTCAATCTTGGTCAAATATCAACAAACTTGGATTGTTCATTACCGCTACTTGTGAGTTTACAAGATTTGATGATCCTGAACGCGTTTCTGCCGGAGAATGGGTTTCGTTGAATCCTACAGGCGGAGCAATAGCATTAATGACGACGACTCGTTCTGTATATTTCAACGTGAATTCCGTGACTATTGAAGCGCTTTATGAAAATGTTTTCGATCGCGATGCTAATGGGAATCGATACACTTTCGGTGAGATTATGCGCTTGACCAAGAACTCTTCAGGGATTAACAACAACCGTCGTAGTTTTAATTTGATCGGCGACCCTAATTTGAAAATTGCCCTTCCTCAATACGTTTTGGTTGCGGATTCTATCAATCATTTAGACCCGGATTTGCAGGTGGACACTGTGAGAGCTTTGAGTAAAATGCATGTCGTTGGTCACGTTGAGGATCTTTCCGGTAACGTCATGACAAATTTTAACGGCATTGTTTCTCCAACTATATATGATAAGATCAAATTGTCACAAACTCTTCAGAATGAGCCTTCTGCTCCTCTTGTTCAGTTTGAAGAACAAAACAACGCATTATATAAAGGAAAAGCAACAGTGAAGAATGGGTATTTCTCGTTCGAATTCATCGTGCCCAAAGACATCAACTATAGCTTTGGAAA
This sequence comes from uncultured Fluviicola sp., assembly GCA_964383785.1. Lineage (GTDB taxonomy): Bacteria > Bacteroidota > Bacteroidia > Flavobacteriales_D > Crocinitomicaceae > Fluviicola. The sequence continues at coordinate 29,735 of CAYLJB010000005.1, forward strand.
AGGGAAGATCAGTTTGTATGCTGAGAATGGTTCTTTTGATGCTGCAGGTTTTGATACTTCTTTCATTGTAGGAGGGATTGACACGAATGCTCCGGTTGACAATCAAGGTCCTGAGGTTCAAATTTTCCTAAATGACGAAAACTTTGTGAATGGAGGGATAACCAGTTCTTCACCATTGTTAATTGTAAAGGCATCCGATGAATTTGGGATCAATACAGTAGGGAATGGTGTAGGTCATGACTTGACGTTGATCCTGGATGGAAATACGGCATCTCCAATCGTTTTGAACGACTATTATGTTGCCGACCTGGACTCCTATCAATCTGGTGAAATTCAGTACAACTTGCGTGATTTAAGTGCGGGACAGCATACTGCTGAGGTGAAAATTTGGGATGCCAACAACAATTCAAGTCTAGCGCGAATTGAATTTACGGTAAATGATGCTGCAGAAGTTACGATAGACCGCGTGCTGAATTACCCAAATCCGTTTACTACAAAAACAACTTTCTTCTTCGAGCACAATCAGTCTTGTTCATCTTTAAATACTCAAATTCAGATTTATACAGTTTCGGGTCGCTTGGTGAGAACGATCAATCAAGAAGTGCCAACTGCTGGCTTCCGCATTGAAGGGATCGATTGGGATGGTCGCGATGATTTCGGAGATCAATTGGCTAAAGGCGTTTATGTTTACCGTGTTTCTGTTGAGTTACCTGAGGGGGGCAAGGCTGAAAAAATGGAAAAGTTGGTTCTTTTACGATAGGAAGGCAATAAAAGATAGAGTTTTACGTATTTTTGTTTTCTTCAAACACAAATTAGGAATGTTCAAGTACAGTTTTTTAGCAATTTGTTTATCCTTCCCATATTTCTTGTCAGCACAAGGCGAGGCTACCGTAACTGATGAAAAGCTACAGCTGAATACGATAACTACATCGATGCCGTTTTTGGCGATCACACCAGAATCAAGAGGTGGTGGAATGGGTGATGCTGGAACGGCTTTGAGTGCAAGTTCTACCAGTATTTTTTGGAATACGGCCATGTTGAACTTTGCTGAAGACCGTTCTGAATTGAGTATTAGTTACACTCCTTGGTTGCGCAAATTGACAAATGATATTAGCCTATCTTACTTATCTGGTTATTACAAGCTGAATAACCGTATGGCTGTTACAGGTGCTTTGCGTTTCTTTTCTTTGGGTGAAATAACATTTACAGATGCCTCGGGAAATTACATCCGCGACGACAAGCCAAGTGAGTTTGAGTTAGCTGGAGGTTATGCGTTTAAGCTTTCTGAGAGATCGAGTATTGGGGTGAACGGAAAATTTGCCTATTCGAATTTAACAGGAGGCTTGACCGTTGCGGGGGCTACAACAAAACCAGGAGTTGCCGGAATTGCTGATATTTCGTATGCTTACAACAACGACGATGTGCGTTTAGGTGGTGTGAAAGGAACGTACACCTTTGGTGCTACCATCAACAATATTGGAAACAAGGTTTCTTATTCAGAATTATCCCGAAGAGATTTTATTCCAATGAATTTGAGAATCGGGAATGCCTACACGGCTAAATTGGATGACTACAATAAATTGACTTTCTCTATAGACATTCAGAAATTGTTGGTGCCTACACCACCGGTTCGAATGTTGGTAAGTGGAGAAAGTACAATCGTTGCCGGAATGAATAACGATGTCGGAGTAATCTCAGGATTGGTGCAATCTTTTTACGACGCACCCGGAACCTTGGCAGAAGATGCGAATGGTGATTACATTCAAAATGCTGATGGTACATACCAAATCGTGAAAGGATCTAGATTCAAGGAAGAGATCACTGAGATCAATATTGCGGCAGGAATGGAATATTGGTATGCCAATGTATTCGCATTAAGAGGAGGGTTTTTCTATGAAGCACCAAATAAAGGAGCTCGTCAGTTCTTTACGTTTGGAGCGTCTTTCCAATACAACATTTTTGGAATAGATATTTCCTACCTAGCAGCTTTGAAGCGTGATAATCCCCTTGCAAATACCTTGCGTTTTACCTTGCGCTTTAAGTTAGGTTCAAAGAAAACGGCAGGCGGCGAAGACAAACCTGAGTAATGGATATCCGAATTGGTTTTGGTGTTGACGTTCATCGCTTAGAAGAAGGTCGCGAGTTTTGGTTGGGAGGCATTCAATTACCTTCAACTTTTGGTGCTGTAGGTCACTCGGATGCTGATGTATTGATCCATGCAATTTGTGATGCCTTGTTGGGCGCATTAAATCTGCGCGATATCGGTTATCATTTTTCGGATACGGATCCACAATACAAAGGCATTGATTCAAAAATCTTGTTGAAAAACGTGATGGACCTGATTCGGGGTAAGGGATTTGGAGTTGTAAACGTAGACGCAACGGTGATCCTTGAAAAACCAAAGGTAAATCCACACATTGAGCAAATGCAACAGGTTTTGGCTGATCTATTAGAGATTTCTGCCGACCGTATGTCTATCAAAGCAACAACTCACGAAAAAGTAGATTCTTTCGGAGCTGGCGAAGCAGTAAAAGCTTATGCCGTTTGTTTGCTTTCAAAAAAGGACTAAACATTTCAAGACTTTACCCTATACAACCACCGGAGGTTGTATATTTGCAGCATAATTAGGAATTATGAAAGTTAATCCACAATACACGACCAAGGAACAACTGCTGGAATTGTACAACAAACCTTTGTTGGAATTGGTATTCGAAGCCGCAACTATTCACAGACAATATCACAACCCGCGCGAAGTCCAAATGTCTTCTTTGTTGAGCATTAAGACTGGTGGTTGTCCGGAAGATTGCGGTTACTGCCCACAAGCAGCTCGCTATCAAACAGATGTTGACGCCCATAAATTGATGTCGGTAGATTCAGTAATAGAGCAAGCTAAAAATGCCAAAGCGAACGGTTCTTCACGTTTGTGCATGGGCGCAGCGTGGCGCGAAGTGCGCGATAATAAAGATTTTGACTCGGTAGTAGAAATGGTACAAGCAGTGAATGACCTGGACATGGAGGTTTGCTGTACCTTGGGTATGTTAAATGAGGAGCAAGCGATGCGTTTGAAAAAAGCTGGATTGTTTGCTTACAATCACAACTTGGATTCCTCGAAGGAGTTTTATGGCGATATCATTTCTACTCGTGAGTACGAAGATCGTTTGAATACCATCGAAAATGCGCGTAAAGCTGGAATTACTGTTTGTTCCGGTGGAATTATCGGGATGGGTGAAGCTGTTGAAGACCGTATTGGTTTGTTGATGAGTTACATGGCGATGGAAACACCACCTGAATCTATTCCGATCAATGCATTGGTTGCTATAGAAGGTACTCCTTTGGAAGATCAAAAGCCGATCGAACAATGGGAAATGATCCGGATGGTCGCTACTACGCGTGTTGTGTTCCCTGAATCGGTTGTGAGACTTTCAGCTGGAAGAACAAAAATGTCTATGGAAGCACAAGCATTGTGTTTCATGGCAGGTGCTGGATCCATCTTTGCCGGAGACAAACTATTGACTACGCCAAATCCGGAGTTTAACGAGGACAAGGAAATGTTTGAAATTTTGGGATTGATCCCGAAAGCAGCATTTGCCGATGGTGAAAAACCGGTTTCGTACCCGGATGAAAAGATCATTGCACGCAAAGAGCAAGAGGCAAAACGTGCGCAAGAATTGGCTGAAGCGAAAACAAATTCCAATTTTGAACCACGCAAAATTGTCGTTTCAGACTAATGGAACCGTTGTTTCGTAAGAAATTATCAGATAGAATGGCAAAGGGGAGTGTACGCTCCCTTTTGTCGTTTGAAGACGGCATGATCGATTTTTGGTCGAATGATTATTTGGGACTCGGAAAGAAAACGCAGACAATTCAAATTTCATCCGCTTCAGGTTCGCGTTTGATCTCAGGGAACACGCATAGAATGGAGGAAGTGGAACGCGAACTGGCCAGTATTTTCGATAGCCAAGCTGCTTTGGTCTTCAATTCAGGCTATGACGCGAATCTTGGATTTTTCGGTGCCGTTCCGCAACGCGGTGATACGATCCTTTACGATGAATTGATCCATGCGTCTGCACGCGATGGGATCCGTTTGTCATTTGCAAACGCGTTCTCATTTGTGCATAACGACATGTCCGACCTAAAAAAGAAGTTGGAACAGGCCAAAGGGACGGTTTATGTTGCTGTTGAATCACTCTATTCCATGGATGGGGATTTCGCGCCACTGTTGGATTTAGTTCAATTGTGTGAATCCACCGGTGCTTACTTGATCGTTGATGAAGCACATGCCGGCGCTGTGTTCGGGAAACAAGGTGGAGGAATTTCCGAAGAACTTGGTTTGCAAGAACGTGTTTTTGCTCGTTTGTACACCTTTGGGAAGGGCTTTGGTGCGCATGGAGCTGTTTGGTGCGTATCGGAAGAAATGCGAACTTTTATGATCAACTTTGCTCGTTCATTCATATATACCACGGCCATGCCAGAGGCCTTGTATGTGCATCTTTTAAATCAAGTAAAGGCGGTAACTCCTGAACTACAACGTGAACTTCAGGAGCGGATCTCAGGTTTTCGGGAATTACTTCCAAATGAAAGGAGCTCCAATCGATCTCCAATCCAAATGATCGATTTTACAAGTATGGATCATTGTTTAACAGCAGCTGCTGAATTGCGCAATTCCGGATTCGCTGTAAAAGCAATTTTGCCACCAACTGTTCAAGAAGATCAATGCCGCATTCGCATTTGTATACACGCCTTCAATACTGAGATGGACATTCAACGATTGGCAGAATTGTTAAGACGATTTATTTAATCTTTCAAGGAATAATCTAAAACACCATCCCATAATCGTTTTCGATGCTCCAAGGCGCGTGTTACGTAATCCGCTGCCTCAGACCATTTAATTGGATCATCCCCACAAAGCAGATTAACCATTTCTAATGCTAAATGACTATGGTGGTCTCCGTCGACTTCAATATGTCGTTCTAAATAGTATTTGAAGATCTCCAGTTTCCCACTTGTGCTGTCATTTAATTTTGAGACGATTGAAATAAACATCCCCGGAATAAGGTCTTCTCTTCCGAATGTGAAAACTGCAGCCATGATATGTGGTTTGTTGGTGTCAATTACGTCAAATGTAAATCGAACAAAATCTTTGGTGCTCTCGGGAATTTCCAGTTCAACTAAAGCGTCATGGATTGATTTTCCTTCACGCAACGAATCAAGAAATTGATTCATGGCGCTGGTCGCTGCTCCGGCCTGATTCATGGCTTGCAGATAGAGTTCAAAATGACTGATGTTTCCTTCTGCCTGAAAAGCAATATCTGATTCTTCCCCACATACGATCTCATTGATCAAAAATCTGGTTTTCGGATCTCCAACAGGCATCCAGGGAACTTGAGTACAGGTAAGTTTATTTTGCAGGGCTTTCAAAAGTGACATGAAATCCCAAACAGCAAAAACGTGCTGCTCCATAAATAGCCTCACAGCATCAATATCATTGATCTCGTTATAAATAGGATGCTGTTCAATTGAAAACTTAAGTGGTTGAATACTGTTCTGAATTTGGTCAATGTATGCTCGTTTCATGAGGTTGTTTTTTTGCAAAAGTACGCGGAACATCCGGTTTTAGATTCTTTTTTTCGATTTTTTAGTAAATCAATTTAGCTCATAAATGCTTGTGTTTACTGGGTTTTAATCCTTAAAGGGTGTAGATTTGTACTATGAAATTGTTCATTTTTCTTGTTTTCACAGGGTGTTTTGGTTCAGTTGGTTTATTTGCTCAACAAGTTCCTCTGCGCGTGGTATCTTACAATTTGTTGAACTTTCCAGATGGACGGACTGATTGTGGGACTTCGAATATCAATCTGCCCAATCGCGTGGATACCTTACGCAAGATCATGCAGTATTTGAAACCGGATATCCTTGGTGGCTGTGAAATTCAATCAGAAGCTGGTTGTGATAGTATATTGTCTCGGGCTTTGAATGTTTTTGGAACACAACATTATCAACGCGCACTTTGGTCTCCGAATAATTCAGGTGATATCCATAACATGTTGTTCTATAATTCGGATAAATTAGCTTTGAAAGAACAAAGAGCAATTTCTACCTCGGTTAGAAAGATTGATCAATACATCCTCTACGTATTGGACCCAACACTTCCTCAACACCACGACACCATTTTCATCGAAGTGTTCATGTGTCATTTGAAAGCGGGTAGTGCAACGGCCGATCAAAATGATCGCGCTGATCAAACTGCGGTACTTCGCGCAGTATTGGCAAGCAGGCCTACCAACAGGCACTTAGTCGTTTGTGGAGATTTGAATACCTATCGCAGCTCAGAGCTCTGCTATCAAAATTTAATTGTTTCCGGTGCCGGGCAGATGAAAGATCCGATCAATTCACCGGGAAACTGGACCTCTAATTCATCGTTTGCAGGAATTCACACGCAGTCGCCCAGAACTTCTGGTTCGTGGGCTTGTGGAGCTACGGGTGGTCTTGATGATCGCTTTGATCATATCCTGCTTTCTCAAAATGCAATGACGGGTTCATCGTGTCAATACCAGACTAATTCCTATAAAGCAATCGGAAATGATGGAGCGCATTACAATCAAAGTTTACTTACCGGAGGTAACTCACAATACCCTGATTCTGTCGTCCGCGCTATTTTTTACCTATCGGATCATTTACCGGTGAAATTGGATCTATTGGCGACAGTTCCGTCTCAATTTGGGTTGAATCTTACCTATACGGTTCAAGCAGCTGGTTGCACAACAAACGGAGCGGAAGTATCAATTCTTCCTTTGGCTGGTCAACCTCCTTTCATTTATCAATGGGATGCCGCGGCAGGTGGTCAAACCACACAAACTATCAGCGGTATTCCTGCAGGAAGTTATTGCGTTTCGGTCACCGATGCTTTAGGAAATGTGGATCAATTGTGTGTGGAAATTCCTGCTTTCAACTTGTTGCAAGTATCTGCATTTTACAATAATGCCACTTTAGGATGTGACGGTTCTGCATTTGTTGCAATTTCAGGAGGTCAGGCTCCATATAGTGTGCAATGGAATGATCCAAGCAATTCGACAACAGAAAGCATTACTGACTTGTGTCCCGGAAGTTATACCTGCACAATAACGGATGCGAACGGTTGTGTTTTGCAAGAGGTAATTCAGATTGGATCGAATACGAGTGGTTTGTTTGAAACAAGTGAGCTAGATTTCTTGCTGTTCCCAAATCCGAGTCAAGGCAATGTAACTTTGCAGGTCAATCGATTGGACAATTTTCAAACGCAAGTAACGATCCTTTCAACCGAAGGAAAAAAGGTTCAGGAATTAATGGTGTCGTTTCATGAAGGAACAGCTGTGCTGAACTTGGAACAATTACTCCATGGAACTTATTTGCTCCTATTAGGAACACAGATAAAACGCGTAATCTTGAATTAATCTCTGCCGTTTCCGGGAATCGGGTAACACAAACAGTACTTTTCTACCGGTTTTGCAAGTGCGGAGATATTCAGGTTGTCCGAAGCTTTAGAAACATCCATGATCGTTCCGTTCTTCATCAACAAATTGATAGTTTGTTTTACCTGGCTGTAAGCGTTGTTGGTTAGCAATTCGGCATATACGAAGTACTTGATCTCATCATCATTCAACTGGTACTGATTGCGAACCATTTCTTGCTCAAACGTAATACGATCGGGGCTAAATGGTTCTTTGGCGATCTCCACTTTGTGCAACTTGCGATTTACCAGATGTGACGAAAGTATGGAAAGCACTTTGTCCTCATGGAATTGCCATACTTTAATGGCACCCATGATGTCATAATCATCCAACTGGGCAAAGGTTGCCAGTACGTTCGGATCGTTCTGGAAATCTATGTCGCGCACTTCTTTCGACATGAAATAGAGTAGGGCAGGAGAGCCAAAAAGTGTTTCGCCTTTATTGACCAATTCTTTCGCACGGCGTAAGATGTTGATCAACATAAATTCACCGGAAACAACCGTTTTGTGTAGATAAACTTGCCAATACATTACTCTGCGTGCCACCAGGAATTTCTCGATGGAGTAAATTCCTTTTTCTTCCACAACCAATTGATCGTGATGCACGTTTAACATTTCGATGATACGTTCCGTACCAATGATCCCTTCTGAAACACCCGTAAAGAAACTATCTCGCGTTAAATAATCCAAGCGATCCATATCCAATTGGCTACTCACCAATTGATGTAAGAACTTTTTGTGATAAGTGTTGGAGAAGATCAATAGAGCGCGTTCCAGGTCGTCGTGATTGCTTGGAAACTCTTTCTTCAAAGCTTCAATGAAGTGTACCGAGATCTTTTCGTGAGAAACTCCATTTACGATGTCGTATTCCAGTGCATGGCTGAAGGGACCGTGGCCGATATCGTGCAACAAAATAGCTATCAAGGCTGCTCGTTCTTCTTCACGACTGATTGGATGTCCTTTTTTACGGATTACAGCAATTGCTTTTTCCATGAGATGCATTGCCCCGATCACGTGGTGAAAACGGGTGTGCAAAGCACCTGGATAAACCAAATGGGTCATTCCCAATTGCTTGATTCGTCTCAATCGTTGAACGAAGGGGTGTTCTATCAAGTCAAAAATAAAATCATCAGGAATTGAAATAAAACCATAGACTGGGTCGTTGATGATTTTCTTTTTATTGTTTCGATGAGTATGTGTTCGCAATTGAATACTTTTATAATCCGTACTCAAAGCTAATTAATCTTTAGGATATGCAAGCAAAGATTCTCTGGGCAGATGATGAAATGGAGTTTTTGAAACCCCATGTACTTTTTCTGGAGTCAAAAGGTTACCAAGTTGAATTGATCAACAATGGCTCAGAAGCCGTAGAGCGTTGTCAGGAAAACAACTATGACATTGTATTCCTGGATGAAAACATGCCGGGTATTTCAGGTTTAGAAGCTTTGGCGCGAATCAAAGAGATCCAGCCGCAACTGCCCATCGTGATGATCACGAAAAGTGAGGAGGAATCTATCATGGAAGAAGCCATCGGAAGTAAGATCGCCGATTATTTGATCAAACCGGTGAACCCGAATCAGTTGTTGCTTTGTCTCAAGAAAAATTTGGATCACCGAAAATTGGTTTCGCAAAAAACAAATTCCAATTACCAGCAGGAATTCCGCCAATTGGGAATGCAACTTTCTTCCCGATTGGATGCTGAGGAATGGAAGGACGTTTTTCGCAAATTGACCTATTGGGAATTGGAGTTTAAAGGACTTCAGGACCAAGGAATGCGCGAGATCTTGAAAGCGCAGCAAAAAGAGGCGAATGATCTTTTCTGTCGCTTCATCGAAAATAACTACGAAGACTGGTTCACAGGTGCTGAAGAAGGCCCTGAAATGGTGCATGAATTGTTGCGCAACCGCGTATTTCCGCTTTTGGATGAGCCAGTTTACCTCATCGTGATCGATAATTTGCGTTACGACCAGTGGCAGGTTTTGAAACCGATCATTGCGAACTACTTTACAATTGAAAAGGAAGATATCGTTTATTCCATTTTACCCACGGCTACGCATTATGCACGCAATGCACTTTTTGCAGGAATTATGCCTTCAGAAATTGCTAAACGTTTCCCAAATCACTGGTTGAATGAAGAAGATGAAGGCGGAAAGAACATGCACGAAGCTGTTTTCTTGGAAGGAAACTTAAAACGCAATGGAAAGCAGGTCAAATGGAGTTATAACAAGATCACCAATTTGGATGCCGGAAAAAGGTTGTTGGATCAGTTCAACCAATTGAAAGAAAATCAATTGAATGCGATCGTTTACAATTTCGTGGATATGCTATCGCATGCCAGAACTGAAATGGATATGATCAAGGAATTGGCAGCTGATGAGGCTGCTTATCGCTCATTAACGGTTTCCTGGTTCGAGCATTCGCCTTTGCAGGAGATCTTCAAAAAAATTGCTGCTGTCAAAGGAAAGGTAGTTGTAACTACCGATCACGGGACCGTGCGTGTGACAAATCCGGTTAAAATTGTTGGAGATCGTTCAACCAATACCAATTTGCGTTATAAAACCGGACGAAATCTGAGTTACAAGGACAAAGAGGTTTTCACGATCCGTCATCCGGAAAAGGTTGGCTTACCGAAATCAAGTCTTTCCAGCGAATTCGTATTTACCCGCGAACATGATTATTTTGTGTATCCGAATAATTACAACCATTTTGTGAATTATTATAATGATACCTTCCAACATGGAGGAATCTCTATGGAAGAACTCATGATTCCATTTGTAATTCTTTCAGCCAAATGAAAAACTGGGTAGCACATTCTACTGCTGATCTACCATTCATAGCCAAAGAACTTCTCGAATACATCGGGAATAACCGCATTGTGGCTTTGAATGCGCCAATGGGTTCTGGAAAAACAACCTTTACGAATGCAATCCTGCGCGCGATGGGAGTTGAGCATTCGGAAGGTTCACCAACGTTTGCCATCATTCATGCTTACAATTCTCCGTATTATGGTGAAGTCTATCACATGGATGCTTATCGCTTAGATGATCTGGAGGAAGCATTGGATATTGGTATGGAAGAATTGTTCTATTCCGGAGCCTATTGTTTTATCGAATGGCCGGAAAAGATCGCGGCACTTTTGCCGGAAAATACCGTTGAAGTGACCATTGTGGTTAACGAAGAAGGTGATCGGGTCTTGAGCGCAAAACTCCCTTGATTTTTAAACAATCGGCTTTTATAAAAATTAAGCCCTGCGGCTGATTCGTTTCGTTTAAATTCTGCTATCTTCGTGAGAACCGGCAAATCCAAATACCATGGTGAAGGATCCAGAATTGTTAAAGCAGTTGTTGAAAGAGGGGAATATTCTTCCAATGGAAGAAATGCTCGAAATCTCAAAGAAAAAAGGAAGTTTGTTAATCGGAATTCCTAAAGAGACCAGCTTTCAGGAACGACGTGTTCCTTTGGTTCCGGAGGCAGTATCCTTCTTGATAGCAAACGGACATCAGGTTCGTATCGAAACTGGAGCGGGAGATCCGGCGCATTTTACAGATCGTGAATACAGCGAAGCTGGTGCAGAGATCGCCTACAGTTCCAAAGATGTCTTTCAATGTGATATAATATTAAAAGTTGCTCCACCTTCGGAAGAAGAAGTGGACCTGATGCCCGGTAATCAGACTTTGATCTCTGCGTTACAATTGAGCATTCAGCCCAAGAATATATTGCAGAAACTGATTCAAAAGAAAGTAACGGCCATTGCCTGGGATTACATCCGTGATGAACATGGTGTTTTTCCGGTAGTTCGCACTATGGGCGAAATTGCCGGTACAACTTCGATCCTGATAGCGGGAGAATTGCTCTCTTCTTTTAACGAAGGAAAAGGGATCATGCTTGGAGGAATTGCTGGAGTGCAGCCGACAGAAGTTGTTGTAATTGGAGCAGGAACAGTTGGTGAATTTGCCACCAGATCTGCCATGGGATTAGGTGCATCCGTAAAAGTATTTGACAATAGCTTGTCCCGTTTACGACGCCTGCAAAACGATATCGGTTCACGTGTTTACACTTCTGTATTGCAACCAAAAGTTCTGGCTAAAGCAATTATGCGCGCCGATGTAGTGATCGGAGCGATACGATCGCCATTGGGAAGAACACCATGTGTAGTTACCGAGGAGATGATTAAAAACATGAAAGAAGGTTCTGTTATTGTGGATGTGAGCATTGATCAAGGTGGATGTTTTGAGACTTCTCGTGTTACAAATCACAATCATCCAACCTTCACAGCACATGGCGTAGTTCATTATTGCGTTCCGAATATTGCTTCTCGTGTACCCCGAACCGCTTCGTTTGCATTATCAAACATATTTTCACCAATCTTAATGACGATGGGGGATACCGGAGGACCGTTGGATTTGATTCGCAATGATCTCGGATTCCGTTCTGGCGTTTATATTTACCGTGGAATCTTGGTGAGTGAAGTGTTGGGTAAAGTGTTCGATCTAAAGTACAAGGATATTGATCTCTTGATGATGGGGTTGAAGGGTTAACCTTTTCGTTTCCCTGACTTGTATCGCTCGCGTTTATTTATCCACTTGTATTTCCGGTTGTTAAAGCTATCATCGGCTTTATCACCTTTGAATTTATACACCAAACCAGCTGTGTATTGTATATAGTCGTTTTCTGCCAGGATCTTCCCAGATAATCCAATTTTTCCGCTGGCTTGTACTTGAATCCCCAATCCACGCCAAACCCAAAAATTCAAGCCGGCACCAACTTGGAAGGTTGGACAAAGTGGAGTTGAAAATGCTGCTCGGTGAGTTAATCCCAAACCAGAACTGACATAAGGATCAAAACGACTTGTGCTAAGTAAATTATAAAAACTATACTTTGCGTTGAGGTCAAAACTCAAAAACAAGCCACTGCGACCTGTACTGTCATTGATCAATTTTGAACTTTTGTACTGGTTATAAGCCCCAGAAAACTCGATGCTTAGACCTTTTTTAAGATAGCGATCAACCATGATTCTTGACGGAAAAACAGGAGTGTTCCATACTTCCTTCACATCAAAAGTCTGACAAAATCCTCTTCCATCATCATCCACTGTGTTCCACGAAACCCCGATCATCCATTTATAGGGACGTGGTTTGCCGATCCAAGCCAAAGGCTGGGCGAATACTTGTTGCATTCCAATGAAGCAGAAAATGATGATGATCGATCTGAACACGTTAATGGCTTTTGGTTGTGCGAATTTACAAATATTCTGCCAGAACTAAGAGATATTGAAAAGCGATGCAGTTTTCGTCAATTTAGGACCTTAATCTCCTGTTTAAAGAACAATCAGATTATCTTTGAGTCACATGTTAAACAAAATACTGAATACTGGGATTAGAGATCATTACTTACCTTGGGAAGTGATATTGACACGAAAACTGAATTTTTTATCGGTAATCGGTTTTTTTAATGTGTTCTTGACCTTGTTCCTGTTTGTAAGTTTTTCCCTTGATCAGGTATTACCACACTTCATTGTTATTTTAAGTTTAGCGCCATTCGTTCTGGCCTTAAATAAGTGGTTCGGATATTTGTCCGCTGCCTATCTCTTTTCCTTGATGGGACTGTATTTGTTCTTTTCGCTCACTTGGATTTACGGGTTTGATTCATTCATCATGTTGTATTATTTCCCAATGCTGATCAGTACGATCCAAATGTTGGGAAGAAAAGAAACTTGGATTCATCTACTCGTTCTTTTAGTGCTTTATTTTGTGTCGATGGTGCTTCTTACGGTGCTTTTAAATTACGGAAGCTTGCAGACTTTGGATTTTAATGTGCTAGAGATCCTAAGACCCTTTAACGTGGTAATGAGTTTTATGTTGAGCATTATCATGATCGCCTTCGTTACTTATGAAAATTATACCCAAGAAAATGCTGTTGTGCAAATGCTGAAGGAAAAAGAGATTCTGCTTGCCGAGTTGAATCACCGTGTTAAGAATAACATGAACATCGTTACAAGCTTGCTGAATTTGAAAAAGAATGCCGCTTCGAACAAGGAAGTACAATCGGCTTTGGAAGATTGCCAATTTCGCGTGTATTCCATGGCGTTGGTGCATAATCAAATGTATGCTGACTCGGCAATCGGAAAATTGGATTTTAAGAAATACATAGGCGAACTTACAACGAACATCGAACAAGCACTCGGCGGTGAGGCCATTATGCATATCGAATCGGATGAGATAGAACTTTCCTTGCAAAAAGCAATTCCTTGTGGTTTGATCATCAATGAACTACTCACAAATGCGTATAAGCACGCTCGCGTTCCCGGAAAGCGATTGGAGATCTTTGTCAATATTGCAAGAAAAGACGAGAAGTTGTGTTTTCACGTTTATGATAATGGTCCCGGAGTACATATATGTGAGGAAGGAAATCCTGAAAATTCTTTAGGCTTCGAGTTGATTCGCTCACTTTGGGAACAGTTGGATGCTACTTTTCGTTTCGCCAACGACCCGGGCTGCGCGGTTTGGTTCGAAATCGCATGCTAGTGTAAGATCTCCCAAACACTGCGGTATTGATAGCTCGTTTCGATCTTTTCCAGTAACTGACTGTAAAATGGATGAGCTCCAATCGTTGCGCTATCTCCAATAAGCATAACGCGGTGTTTTGCTCTGGATATAGCAACATTCATACGTCTTAGATCGGCTAAGAAACCAATGGCTTGTGATTCGTTTGATCTGGTGCAGCTTATGATCACAGTATTGGTTTCTTGTCCTTGGATCGAATCAACCGTTGAAACGTGCCACACTTTCCCTAAACGTTCTTGCAAGCGTTTCACTTGCGCTGAATAGGGACTCAAAATGAAACAGTTTGTTGGTTCCAGATTCTCGTTTTCAAGCAATTTCTCAATCACATCGATCTCCGCTACATTATAATAACTTCCCGAATCTTCATCTTGCATTTCACCGTCGCCGAAGCCTGCCATATCAATGAAAGCTGCTTCACCATTTGATGCTCCGTCATACGCGATTAATTCTTGCTGATAAAAATGTTCGTTGATCAGGTCCTGGATAGCCAAATCCATGCGGTACTGTGTCGTAAGTCGAATCAGTGGTTTTGTTTCTTGAACCTGCTCCAATAAACTTTTATTCAAACCCAATTGCTGTGCCTCCGGACTTAATACAGTAGCAGGAAGCTGTTGCGGGTCTCCACAAAGCACCAATCGTTCTCCAAAGCTGGCTACCAACCACGTCAACGGTTCCAAGGCCTGAGCCGCCTCGTCAACAATAGCCACATCACTTTTCCAATTCTTAGGCAATTCATTGAACAGAGCTACCGGTGTTCCGGCGATGACTGCTGTTTGTTCCAGCAGATGGATCATCTGATCCTGTGCAGTTTTTCGGATCAACTGACTCAATTCACGGATCTCTTTGCGCGCCGTTCGCTTCAATTCTCGCGCTTCAGCATCATAATTGCGCATGTTGCGGTCAGCAATTGAAATGGCTTGCTGTAACTGTTTTTTATACTGTTGGATGCTTTTACTTGCTGAACCGGATTCAACCAAATTGTCCAGCCAAACTGCTTGTACGTCTGCTGCGATCTTTTCGTCATTTCCTACACGGATCACCGGGATCTCAGCTTGCATCAATTTGCGTACAATGTGGTCAACAGCGGCATTTGATGGAGCGGAGAGGATGATCTTTTTACCGGATTTTACCAATGCTTGAATTCCAGCTACCAAGGTGGTTGTTTTTCCGGTTCCGGGCGGACCTTGAATGGCTACGATCTTGGCCTCACTCGTTATTGCGGTAATTGCCCTTTGCTGAGAATCATTGAATTTATTGTCGGCAAAAGTGGTTTGTATCGACGCAGGATCTTGGATGTCCGCGATATTTTTCCACAGCCCTTGTTCCTCGCAAATTCGCAAACCGATCGACATGCATTGCAAAGTTCTGTCGTCCGAGATCTTATTGATCTTGAGATCTGTGGAATACCAATCTAATTCTGGATTCTCAGCGCTGTAAATTGTTATACTGCGATCGCTCATTTCAACGATTCGGCCACGCCATTCCTGATCTTCTGACTGTACGGAAACGGTTGCGCCGCGTCTAAAAAAATGGTCCGGAATACTGTAGCTGGTGGTAAACGTAACACTGGTTCCGCTTAAGCTGTTTTGTAGCGTGTTGTAGACCACAGGGAAAAGGACTAATCCCTCTTTCCGAAGTTCTTGTACTGATTTCTGAGAAAGAGTTGCATCCAGCCATTCTTGATACTGCTTTTCCGCTTGAACGGCTTTTTTAAGGCGCAATAATACTTCGGGATATTCCATGTCAGAATGGGATTGGAGCTGTGAAATGTACGATCTCTTTAGTTATAGGGTGCGTGAAGGTCAATTCTGCAGCGTGTAAATGTAAACGTTCTCCTTTTGTTCCATACAGATCGTCTCCTATGATCGGAACACCTAGGCCATCCGGATGAGCTGCATGAACACGTAATTGGTGTGTTCTACCGGTATAAGGATACAAATGAACCAAGGCATTTTCACCGCGTGTTTCCACCACTTCAAAACGCGTGACAGCTCTTTTACCATAGGTGTGACAAACCAATTGGCGTGGGCGATCTTCGAGGTCAACACGTAGTGGAAGATCGATGTTACCACTCGTTCGTACCGGAATTCCTGCCAAAAGGGCGACGTATTTCTTGGTCACGCTTCGTTTCGTAAATTGACGTTGTAAGTGTTCGTGCACATCTTTGTCTTTTGCCGCCAATAAAATACCGGATGTACTCATATCCAGTCGGTGAACCAACAATGGACCTGTTGCCTGCGGATAAAGTGCACGCAAACGTTCATAGACGGAATCAACGATGTTCTTTCCAGGAACCGAAAGGAATTCTTCCGGTTTGTTCACCACCACGATCCACTCGTCTTCAAATAGAATTTCAAACTGTTTGCCTGCAGCTGGATTGTGCAATAAGGGATTATCTTCCACCTGCAAACCTTGTAGCATATGGCCCAGGATCGGTTCGCATTTCCCACGACAAGCAGGGTAATATTGTTTGTGATTGCGCACTTCCGATTTCGGAGATTGTCCCCACCAAAATTCAGCCAAGGCAATTGGTTTTAAACCGTGTTTGTACGCATAGTGCAGTAGCTTTGGCGCCGCACATTCTCCAGCTCCTGCCGGTGGTCTGGCGTCGGGCATGTTCGCGAAAATTTCGCCTAAACTCTTCAGATGTCCTTGTTGGTTCAGGAAAGCATAATGCGCAAACAATTGTTGTTGTAAAGCAGCCGAACGGACTTTTCTGGCCTCCTTTAAGTTTTCAATTTCTTGCTCGAAAGGAAGTAGTTGGGCACGGAGCTCAGCGATGCGATACTCAAAGTGTTTGGTCATGTCTTTGAGCATGAACTTTTCCTGGACGCTTTCACGGGAAAGGTCAGCTTGCAAGATTTCAAAAGCCGCGTCATCCAAGGTTTGTTCACCTTCTTTTCGGCGGGCATCGCGTTGCATTTTGGATGACTTCATTTGCAACTTGTGCGCGCTGATCCGTTCCTGCGCCTCGAATTCCAAGTTTTTAAATGCTTCGAGCAGTCTCAAATAATCCGGATTAACCAAAGCATTTTCCAAGGCCTCATTGATGGCATTCACTTCCAGTTCTCCCTTTTTGAAAAAGCCATCTTCTGTGAGAATATCGAAAACAGGCGGGACAAAACTAGGGTGGTGATTGCTATTCGCCAGTTTTCCGGAAAATGCAGACAAGTAACCGATCTCTCCGCTTGGGTGCTGTACAACCAAGACACCGAACATCTTGCCGATAACGAGTCCTTCCTGTTTCGGATCCAATCCAAAATTGTGCACCCAATCGGTTTGTGATTCCAGGTGCGTTTGGAGTTCTTCAGCGGCTTGAATCGCCAAGGGATGCGGATCGTAATAGAACGGAAACGTAAACAGTTCCGGTAGTTTCAGTTCACCTATTGGCGACTCGAAACGCGTGAAATGCGGAATGTTCTCGTCCGGATGTTGCATGGGTCAAAGGTACGAAAATCATAAGTCATAGATCGTTAAATACGATCACCCAACCACATTCGTTTCACTCTCAAAGCGCTTGTAGGATAAGAATACGGCGCTAACAGCCAATGCAACCATGATTCCAAAAGCCATGGCGATCAAGTGCCATTCCAAGGTTCCGGCGATCAGTTCCTTGGTAGCCAACACGATGTTCACAACCGGAATCAAGGCAGTAACCTCATTCAATTCAACTCCCGGAAAGAAACCAACCATGGCCGGCAAAATGATCACGATGTTCAATGGAGAAATGATACTCTGCGCTTCTTTGAAACTTTTGGCTCGCACCGCAATCGGTACCATCAATCCGGCAAAGAACACGATCAACGGGAATAACAGCAGGTAAAGCATAATGATAAAAGAAGGACTCAAGATCTCGTTAACGATCGCAGCAATTTCCGGAGCTTGTTCTTTGGCCAAGAATTCAACCGAAACGAATAAACCTAGTAAACTGAAAGTAGAAGCCATCAGTCCGGAAAGGATCACAACGCCCATTTTCCCGAAAAGCAGTTGCCAACGAGGAACAGGTGTTGTAAGTAAGGTTTCAATGGTGCCGCGCTCTTTCTCGCCCGTAAACAGGTCGATTGCAGGATACATGCAACCTAAGAAACCGAATGCGATGAAAATATAGGGCAGCATTCCACCGGCCAACTTACCGATCATTTCCTTGTCTGATGCTACGTTTTGATAACTGATCTCCAATGGAGTGATCTTTTGTTCATCTATCTTTAAAGCAGTCAAGCGTTCTAGTTTCCATTGATCGCTGATAAATTGCAAATAGGTTTCTGCACGCTCTTTCATTCCTACGCTGGTCCCATTATGGAATACGCGTACCGGAACTGGCGCATAATTCAGTTTTTTCTGATCACTACCAGTTGGAATGAAGACTCCTGCATCGATTTTTTCGTCGTTCAACGCTTGTTTCAAAGCATTGGTATCGACGAAAGGCTGTAGGGTGTAGGCGCCCAATTCTTTCGGAAGTTTGGTCAAGGCATCTTGCAAACTTCCCGCTTCGGAACTCACAAGACCAATCCGCATTTCTTTGGCCGCTACTTCGTCTTCAAAAGATTTTGAAACAGTGGTAAAAATGTTCATTACCAATGGAAAGATCAAGGTTGGTATCACGATCATCATCATCACCGTACGACGGTCGCGCAAGGTGTCTTTTAATTCTTTGAGGAATATGGTTGTCAGTTTCATGTCGTCTACTTTTTAATGGTGAATGATCACTTCGCTTGGTGAACAATATCAATGAATGCTTCTGTGAGGTTTTTACCGGCTGTATGTGCTCGGTAGGCTTCCATGGTATCGTTGTACAACACTTTTCCTTTGTGGATGATCGTAATATCGTCACATAACAAGTCTACTTCACTCATGATGTGACTCGAGAAGATCACGGTTTTTCCTTGATGTTTGCAATCACGGATCAAATGAATGATATTTTCAGCAGTGATCACGTCCAAGCCGCTAGTTGGTTCATCAAAGATCACCACTTGTGGGTCGTGGATCATCGTTCTGCAGATAGACACTTTTTGTTTCATCCCGGTGCTCAACTTTCCGATGCGTTTATTCTTGAAATCGTGCATGTCCAGCAAGGTGAACAAGCGTTCCTTACGCAAGTCGCGATCGGTTTTGCTTACGTTATACAAAGCCGCGAAATAATCCAACAGCTCATTTGGCGTCAAACGCGCGTACAATCCTGCAGAACCAGTTAAAAAACCGATTTGCATGCGTGCTTCCTGAGCTTGTTTTACAGCATCAATATGATTGATCACGATAGAACCGGAGCTGGGTTTGAAGATTGTTGCCAACATACGGAGCGTGGTTGTTTTACCGGCACCATTAGGTCCAAGTAATGCATGTACACGACCCGGTGCACAGGTGAAAGAAATGGAATCAACTGCGGTAACGGTTTTGGCATCAGTTCCCAATTCTTTGCGTTGCTGACGATTCAGCTCAAACGTTTTGGATAGGTTTTCAACTTGTATCATGCGAATTCTTCTGAGCAGCGAATATACAACTCTTGGAAGTGCAGCTAGCAGCACATGAAACAAGAAATGTTAAAATAGTTCTGCTTTCACACCAACGAATAGATGTCGTGTTAAAAGGTTGAAGTTTTAGGTTGAATGGAGCAAAAAAAAGCGCCGTTTCCGACGCATTTTGAAATCTTAGTGGTGATGTCCGTGTTCACCGTGAGAATGTCCGTGTGCAATCTCATCAGCTGTTGCTTGACGTACACTCAAGATCGTAACTTCAAAATGAAGATCCGTATCTGCTAATGGGTGATTGAAATCCATGCGCACTGCAGCTGGTTGCATTTCTACAACGGTACCGCGTAATGGACGTCCATCTGGATCTGTCATTGGAACAACTGCTCCAACGAAAATATGTTCTGTATTGATCTTTCCAGATTCATCAAAGAAAACTTCGTTTGGAATGTCTACAACCATGTTGTCTTGGCGTGTTCCATAAGCATCTTTCGCTTCAACGGAAATTTGTACACTGTCACCAGCTCCTTTTCCGTGGATAGATTCCTCGAACGCCGGAATCACACGTTCTACGCCATAAAGGAATTGCATCGGTCGGTCAACAAGTGTTTCCTCGATCTTTTCTCCTGTTTGCTGATTGGTCAACTTGTAATGCAAGGAAACCACTGTGTTGATGTCTACTGTCATAAATGTGATAATTTCAATGGTGTCAAAGTTAACGCTTTACTGTTGCGGCGCAAGAACTTTGTGAAAGATTGACCGAAAAGTAGAGTTCCGCAAACTAATCGCAGATCGTTCCTTTGTGTTCAGAGTGTTGGTACATGTCCTCCAATTCCTGCAATTCTTTGAGTAATTCTGCAGATGGTGGGGTAGAAGTGAGGTCGCTAAGGTCTGGTTGACCGGCATCGACCCAAGCTGTATACCAAATAGAACCTACGGCAATGATAGCTTCGCGTAGTCGTCGTTCTACCATACCGTTCATTTGCGCTTGATACGCATCACAGAATTCCTTGGAATAGACTTGAATTACGGCCTGACCGCGTTGTTCGTAACTGTATTTTTTATCCGAAGGAAAGGTGTCGGTTAATTCACGTTCCATACTCAGAACAGAATCGACAGCGAGGTTAGATGCTTTTACGGCCTCCCAAGCAAAATCCAATACACCCGGAATGTATTTGCTTTTTCCAACGAAATAATCGTAGTCTTCGGCATTCAATTCAACAATGCGACTTTCCCAAAGCCCATGAATGCCACGTTGCCCGGTCAATTGTCCGTTGTAATTCTCAGTAGTGTGCAAAGGAACGTGCGCATCACCGATGTAATGTCCGATCTCTGCGGCATTTTTCAGGATGAGGTCCACATTTTTTGATTCGAAAGCTTTTTGCAAGCGGAATTTCATCACCTGAATATGCCATGGAACGATCCCGTAAGCTTGGAGCGTATCTTCTGTAAATTTATTGACAGCGTCATTCCATTTTCTAGGAACTACTTCAAAGGGATCTTGACCGTTATGGGCGTAGTGATCGATGTCAATGTAATGGCGTTGTGCTTCACCGTCCACTCCGTAGCGACGTTTATCCGGATCTACAGCATGTTCAGTAATGTATTCGATGTTTTCCTTGAAGAAACCAAACATTTCTGGGGGCAAGGTGAAAATTGCCATGCGGTTTATGCGTTTGTGACCGAAAAAGCCCCAAACAGTTGCATTGAAAGGTTCTATGACAGGAAGTGGTTTCGCAAAACTCACATTCCAGCACAAGAAGATCACACAGGTTTTAAACAACCACTTCCAACTGTACCAATTTCCCATCGCGTAAAATTGGGATAACTGTTGTTTGATTCGGCGTTAAACAGTATTTGATGTCTTCGTTCAAATTCAAATTCTTCAAACGGCGACGATGCGAACTGCTTTTTAGGTAGCCGAGATAGTTATCCTTAGCCGAAAGATACAAATATTTTGCGGCAATGGAAGAATCCTCAATAGAAGTGAAATTACCCGTATTGATCAGTGCATCACAGATCGCTCCGGCACAAATGGTATCTTCCAAATTGAATTTATCTTGCCAGCCCGAGCACAAGCAAAGGATGTTCTTATCTTGCTCTGCCAACCAATTCGTTAATGATTCAAGATTCAAGAAGCTTCCTACTACAACAATCTCGGCATCTTTCGCTACATCCAATGATTTCGTTCCATTGGTCGTGGTCAAAACTACTTCTTGTCCGCGGAATTCTTCTTTCATATAGCTGAATGGAGAATTTCCGAAGTCAAATCCTTCAACGATCTGACCTTTACGTTCAGCCCCAGCCAAGAATCCACGTTGTTTGTATTCCCATGCTTCCTCTACTGTTGGCACCGGAATGATCGCAGCAATCCCGTTGTCGAAAGCGGCACAAATAGCGGATGTGGCGCGCAATACGTCGATCACAACGACAATTTCAAACTCGTCTTTAAAATACGTGTACTCCCCCGGAGTAAAGCACACTTCAATACGTTTACGTGTATCCATATGGCCGCGAAGGTACGAAAAGCTGTAAAATTATTGGTGTTTTTCTGCTTGAGCCGGTTTGAAGATCTTGGCATCTGCAATAAAGGTACCTATGGGTATTAATGATGCCAAACCTGCCAAAATGGTTGTTTTAGTGGACCATTTAAATTGTTTGGAAACGATCAATACGAAAATGCAATAAACAACAAACAAAACACCATGAATCAATCCGATCCAAAAATTAGGTTGCTCGATTTTGTATAATCGATCTAATGGTACTGTGATTCCAAAAGATAGGTATGTAATTCCTTCGATCAATGCAAGTAAACGCAAGATGCCAATGGAGGTAGAAAACGTCATGTTTGAATATTAATTGGTTTTGTAAAATGTTTTGTTGTCAATGATCATGAACCAGTTTCCGTTTGGATCGAGTTTTGGTTCTTGTTGTATACTCACCGGGTAATTGCTGCTTCCAAACTTCATTTGATTTTTCGAGCTATTCATCACTGCTTTTCCGGTTTGAACAACGATACAGTCGCATAAGTTTTCGCCACAAGTATCGCGGCAGGAATTGTAGTAAGCTCCCTCTTTGCCTTCTAAGATGATCTCGCTCACCAATGTTTCGTTCAGTGTCGAATCATAGGCAGAAACGGTTCTCCAGGTTCCTTCAAAATCCGGGTTGTATTTTACGACCGGTTTATTGCATGAAAAGATGAACAGAGTCATCAGGATCAAAAGCGCTGTAATTCTCATACTTTTCTGGCTTGTAATTCAAATAATTCATCTCGGAACTTGGCTGCAGCAATGAAATCCAATGCTTTCGCCGCTTTTTCCATCTCTTTGCGTTTGGCTGCAATGGCTTTCTCCAGTTCTTCCGGATCAGTATAAACCGGTAAGGGTTCTGAAGCCATCGATGTACTTTCGTCCATGCTATAGGTTTCTTTCTGCGCACGGGTAGCCGGGTCTCCATCAGCCACTTTCGTCGATTTCAGAATCTTTTCTTTGCTTTTTTGTAGTGGAGTTGGAGTGATGCCATTCTCTTCGTTGTATGTCATTTGTTGAGCGCGTCTACGAGCTGTCTCTTCAATGGTTTGACGCATGGAATCCGTCATTTTATCTGCGTACATGATCACTTTGCCGTTTACATTTCGGGCAGCGCGACCTACAGTTTGTACAAGTGAACGGACATTTCGCAAAAAGCCCTCTTTGTCTGCATCGATGATCGCCACCAGAGAAACTTCAGGTAAATCCAATCCTTCGCGCAACAAATTCACTCCAATCAACACATGGAAATCACCCAACCGCAATTGCCGCAGGATCTCTACGCGTTCGATCGTATCGATGTCGGAATGGATGTAACGACAAGCAATCCCCAATTTATCCAGGTATTTCTGTAGTTCTTCTGCCATGCGTTTTGTAAGCGTGGTCACAAGCGTGCGTTCATCCCGTTCAATACGTATTTGTATTTCCTCTATGAGGTCATCAATTTGGTTTTTGCTAGGCCGTACTTCGATCTCAGGATCCAGCAAACCGGTTGGACGGATCAATTGTTCTACCACAATTCCTTCCGATTGTTCTAATTCATAATCAGCCGGAGTAGCGGAAACGTAAACGATCTGATTGACCAATCCTTCAAATTCCTCGAACTTTAAAGGTCGGTTATCCATGGCAGCCTGAAGTCGAAAACCGTATTCTACCAGGTTAATCTTCCGTGCGCGATCACCTCCGTACATAGCGCGGATTTGCGGCACGGTTACATGGCTCTCGTCAATGATCATCAAGAAATCATCCGGAAAATAATCCAATAAACAGAAAGGACGTGTTCCGGGCTCTCGTTGATCGAAGTAACGTGAGTAATTCTCAATGCCCGAACAATAGCCCAATTCGCGCATCATTTCTAGATCGTAAGTGGTGCGTTCTTCCAAACGTTTTGCTTCCATAACTTTTCCGGATCGTTTGAAATTCTCCACCTGGACCACCATATCCTCTCCGATGTGGTCAATGGCTTTACGGGTATTCTCCGGACTGGACACAAAAATGTTTGCCGGATAGATCAGGATTTCTTCAAAACGGTCGATCTCCTGGTTGGTCTCTGGATCGATAGCGCGGATCGCTTCGATCTCATCACCCCAAAATTCAATGCGTAAAGCGTAATCTGCATAAGCGAGGAAAATATCTACGGTATCTCCTTTTACTCGGAAGTTTCCGCGTTTGAATTCAGCCTCCGTTCTGGAATAGAGGTTTTCTACTAAGCGAAGCAAGAATTTATTGCGTGAAATCACCTCACCTGTTCGAACAGAAATGATTGATTTTGCGAACTCGTTCGGATTTCCGATCCCGTAAATACAGGAAACAGATGAAACAACTATCACATCTTTTCTTCCGGAAAGCAGGGCAGATGTTGCCGAAAGACGCAGTTTCTCGATTTCATCGTTTATAGCCAGATCTTTTTCGATGTAGGTGTCAGTTGTTGGCAAATAAGCTTCCGGCTGGTAATAGTCGTAATAACTTACGAAGTATTCTACGGCGTTATTTGGAAAGAACTGCTTAAATTCACCATACAACTGAGCTGCAAGCGTTTTGTTATGCGAAAGGATCAAGGTTGGTTTTCCCACCTGTTGGATCACATTCGCCATGGTAAAAGTCTTCCCGCTACCGGTTACACCCAACAAAGTTTGAGCACGATGATCCTGCTGAATTCCTTCAACGAGTTGAGCAATGGCAGTGGGTTGATCACCGGTGGGTTTGAAATCGGAAACGAGCTGAAAATCCATGTTCAAAAATACCGAAAATCTTCCTTTTTTGGAATAAGATCGCGCACAGGGAAATGTCTTGAATCATTAAAACGTATCTTTGTTAAAATTTTTCTGAAATGCACCAATTTTCCGAATTCTTTGCCATGCTAACTGAAAACCCGTTAAATGCGATCTTCATGATCCTTGGGGTGATCTTACTCGAAGTGATCTTGTCCTTTGATAATGCAGCGGTATTGGCTACGATGGTAAAAGATCTTCCAGCTGATCAACAAGATAAGGCTTTGAAATATGGAATTGTTGGGGCGTATGTGTTTCGTGGAATTGCTCTTGTTTTGGTAGAATCAATCATTTCGATCTGGTGGTTGAAGCCAATTGGAGGGGTCTACTTGCTATGGATCGCGATCAAGCATTTCACATCGAAAAACGTACATGCAGAGATTGAGGAAGAGGTAACAGAAACCAAGCAAAGTTTCTTATACAAATATACAGTTGGTGCGATTGGTGTTTTTTGGTCGACAGTTTTGGCTGTTGAATTCATGGATATTGTCTTTTCAATTGACAACATTTTCGCAGTTGTGGCCTATTCAGAAAACCTGGTGTTGATCTGTATTGGGGTGTTCATTGGAATTCTGGCCATGCGTTATGTTGCCAAATACTTTGTGGTTTTGATCGAAAAGTATCCTTTCTTAGAAAAATCTGCGTTTATTGTTATTGGCATCTTAGGGATTAAATTGTGCCTGTCAATACTTGTGAAATTTGTTCCAAGTGCAAAATGGATCGAAGGAGAGCACTTTGATCTGATCATTTCCGCTTTGACCTTGGCAATATTCATATTGCCGATCCTTTGGATACAGTTTCGTAAGAAGTAATCGGAATTTTCTTAACCCTTCATGCGTGGACTCTTGCGCAATTTTCCTCCTTTGCGCACAGTATAACGGCGACGTTTGAAAGGATTGTCCTTGATTGAGCGCGCATAATTGATCGTCACTTCATGCGAATTGTTGAAACGTTTGTGCGGCGAGAAGAAAGAGGATTCGTAATTGTAAACAACTCTTAAGCCATCATCAAGAAAAACTCCAAGGCTTGCTCCAACACCATTATCAGAACGGTAGCCACCGCCCATCCAAAGCCATTGTCCAAACAAGAAATGTCCGTCGAATGACATATTGATATTGGATCCTGGTACTCCCTTTACCAAAACTGTCGGATAGAATACGAACCAATCGCTGCGAGAGCGCAATTTATATCCTAAATGCGCATACAAATGATTATCTGTGGTAGCGTAGATCTGATTTTTCTTTCCTAATTGATTATCGAACAAATAGGGTAGAGAAACCCCAAAATCAAAGTTTTGACTTTGAATGGACAAACCTGCGCCCATATTGAATCCGGCCGTAGACATTTGGTTGAATGTTGGATCACCCGCATCGAAATACACAAAATCACTTCCGATGGATCGTTGACTAAATCCCAATTTGATGCCTAGTCCAATGGCAACGCGATCGGTCATCCAGGCCTGATATGTGTAGCTAGCTCCTACATCAAAAGTTCCTACTTCATCGATCTTATCATAAGAGGTTACCATTCCTACTCCATGATTGCGCGTAAAACGGTAGTAACCATTAGCAGTTGCGGTAATCGGTGATGCTGCATATGACATCCATTGACGGCGAAAATTCAGGTTGCCTCCGTAGCGGGTAGTGATATCTTGAAAGCCTGGATTGAAAGCACTCTGATTTAACATGTAGGTTCCATAACCACCTCTCAATTGCGCTGATAGTTGGAATGAAACTAATGAAATTAGTAAAAGACCAATTGACTTTTTCATCTTTTCAAGGTGATTTTTCCGGTGATCAAACGTCCTTTACCATTGTAAAATTCATAGAAATAAACGCCATCAGTACATTTGTTATCCATAACAGGATCCTGGTTGTTCATCCCATTCCAATCATTTAAATAGGGTTCAGCTTTGTATACCACTTCCCCCCATCGGTTAAAGACCTTTAAGCTGTTAGTTGGATAATTCTCTACATTCAAAATGATGAATGTGTCATTGAATCCGTCGTTATTCGGAGAGAAAAAATTGGTAAAAACCAAGTCATCAACGATCAAAGTGTCGTCTGCGGCCATCGATTTTGTGATGGCAGATGAATGAGATGTATGCTCCTTTTGTTTGGTTACAAAAGCACTCAACACCAAGAGCATTACCAAAGCGAAGCTAATTCTAAGCATTTTGTCTAGTTTCAAGCTTTGCAAATTTCGTGATTTATTTCCGCTTTGTATTTCCAAAGAATCAATAGTTATACACAATTAATGGATGTTTATAACAGAAAAAGCGAATCTTAACGATTCGCTTTTTCTTTTTGTGCGCACGACTGGATTCGAACCAGCACACCTAATGGCACCACCCCCTCAAGATGGCATG